>CAZQHJ010000051.1:0-14554 GCA_964593225.1 uncultured Thiotrichales bacterium
ATTCCTTCCGCTATGACATCTTCGCCAAACAATGATTTATTATTCGGTTGCCCTGAGCGTACAGCGCCTTGCGCCCTACCCTATCCTCTATTACCATAGACTTATCCTCCGCGCTCCGAACCCGGGTTCTGCGCATCCCATTCTGGAGTCGGACCCCTGCGGGCATTATCCGGCCTGTAATAAATCAAGCATGATTTGCAAGAGACGAGACTTGGTTTGTTACAAATCAAGCGTAGTCAATAGCAAATCAAGCTTGGTATGTAACGAAACAAATAATATCCGGAACGGAATAAGCAAGGCGGATAATAGATAGGACCCGACAGGTAACGATACAGGCTTGATCTATTACGAATCGCACTGGGGCGCAACTCGAAGACAGCATCTACGAAATATACAAAGAAAGACTTTTGGCCAACGACCACGGAGTTGCAAAAATAGCGACTTTTCCATCAGAAAAGATGGAAATCCTTGAGCTTGGACAAAGAATGTCCGCTGGACTCAAGGCCAATTCGGACATCTATCCCTCCCTGCCCATCAATACCCTCACCAAAGTAGGAGCGCCGGCATCCTGCCGGCTTCTTAGAGCGTGTCTAATGAGGATGGTCCGCCCCACTCCTCGAATGGCCTCTAATGTGCCATGATGTTGTGAATATTTTCAATATCAAGCGGAGAAAATCATGACCAGTAGTGTCAAAAAGGGGCAAGTAAAGGTTCCGGGACTGGATACGGCCAACCGGAGTTTTCAACTTCATGGTCAGGGTGAAGATGGGAAAACTGTGCTCGAAGAGAAGCTGAGCAGGAAAGAACTGACGACTTTTATGGCGAATATTCCATCGTGTGTGGTTGGTATGGAGGCGTGCGTTGGGTTCTCATCATTGGTATCGTATTTTCACCGGTATGGGACATACGGTGCGTCTGATGGTCCCGCAGTTCGTCAAGTCGTTCGTAAAATCGAACTGGAACGACGCAGCCGATCCCGAGGCGATCCGCCATGCCTCCACTCCGCTCGGCAACCAAGCGGTTCAATGCCCCTCAATGCGCTTCGTGCCGGCAAAGAGCATTGAGCAACAGGACATTCGGAGCCTACATCGTATCCGGGGAGTCAGTGGGTAGCCAGGAGAACTGCACAAGGCAATCGAATCAGGGGATGGTTGCTTGAATACGGAATCACCATTCCCCATAGGCTAAATCACCTGAGAAAACGGATTCCGGAGATTATTGAGGATGTCCGAAACACTCTGACACTGATGTTTCGTGAAATGCCCGGTGAGCTATACGATGAAATTGTTCATCCGGACGCCAGTGGATAGGCCAGTTGCAGGAACGTCGAGGTAAAAATATCTTGGCGGTGGCCAATAAGTAATGCCCGTACTGCATAGGCCGTCCTGAGCAAAAAGGGTGCTTATGTTGCCGCATCGGCTTGATAAACTGAACCACAAAGCCGGTTTTTAGAATAAACTTATCAACAAGCTACCGTTTGAGGCATTTCCCTTCCCATAGTTGCGTGGATAAAAGTCAAGTGATGGCATAATAAGGCCGAACCTGCGCTCCTGAAAACCTGTCTGGAGCCTGGGCCCTTCTGGGACCGCGTCCCTGATAAGGTTTGGAGCACGCGGATTCCGTTAGGCGGAGGCTTTTCGTAGCCTCATTACAAAGGCCGGATATACGGACGCAATATCTCCTTATATGCTTCGTTTAACTTTTTCTTTGCAGTCGGGGCGGACTATATATGAAAATCCCCGGTCGTGTGGCCGGCAAGGCTGTGGAAGGCGTGGCAGGTGTGTGAAATTGGCGGAGTGTAGCGAGCTACATGACGCCAAGCCATCATGGATAAACCTCACCCTTTCCGCAACGCAGCGGGCCGCAATTCGGAGACTGGCACAGTAGACTTGGGATTTTTCAAACACGCTCTCAAAGGTAGCGATCTCGAATCAGGGGAACAACATCGAACCATGGCCCGAATTACTGTTGAAGACTGCCTTGAAAAAACAACAAACCGTTTTGAATTAGTACTGCTGGCCGCCAAGCGAGCCAGACAGCTGTCCCGTGGCGCGTTGCCACTCGTCGATGAAGAGGATGACAAACCCACAGTATTGGCATTGCGTGAAATCGCTTCAGCAAAGATCTCTCCTTCTCTCCTGAAGCATGATGATGATGATAACGAGGGAGATTATGAGGAAGATCACTTTGGTGATTCTCATTTGTACCCCGAAACAACGATGGCGCCTTCCATGACAGATGGCAATGACAATCTATCGGAAGGGAATGATGGACTGCCCGATGAAGAATTCGCGGAAAGAAAATTCATGGAAGAGATGGAGAAAACACAACAAATGGAAGAAATGGTAGGAAGGGAAGAAGCTGCTGAATACGGGCCTGATATGCCGGACGATGCTCCTTGTCCAGTGCCCGAGTGATATTATACCATGCGGCTGAAATTGCAGATGGTATTAGAAATTACGCTTGTTATCGACAGTGTTATGTGCCTCAATACGGTTAACGCTCATTCTGCCGAGAGTCTGAAATACAGTCGTTAAAAGGATACTTCGAACGGGCCGTTTTTGCTGTAGAACCCTTTATCCCGCCAAGCGGGCGCCCTATGAATTTTGCGAGGCAAACCGATGTTCGGACCGTTTTCACCGACATCCCCTTTCAGCAAAGAATTTCTGCGTGGCTTGCGAATACCTTATCGGTCAAACGCATCGGCCCTTTCGCCCGTTAAATATCCCCCTGACCGCGAGGTCATCGAGCACGAATACCGGATCAGTAAGCTGTGCGAGCTCGCCGAGCAGTATCTCGAGCCTGCACTTATCAAAGAGATCTACCGAGCCTATCTCTTTGGCGCCGAGGCCCACGATGGGCAATACCGTGAAACGGGCGAGCCTTATATCTTCCATCCCCTGCATGTCGCAAAAATCCTCGCGGAGATGCACCTGGATCACCAGACCATCATCGCCGCTATTTTGCACGACGTTATCGAGGACACCCCCACAGGACGCGCCCATGTGGGCAAGGCCTTCGGTTCCGAGGTAGCGAAACTGGTCGAGGGGGTCAGTAAACTAGCCCATGTAACTTTCAACACTCGGGCGGAGAAGCAGGCGGAGAACTTCCGCAAGATGCTGCTGGCCATGACCCGTGATATCCGCGTTATTCTCATCAAACTGGCCGATCGTATCCACAATATGCAAACCCTGGGCGGGCTCTCGAAGGAGAAGCGAGCCCGCATTGCCAGGGAAACACTGGAAATCTACGCGCCCATCGCCAGTCGACTGGGTCTCAATAACATCTCAGTCGAGCTGGAGGAACTCGGCTTCAGGATCCTATATCCCATGCGCTACCGGGTGCTTGCCGAAAAGATCCGGACAACACGGGGAAATCGCAGGCGGCTCCTCGGCAAGATCGAAAAGGGGATTGAGCACCGATTGCAGGAGGAAGACATTGCCTGTCAGATCTCCGGTCGCGAGAAGCACCTCTATAGCCTGTACCGGAAGATGCGCGATAAAGGCAGACGTTTTTCCGAAGTGCGGGATATACACGCCTTCCGGATCATCGTGGACAAGGTGGACACATGCTACCGGGCGCTCGGGGTCGTGCATAGCCTGTATAAACCCGTTCCCGGTCGATTCAAGGATTATATCGCCATCCCCAAGGCCAATTCCTATCAATCGCTGCATACGGTGTTGGTCGGCCCCCAGGGTATCCCCATCGAGATCCAGATCCGAACCGAAGAGATGAACGCGGTGGCCGAAACCGGGATCGCCACCCATTGCCGCTATCGGAGCGACGTCACCGTCACCAACACCGCCCACCAACGTACGCGTAAGTGGTTACAGGGGTTATCGGAAATCCAAAAGAAAAGTGGTAATCCCCTGGAGTTCATGGAAAATGTCAAGGTGGATCTGTTCCCCGATGAAGTCTACGTCTTCACCCCCGCGGGGGAGATCAAGGAACTGCCGCGGGGCGCCACGGCAGTGGATTTTGCCTATGCCGTGCATACGGGCGTCGGAAACACCTGTGTTGCCGTCAAGATCAACCGTCGCTACGCCCCCCTGCTGTCGCCCCTCAAAAACGGCCAAACCATAGAGGTCCTCACTGCGCCCTGGGCCCATCCCAATCCCGGTTGGCTGCATTTCGTGGTCACGGCAAAGGCGCAATCGAATATCAGGAATTACCTCAAGAAACTGAAACGGGGTGAAATCATCCTGCTTGGCCGGAGCCTGCTCACCCAATCACTGGCGGTTGCATCGGGAAAACTGGATCAGATACCGCAAAAGCGGATGGAAGCGGTGTTGGGTGAGCTCGGTTTCGATGATCTGGACAGCCTGTTGCTGGAGATCGGTTCCGGGAAACGCAAAGCGGTGTTGGTGGCCTGCGAGTTCCTGACAGAGATCGGTATAGAGCAGGGACCGACCCATCGACAGTTACCGGATTATCAATTTCATTATCCACTGCGCATCAAGGGGACCGAAGGGATGGTGGTCGCGCTTTCCAAGTGCTGCTATCCCATACCGGGGGATTCCATCGCGGGGGTCAGCACGGGCCGTGGGGTGGTGATCCATACCAGCGCCTGCAAAAACGTGCCCGGTAGACGTGACCGCAACGCGGACAAACTGGTCAATGTCGTCTGGGAAGCCGATCTCGAAGGAGAATTCCCGGTTAGCATCCGCATAGACGCCATCAATCGAAAGGGGGCACTGGCAACCTTTGCCACTACCATTGCGGACATGGGCGCGAATATCGAGAACGTGGTGATCCCCGATCGGGATGGATTGCAAAATTCCATCGATTTTGTCATCGACGTGAAAGACCGACGTCATTTGGCAAGAGTCATCAAACAACTACGCGCCATTGATTTGGTGTCGCGTATCACGCGACCGTAATTTTTTCGACTGTCGGGTAATTTTGCGCAAACAAAAGGATTGCGAAGGACTTATTCCAGACATGAACAAAAACCCCATCGAAACCCCCAACGCCCCCGTCGCCATCGGCACCTATTCCCAGGCCATCGACGCAAACGGTGCCGTGTATCTGTCCGGCCAGATCCCGTTGGTCCCCGAGACCATGGAACTCGTCACCGGCGACATGCGCGCGCAGATCCATCAGGTGTTCAAAAATCTGGCCGCCGTCGCCGAGGCGGCGGGGGGGACCCTCGATAACGTGGTGAAACTGACCGTGTTTCTGGTGGACATGGACGACTTCCCCCTGATCAATGAGATTATGCCCCTGTATTTCAAGGAACCCTATCCGGCCAGGGCCGCCGTCGGCGTCGCCAGTCTCCCCAAGGGCGCCCGGGTGGAGATGGACGCCATCATGGCAGTTCATACCTCGAACGGGTGACTTGTGTCATTCGAAAGCAACCGAAATTTCGGCTGAATTAGAAATCGGATTTACCGTCCGGTACGCTACAGTCGCGAACAAACAACACTTAGAAGCTGTTTGGAAATTCGTATCGTAGCGAGGTGGCGCCCCGATTGCGGCTCCCGCAAGGCGCGATGGGGGAGAAAATAAGGATTGTAGTGGACTACATGACGCAATTTTCGCCCCCGTCGCAACGGGGCAAGACACAATTCGGGCGCCGCCGCGGTAGATTGCGAATTCCCAAACAGCTTCTTAGTTTTGCGGGAAGTTTAGGATTCAACCATTGAAAGCATAACCGGGCGCGGCCCCAATGCCCTACAGCAACTTCAAAACCATCGAAGACATCACAGGCGCATTCGCCATCACCATCGACACCGAAAAGGCCCGCTTGGAATTCATCATCGCGCCGCTGCTGATCGAGGTGAGGAGAATACTCGACAGGAAGATCAGCCTCTTTTCCGGGACGGAATTCAACGTGGACGATGAACTCGGGTTGAACGGCTGTTGTGACTTCCTCCTCAGCACCTCCCCCGATCAGGTCTTCATAAAAACCCCGGTGGTCTGTGTCGTGGAAGCAAAGAACGAGAATATCCGATCCGGTTACGCCCAATGCATCGCCGGGATGATGGCCTCGCGGATCTTCAATGAAAGAAACGCCACCGCCTTCCGCTACATCCTGGGCGTCGTCACCACGGGGAGCAACTGGCGATTCCTGAAGCTGGAGAGTGACACCGTCTCCATCGACTTCAACGAATACCTCATCAGTCAGGCCGGGAAAATATTGGGCATCTTGGTCCGGGCCATCAAGGAAAACTCAACCGATCCATGAACGATACCCCATCGACACCCGCCCCCAATTTCATCCGCCACATCATCGATCGGGACCTTGCCGACGGCAAAAACCGGGGACGTCTCGTCACCCGCTTTCCCCCGGAGCCCAACGGCTATCTGCACATCGGGCACGCTAAGTCCATTTGCCTGAATTTCGGCCTCGCCCAAGAACATCCGGGCGCCCGCTGTTATCTGCGCTTCGACGACACCAACCCCCTCACCGAGGAGGAGGAATACGTGGGCGCCATCGAGGAAGACGTGCGCTGGCTGGGGTTCGATTGGGGGGATCGACTCCGCCATGCCTCCGACTATTTCGAACAACTCCATGCCTGCGCCATCCGGTTGATCGAAAACGGCAAGGCCTATGTGTGCGACCTGAACGCCGATGAAATCAGGCAACAACGCGGCACCCTCACCGAGCCCGGCGTGGAAAGCCCCTATCGCAACCGGAGCGTCGCGGAAAACCTGGACCTCTTCGCCCGCATGGGCGCCGGTGAATTCCCCGATGGCGCCCGCGTCCTGCGGGCCAGGATCGACATGGCCTCGCCCAACCTCAACCTGCGCGATCCGGCCCTGTATCGCATCCGGCGTGCCACCCACTATCGGGCCGGTGACACCTGGTGCATCTACCCCATGTACGACTTCACCCACCCCATCTCCGACGCCCTCGAATGCGTGACCCATTCCTTGTGCACCCTGGAGTTCGAGGACCATCGCCCCCTATACGATTGGGTGCTGGACAACGTCCTGGGGACGGCGGAAACCGCTATCGTGGAGGGTGGGCAACATTCCGGGGACCGTTCGTCCCTGGCCCCGGCGTTGACCACCGCCTGCCGCCCCCGCCAGATCGAGTTCTCCCGCCTGTCCCTGGAATACACCGTCATGAGCAAGCGGCTCCTGACCCGGCTCGTGGCCGAAGGCCACGTGGCCGGTTGGGACGACCCCAGGATGCCCACCCTCTCGGGGTTGCGCCGCCGGGGGTATACTCCGGCCTCCCTCCGGGATTTCGCCGAACGGGTCGGCATCACCAAAAAGGACCACGTCATCGAGATGGGGCTCCTGGAGCACTGTATCCGGGAGGATCTCGAAACCAGCGCACCCCGCCGCATGGCCGTGTTGCGCCCCCTCAAGCTGGTGATCGTGAATTATCCCGAGGGCGAGAGCGAGGAACTGGACGCCCAAAACCATCCCAACCGCCCGGAGATGGGCACGCGCAAGGTCCCCTTCTCCCGGACACTCTTCATCGAGCGGGACGACTTCATGGAGGACCCGCCCAAGAAATACTTCCGGCTCGCGCCTGGGCGCGAGGTCCGGCTGCGGTTCGCCTATTTCGTCACCTGTGTCCGGGTCGTCAAGGACCCGGAGACGGGGGAAGTCACCGAAGTCCACGGCACCTATGATCCCGCCACCCGGGGGGGCGGCGCCCCCGACGGGCGCAAGGTCAAGGGGACGATTCACTGGGTCTGCGCCCGCCACGCCCTAAAGGGCGAGGCGCGCCTCTACGACCGCCTGTTCCGGACCCCCTATCCCGGCAAGGAGACCGGCGACTTCCTGGACGACCTCAATCCGGATTCCTTGACCGTATTGTCCGACTGCCGACTGGAGCCCGCCCTGGGCGAGGCGCGGCCCGCCGACCGCTACCAGTTCGAACGGCTCGGCTACTTTTGCCCGGATCAGAGCCATTCATCCACGGCCCCGGTCTTCAATCGCACCGTAGCCCTGCGGGATTCCTGGGCAAAGATTGGGCGCTGAAAAGGGCGCTAAGGCATTTGCGGCGCGCGGCACTTCATGAATTCGTCATGAATTCGCCGGGCGAATCGGACGACCCCTCCGGGAACCCCCTTGCCGGGGCCTGGCCGTCGCTCCGGGGCGCGTTGGTCTTTTTGGGGGTCTCGGCCATCGCCTGCGCGGCCATGACCCTGGGCGCGTGGGAATTTCTCGATGACGCAAAGGCCCGGTACGAGATACAGAAGGAACGCCTGGACAAGGCGCGGGGCCGGCGCCGGCAACGGGAAGCGGACAGGGCCATGGTCCATGCCTATCTCCCGCGCTTTCAACGGCTGGTACAGGCCGGGTTCATCGGGGAGGAGCGTCGGCTGACCTGGCTGGAGGCATTGGACAATGCCGCGGAGCGGCTCAAACTCCCGGAACTGCGCTACGACCTATCCGCCCGTGCGCCCCATCATCCGCCCGATCTTCCGCCCCACATCGGTCCCTACCGAATCCACGCCAGCGACATGCGGCTCACGCTGGGGTTACTGCACGAGGGGGATCTCTTCTCCGTTCTGACGGAATTGGACCGCCATGCACTGGGGCTCTACAGCGTGGTGGATTGTCGGCTGCGCCGGGTGGGACGGGAAGCCGGGCGCGATCCGGCGAAGGCGAACCTGAACGCTGACTGTAGGCTACGTTGGTATAGCCTAAAGGGGTAGGGTGATCATTTGGGTGCCTGCGGCCCCCTCTGACCCAACGAAAAATGATCGACTGAGAAAAAGCTGCCTTGACGCCTGTGCCTTCCTATGTTTTCATACCCGCCTCCAACCCATCCGGGTGGGGTTTACTCATCATGAACAAGTCCACCCAGCGAAAACACACCATCGCCCAAGTCCCCGTACCCGTTCCAATAGGGGTGTATGGGCATGCGTCGGCGATCCGCCACCCGCCCATCGGAAACACCACTCCCCGCGCGCTGCCGCAATTGCCCTCGCCCTTGCTGCCCTGAGGGGCAAAGCACACATACCACCTGTCCCTTGGCGTGGGAACACACGCCCGAAACACGCACCCATTAATACGAACAGGCCGTTTTCTCTGTCCGGAAACGGCGCCTATCGTTTTGCGAGTCGTTTTGCGAGACAAAACGATGTAGAGCACCAAATTATCATGAACGACAGCATCACCAATCAAAAACTCGTCATCTTCGACACCACCCTCCGGGACGGCGAACAGAGCCCCGGGGCCTCCATGACCCGGGAAGAAAAGGTCCGCATCGGCAAGGCCCTGGAGCGCCTGCGGGTGGATGTCATCGAGGCCGGCTTCCCCATCGCCAGCCCCGGCGACTTCCAGAGCGTCAAGGCCGTGGCCGAAGCCGTCAAGGACAGCACCGTGTGCGGGCTCTGCCGCGCCGCGGACGCCGACATCGACCGCGCCGCCGAGGCCCTTGCCGGGGCCGCCTCGAAACGCATCCACACCTTCATCGCCACCTCACCGATCCATATGCGGGACAAACTCCACATGGCGCCGGACGAGGTATTGGACACCGCGGCGCGGGCCGTGAAGCGCGCCCGCCGTTACACCGACGATGTGGAATTCTCCACCGAAGATACCACCCGCTCCGACGAGGACTTCCTGTGCCGCATCGTGGAGGCCACCATCGCGGCCGGCGCCCGGACCATCAACCTCCCGGATACCGTGGGGTACGCCTTGCCCCACCAATACGGGGCGCTGATCCGAAGGGTCATGGAACGGGTGTCCAATGCCCACCGGGCCATCTTCTCGGTCCATTGTCATAACGATCTGGGGCTCGCCGTGGCCAACTCCCTCTCGGCGGTCATCAACGGCGCCCGGCAGGTGGAATGCACCATCAACGGCCTGGGGGAGCGGGCGGGCAACGCGGCGCTGGAGGAGATCGTCATGGCGGTGCGCACCCGCCGGGACGAGTTCCCCTGCGACGTCACCCTGGACACCACCCGGCTCATGCCCGCGTCGCGGATCGTCTCCAGGATCACGGGGTTCCCCGTGCAGCCCAACAAGGCCATCGTGGGGGCCAACGCCTTCGCCCACGAGTCGGGCATCCATCAGGATGGGGTATTGAAGCGCCGGGAGACCTACGAGATCATGCGCGCGGAGGATGTGGGCTGGACCACGAACCGCATCGTCCTGGGGAAACTCTCCGGCCGCAACGCCTTTCGCTCGCGCCTGGATGCCTTGGGTATTCGGTTCGATTCGGAAGAGGCCTTGAACCGGGCCTTTGCCCGCTTCAAGGCGCTGGCGGACAAAAAGACCGAGGTCTACGACGACGACCTCCAGGCCCTGGCGACGGAGACGGCGGTGACGGTGGAGAACGAGCGGTTTCGACTGGTTTCGTTGAAGGTCTGTTCCGAGACCGGCGAGACCCCCAAGGCCCGGGTGGTCCTGTGCGTCGATGGCAAGGAGCGGGAAGGGGAGGCCACCGGCAACGGACCGGTGGATGCGGCCTATCGGGCCATCGAGTCCCTGTTGAACTGCGGCTGTAAATTGGAGCTCTATTCCGTGAACAACCTCACCAGCGGCACCGACGCCCAGGCCGAGGCCACCTTCCGCATCTCCAAAGAGGCGCGCGTGGTCAATGGGCAGGGGTCGGACACGGATATCGTCATCGCCTCGGCGAAGGCTTATGTGAACGCCCTCAATAAACTTCAGTCCTTCGAGGGGCGTACCCACCCCCAGGTATAGGGCGCCCCTCGTCTCCCTCGGGATCCCTATCGCGCCCGGGTTCGATCTTTATCCGAACGCCTTTTCGATAGCGATCCCGATAGCGATAGCGATAACGAGCGGCACAGTAAACCGGTCAATCCGATAAAGTAGAATCAGACACGCTCTTAATCCGACACATCCACCACAAAACGCTACAACATCGCCGTGATCTCATTGCTGATCGGCCCATCCCCGGCCTTGTTCATGGCCACCACGCAGAACTCGAACTTCTTGCCGCTCTCCTGCTCCTCTATCCTCGCCTCCGTCTCCAGGGCGGTGTCGATCTTCTCCCAGGCATCCTGCCCCGGCTCCCGGCGCTGCACCCGATAGGCCGCCACCTTGCCGCCATCGGTGGGGGCCTTCCATTGAAGTTCGATCCAGCCCTCGCCCCGGTCGGGGGAGGTCAGCTCCCCCACCTGACCGGGGGACTGCAGGGCGCTGGCGGGACGGCGGCCGCTCCAGCCGATGAGCTGGAGCTTGCCGTCATCGTAATTCACGGTATTTTCCGCATAGCGCAGGTTCCGCTTGATGGCGTCCCTCAGCATCTCGGTACTCTCGTCTTTGCTTTCCTGGGCCCGACTCAACTGGGCCCGGGCGTCCGCCACGCCATCCTTGGTCGCCACATAGCCCGTTATCAGGATATCCAGATCGGCGGCGTTCACCGGCGGGGCCGGATACACCTCCGCGTTGGCCATCAAGCCCGCCGACATCTCCCGCGCCAGATTCAGGAGCCTTGCCTCCGAGGTGGGAAATTTCGATGCCATAATTCATGCCCTCTTGATTATTGTATGATTTCGTAGCCGCGCCCATTACCGGCGTTAGGATGAACACACGCAGCGAAGCTCATCTCACTCGGTACATACCGCGTCCCAAGTCTACCCTACTTGGGAACAGATGGCCGGTTTCTCCTTGGGGCATACCAGTATGGTACAAAGACCCACCCCTATCGCCAACAACCATAGTCCGCGCATGGGCAACCGGATAAATACTCGCGCATAATACACCATACAAAATGGAAATCCGGTTATATGGCGCGCCAATCCGATTCAGTAGCCGGACAACCGGTTTATTCCGGGAGACAACCGGCCAATGTAGCTGGGCAACCGGCTTCTCTTGCGCGCAAATCGATCTTCATCGAATACGAATGGACCTATTCCAATCGTCAAGCGTTCGGTCTTGAATTGCGAACATATTATTTGGAATGCAAACCTACCCGATTCGAGTCGAAAGAAAGGCCTTTAGCGTCAAGGATAATACGGTTCTCCAGAGAACAAAATAGCCTCGCGCTCTCATGTCCATGATTCGGATTCCGATATACAAGAATGGCGTATCAATAAAACGGATTCGCATTACAAAAGAACCTTTGTGCCTTTGTGGTTCAATAAATTCACCACCAAGGCACAAAGACACAATGAAGCATTTTGTCCCAATATCCGAACAAGCCGAACGAGCCGCCAAGATCGTCGTGGATGCGGCATATCGTGTTCATTCCGCCTTGGGGCCGGGGCTGCTGGAATCGGTGTATGAGGTTTGTCTTTGCCATAAGCTGAAGAAAAGGGGTATCCTCTTTCGGTCTCAGCTTGTGTTGCCTATTGTCTACGACAACGTAACACTCGATGCCGGCTTGAGACTCGATTTGCTGGTGGACGATTGCCTTGTCGTTGAACTCAAGGCGGTGGAAAGGATGCTTCCGATTCATGAAGCGCAATTGCTGACCTATTTGAAACTGACAAATAAGCGACTGGGGCTGCTCATCAACTTCAATGTTCCCCTCATCAAGGGCGGCATTAGAAGGATAGTGTTATGAAAGAAAAGATTTCACCACGAAGGCACAAAGACACAAAAAGAATCTTTGTGCCTTCGTGCCTTTGTGGTTCAATAAAATCCATCCGACAAGCAGACCACTTCCATCGCCTCCTTTGATTTTCAAGCAATCGATAGGTTAAGCCATGAACCCGATGCGAACCGACCCCATCCCCCCGACAGGCAGCCCGTTCCACATCCATGCCGATTCCGCCTACCGGGCCTGGCGGGACGCCAAGCTCGCCGATTATCCGACACGGACCGAAGAGTTGTGTGTCACCATCCGAGACCCGCGCGCGCTGACCCGGAGCGAGTACGACGAACTCCTGGCCCGCTGTCGCAAGACCAACATGGCCCTCTATCGAAGCGCCATCGGGCCTGAAGCGGACAGGGACATCCCGCCGCGGCTGGGGGCCCGTTTCGGACTGCATCGCCTGGACCGAAACCCGGGGAGCGACGAAGACGCCATCACCTCGGTGACCGTCACCGATACCGGGGGCCGCGGGGAATTCATCCCCTATACGGATCGTCCGCTCCAGTGGCACACGGACGGCTACTACAACGCCCCCCACCGGCAGATACGCGGCTTCCTGCTTCACTGCGCGCGCCCGGCCCAAAGCGGCGGCGAGAACGCCCTGTTGGACCCCGAGATCGCCTATATCCTCCTGCGGGAGGAAAATCCGGGATTCATCGCCGCCCTCATGGCACCGGACGCCCTGACCATCCCGGCCCATGTCGTGGACGGCGCGGTGCGCCGGCCCGAGCGCAGCGGGCCGGTCTTCTCCGTGGCCCCCGATGGCGCGTTACACATGCGCTATACCATGCGCACCCGCAATATCCACTGGAAGCCGGACCCGGAATTGAGGCTCGCCCTGGCGTTCCTGGAACGTCTGCTCTCTTCCGATTCGCCCTACCTCTTCCGCGCGACCCTGGAACCCGGCTGGGGCATCCTGAACAATAATGTGCTCCACGACCGTTCCGGGTTCGTCGACAGCCCGGATAATCCGCGTCTGCTCTACCGGGCGCGCTACTACGACCGGATTGCCGACATGGCGTAGTGCCCCGCCCAGGGTAACGTTCTTTCCTGAAGGAGATAAAGCGGTGGTCCATTATGGCTTCCGAGCAGTAATGTGATAGACATCCTCTTCTCTCTCGAAGTCGGATTGAATACCCGTAAAACCTGCCTCCCTGAGACAATCGCAGAGGGTTTCACGCCGAAACGGATGATAGACGAACGGATAATACCGATGATAAATTTGTTCGGCTTCTTTGAAGATCAGAATAATTTCAATCAGTAGATGCCCTTCCTCCAATTCGGAAGGGAAATGCCACACGTACAGTGGAACGGACTGGATCCTATTCCGGATCCGAATCCCCAAAATAGTCAATCGTACCCTCTCTGCAAGCACTTTCTCCCAGTTCCGGGAATCGATCACAACCTGGCCACCCCGTTTCAATGAGTGGTAAATTCCCGACAGAGAAAGGCACATGTCTTTTCTGTTTCTACAATGACCGATGGCATTCCCAACGCAAAACGCCACGTCGAATTCATGATGGAACCGTCGGGGCAATGCTTCCCAGGTGCTAACGGTAAACGATAACCCACCGGGCGGTAACGTCATTCTCTCCTCGCGGCCACGTTCGCGAGCTCGCGCGATCATCCCCGGACTGAGATCGGTCCCTTGCACGGAAAAACCGCGACGAGCCAGGGTCAGTGCCTGTATCCCAATGCCACAAGCACAATCCAATACCTTTGCATCCGAAGGAATGGCGTCCAACAAAGCGCCGTATTGTTCGAGAAAAGGTTCGCAAGAGAGCGTTCGGTCGGAATATAACCAGTGGTAATCCGAGGAGAACTGATCGTATTGTGTCATCACAAAGTCCTTTGGGCGCGCAAGTTCACTTCGAGGATTCGGCTACTAAAACAAAAAAGGCCCCACGAAAGTGGGGCCAAAACGAGGTCCAAACCAAAAATCGTTGGCTCTTATTGGATTTCAGGTTGATCGGTAAATGTATACAACAAGTCGAATTTAAGGTGCTTTTTGTCTAGGGGCTGTTGATGTTTCACATAGGTAGCCAAAAAAGCTACATGGTAATGCTAACATAGCTT
>CAZQHJ010000052.1:0-14114 GCA_964593225.1 uncultured Thiotrichales bacterium
GCTTGCCTCTTTACCAACACTGTAAGGTTGCACTTACGAGTTGAATCCAAGTTGTTATACAAGAACGTCAATTTTCAAGAAATCATTGTATATCAATGGATTGAACAAATCCTGAAATCAAATGTCAACAGAGCCTAATCAAAGCGGTAGCTTGCTGACCGAAATATGCGCCACCAAATGCTCGATAGACGGCCCCATCACATCCAGAAGCGGCGCCGGCCATAGGCCGAAGAACAAGACTGTAACCGCCAGCAGCGCCAGGATCAGGAACTCCCGGCCATCGATGTCGGTGAGCGAGGCTACCCCCTCGTTGGCCACCGGGCCGTACACCACGCGCTTGTACATCCACAGCGTATACGCCGCCCCCAATATCAGGATCGTCGCCGCCAGGAAGGCGATCCAGGCGTGGGCCTTGAAGCTCGCCAGGATCACCATGAATTCGCCCACGAAACCCGACGTGCCGGGCAGGCCCGAATTGGCCATGGCGAACAGCATCATGAAGGCGGCGAACATGGGCATCGTATTGGCCACACCCCCGTAGCTGCTGACCTCCCGGCTGTGCAAGCGGTCGTAGAGAACCCCCACGCACAGGAATAATGCCCCCGAGATGAAGCCATGGGAAACCATCTGCACCATACCCCCTTGCAGGCCCATGGCGGCCCCTTCCATGCTGCCGGTGTTCTCCAGGATCCGCCAGGCGAGGAAAAACCCCAATGTGGCGAAGCCCATGTGGGAGATGGAGGAATAGGCGATGAGCTTTTTCATGTCCGGCTGCACCAGGGCCACGAAGCTGATGTAGACGATGGCGATGAGTGACAGGCCGATCATCAGCCAGTCCAACTCATTGCTGGCGTCCGGCGTGATGGGGAGAGAAAAGCGCACGAAACCGTAGCCGCCCAGCTTCAACATGATGGCGGCCAGGATGACGGAACCGCCGGTGGGGGCCTCCACGTGGGCGTCCGGCAACCAGGTATGCACCGGCCACATGGGGACCTTGACGGCAAAGGCGATGAGGAAGCCTAGGAAGATCAGGATCTGCGCCGTGAGGCCGATTTGCAGCTTGTGCAGATCCAGGATGGCAAAGGAACCTGCCTCGGCATACAGATACAACAAGGCCACCAGCATGAACACGGACCCGAGGAACGTGAACAGGAAGAACTTGATGGTGGCATAGATCCGGTTGGGTCCCCCCCAGATGCCGATGATGAGAAACATCGGTATCAGCAGCGCCTCCCAGAACACATAGAACAGCATGGCGTCCAGGGCCGCGAAGGCCCCCACCATGAAGCCCTCCTGGATCAGGAACGCCGCCATGTATTGGGCGGGCTTTTCCCGGATCACCCGCCAGCCCGCCAACACCACCAGCACCGTGCTGAAGGTGGTCAGCAATATGAGCGGCATGGAAAAGCCATCTATCCCCAGGTAATACTCGATGTGAAACGCCGGGATCCAGGGGACGCGCTCGGTGAACTGCATCTCCGGGGTAGTGATATCGAACCCGGTGTAGAGCGGGAGGGAGAGCAGGAAGGTCAGCAGGGAGACGATCAACGCCACCCATCGCGCCACCGGCGCGCTTTTGCTCGCGGCCAATACCCATAATCCGCCGACGATGGGCGTCCAGATAACAATGCTCAGCCAGTTTAGTTCCATGGTTATTCTGTATCTATTTCAATTTTTAGAGAGGCTGTGCCTCGGACCGACGGGTCATGGGAGCGTTCCGGTTTACCTGGCGAGGCGGGGCCATACGATTTCGCGAAATCATTTCATATCGATATATTTTACCGGAACCAGTCTGTGGTTGAGCATGTCCACAGCCGCCAGCGCCTGTTCCAGGATCACGTAACCGAGGAGCGGTTGGTGTATTTCCGCTTCCTTTCTTCCCTGTCCGTCCGGTTGCGCGCCATCGCGTCTTTCACCGTCCATGTCCACGAAAATCGCTTCGTTGGAGATGGGCCGGAAGCCTTCGATCTCGATTTCCACCGGCCAACATGTCTCGCCCCGGATAATATCGCCGTTAGCCATGAGCAACTCTACCGGCTCGGAGCGCTTGCACTCGCCGAGTCGGTCCTTCCACGCCATGGGCAGAATCAATGCCCCCGCGCCTGTATCGACCAACATATTACACTGTATCGTTTTGTCTTCCTCGAAGAGATTCGTAATTTTGACCGGGACGGTGATTCGGCCCATGGTTTTCACCCCGCTCGATCGATAAGCGAGAAGACATGATCCAATCCCCCGAAGAGCGCCGGCAGATCATCGATGGAGACGGTATCGCCTTCCAATTTCAGAAATTTCCACCCATGACCCGTTGTCACCGCGCCATACACGCGAGGCAGTGGCCTGCCTTCCCGCTCATTGAAGATACTCATCGCCACCATCTCCGCGATGCATTGTCCCATGCCGGCCATGATCTTTTCGTTCTTGGCCGCCACCACGGCAATCACAGGGGCATCCGGGAATAGCTGCTCCGGGGATCGGCTGATGATGAAGTCACACAATCCACTCAATCCCCTTTCTTTGTCCACGGTGAACTCTATCCCGGAAAACAGACTGATGTTCAGTTTCCGCTTTATCTCCAGGAATACATTGATGATGATCAGCTCGGAGCTGGCCTTCTCCGTGCCGATGGCAAGGGCAAGCGGCACGTTCCGTTTCAGGGTTTCCGATAAAAAATCGCTGATCTCGGCCTCCTC
Organism: uncultured Thiotrichales bacterium; assembly: GCA_964593225.1. GTDB lineage: Bacteria > Pseudomonadota > Gammaproteobacteria > HK1 > HK1 > JABDQX01. Next base: position 2,694 of record CAZQHJ010000052.1, read on the forward strand.
GACAGTGGAAAAGAGATCTTCCGTTTCCACTATCGTGAGACCGAACGTCGATTTGGCTTTTCTGAGATCAAAATCGCTGTAGGGCATGACTTTGCCTCGCGAAATCATAGGCAGTCCCCCTGCCCGGGGGGAATATGTGTATCAGGTCTGTGTATCGGGATTTGCATTTGCCGCGCGTGGGAACGGGAAAATCCGGATACCCATCGTCGAGTCCCGATAACGCAAGCGATACATCTTGGATGGGGTATGGTTGGTCCCTTTTGGGTTGGGTTCGGATGTAAGCGGAGATCAACCGAGTTCCTTGATAATATGCTTGGCAAGAGGCTCCTTGATCTCGCGGTGCCGAGGTATCGGTTGGGAAATCTTCGTTTCCGGATTCTGATACCAATCGTGTTTCCCTCCGTGGCGGATCAAAATGCATCCCATCTCTCCGAGCCTCGATATCAAATCCCTTCTCTTCACGCCACCAACAGCTCCGCGTGACGGCGCGCCTCGGGGATATGACCACCGGCCAATTCCCGGTGAATATCCATGAGGTTTTCCCGCAACTCTTCTATCGTTTCTCCCTGGGTCATGTAATCGCGATATTCATCAAGATAACCCAACCACATATCTTCGTCTTGCCAGTAGGTATATTTCAATCGTGTTGATTCCATGAATTTTCTCCCGAGAATTTTGTGTTGGGCCCATGGTCCGGTTTTAGGCATCTTACCGATTTTCCGGATGAATTTTCTCTTTTAGAATTTCCGTCAGCCGCGCCAGTAAAGGCTTTCTTGGAATCGCATTTTTGCGGATTGATTTTGCTCCGCGAAATCCCATGGTAAATTCCGGCGTAGCCGGAATCTATGGGAACGAATATTATGGGATCAAAACCGCCCGTCCCTTGATCTTCCCCTCATTTAGATCATGCAGGGCCTGATTGGCCTGATCGAGCCTATATTCCTTCATGGCAAGCTGAACCAGGCCCTTATCGGCCAGGGCCATCAGTTCCGTCAGTTCCGCCCATGTCCCCACCAGGTTCCCGATGATGTTCTTTTCCGTAATGATCATCTCCACTGCGGAGACCTTGATGTCTTCCCCATAGCCCACGATGTAATAATTGGAATTGGCCTTCGTCATGGCAAGGCCCTTCGCCACCGATCCCCGCTCACCCACGAAATCGATCACCGCCTCCGCGCCCTTGCCTTGGGTCAGTTCGAGCACCCGCTCCACCTCGTTCCCATCGGCTTTTATCGTTTCATCGACGCCGATCTCCTTGACCAGCTCCAGGGCGATATCCGATTGCTCGATCACCAGGATATTGGCCGCGCACATGGCCTTGAGGCATTGAATCGCGATGTGACCCAGTCCCCCCGCGCCGATCACCACGCAATTCTCGCCGGGCAGCAGGTGACGGGTCGCCTTCTTCGCAACCCGATAGGCCGTCAGGCCCGCATCGGCATAGGGCGCCACGTCCTTCGGCGCCAGCGTTTGAGGGAGCTTTACGATATTTCTGACACTGGTCCGCAATAATTCCGCGTAACCACCTTGGGAATCCAGCCCCGGGAAAATGCCCTCCCCATGCATATCGTGGCCTCGCCGGCAATCCAGGCAGGTTCCTCCCGTAATCTTCGGGTGAACGATCACCGGATCGCCTTTTTTCAAGCCTTCCACTTCCGGTCCCACCTCCTCGATCCAGCCGGCGTTCTCGTGCCCCATCACGATGGGCAGATAATCCCCTGTTAAATCGAAGATCGGTTTCCATACCCCCTCCACGATATGCAAATCCGTCCGGCAGACACCGGCCCCGCCGATCCTGACCACCACGTCCGTCGATTTTTCGGGTTTCGGGTTCGGGATCTCTTCTTCTTTCACCCAAACGGCCGCTTTCATCTCCGGATCATAGGAATGAACGATCTGTGCTTTCATGGGGTTCTCCCGCTTTCGTGCTAAATGACTGAATCGACGCGCCCGCGGATTTCATAGGCAACCTGGGCCGGGGCGTTTGCACTGTGGATCGCGGCCCCGACAACCATGATATCCGCCCCTGCCCGCATCGCCTGTGGAACGCTCGCCGGTGTAATGCCGCCCGCCACCGAAATCCGCATGGCCAAACCCAAGGCGGCGATCGCTTTCAAATCCGAAAAGGGCGTTTGGCCGGTCGCCTGGGCGTCGAGACCAATATGGACGCCAACCATTTGCGCCCCTAATTCGGCGGATATTTTTGCGCACGCGACCTTATCGGCCACATTGATCAGGTCCACCTGCGCCTGGGCGTCATGGGCCCGCGCCGCGCGCACGACCCCTGAAATCGTCGCCGAACCCGCGACGCCAAGGACGGTACAGATATCCGCCCCCGCCCCATAGAAGGGCGTCGCCTCGTATTCGCCGGCATCCATGGTCTTCAGATCCGCCAAAATAAGCTTATCCGGGAATCTTTTTCTCAATGCCGAGACTATCTCGAGTCCATTGTATTTGAGGCACGGCGTTCCGATCTCCAAGATATCCGCGTAAGGCGCCACCGCCTCCGACAGCGCGATGGTTTTATCGAAATCCAATAGATCCAGGGCGATTTGGATGAGGGGTTGTTTCATAGGGAAACGTCCGGGTGGCATTTCAGTTCGGGCCGCCATTCGTCCCGTCATTTTTTTCTTCGACGCTTCCCGGGAAAGCGCTCCCGTCTCACCGGGAATAAGCTACGCGTAATCTTTTTCGATAATCCCATGGACATTCGTGGTTGCGAATCGGCCGCGCTGGGTATGGCATCCATTCATTTCCGGACAAAATGCCTATTTTTTAGGAGGCCCCGGATACCCAAAACCCCACGAATCCAATCCGAACTTCCTGTTTATCACAGGCTTATGGAATAGCGAGTATAATGCCGGGCCATTCATAAAGAAATAAGGAAAACAGAATCCTACCCCCCATCCTGGAGAAGGTGGAACGAGGCGCGAGCATCCCTGCATCGCTGCATGACGGCGACGCGCGAACCGGCCGGGATCGCCACGCTGATCGGTTCGGGGCCCAGGGTCGCCGAATGAAAAATATTCAACTTTCATGGCGTTATATCGTACCTTTATCAACCGGTCGGATTATTCGAATGGCCCGGTTGTTCCCGGCAGAGGCGCGCGGATGGGGGGAATGCCAACCGAAAATTAGAGATCCCATAGGGGATCCCGCTTACAATCCCTTGTTTCAGCGCTGATTATCAGTCGGTTGCCCTGAGCCATACCCGCCGGCGCCGCGTTATCACACCGCGCGAGCGCATCTGGACTATGTACGAGCGCTTTCGGGACAGGGTCGGGTGCTTCCGAGCTCCGTATGAGTGCTTTCCGATCCTGAAAGAGCCCTTTCGGGTACTGAGAGCGCGCTTCGAAATCCTGTACGAGTGCTCTCGGGGTTCGCGAGAGCTCTTCCAGGCTATGTGCGAGCGCTTCCGTTGCCGGACGGTCCTCCGGCGCCCCTCGGGGGCCGCCCTTCCCGGCTACCGAGAGGCTGTGAGCGGCATGGAAGCACGCTCCCCGAGGGGCCTCGAGGCATGGCCGCCCGCCGGGGCGAGATTTCCTATGGGGTTTCTGATTTTCGGTTGGCATTATTCCTCCCATCCGCGCGTCTCTGCCGGAAACAACCGGGCAATTCCAATAATCCGACCGATGGATAAAGGTACGATATCACACCATGAGCGTTGAATATTTTTCATTCGGCGGCCCCGGTTTGGGGCCGGGCAGGTTGTTTTGTGCATCGGAAATATTGCATATTGGCGGGGGAGGGCGGCCATCTCGAAGTCCGACTCGATGGGCGTCAATCAGTGTCATCGAGGAAACGACTTGGGTTCCATGGTCTGAAAATCGCCCGCGGTTTCGTCACAGTGTGGGGACGCACGCGAATCAATAAAGAGAAAACATAAATGGCAAGATTATCGAAGATCTATACCCGAACCGGCGATAAAGGCACCACGGGGCTTGCCGATGGCTCCCGGGTAGAGAAAGACCACCAACGCATGGAGACCATCGGCGAGGTCGACGAACTGAACAGCTTTGTCGGCGTGTTATTGGCCCGGGATATTCCGGACAAAGTTCGGGGGACATTGACCGGCGTGCAACACGCGCTCTTCGACCTGGGCGGAGAACTGGCCATCCCCGGTTCCACGGTGATTGCGCCGGAATACGTGACGACCCTGGAGCAGGCGCTCGATGAGCTCAATCAGGAACTGCCGCCCCTCGAGGAATTCATTCTGCCCAGTGGCGGTCCCGCGGCGGCGGCCTGCCATGTGGCCCGTTCCGTGTGCCGGCGGACGGAGCGGCGTCTTGTGACCCTGGCGCGGGAGGTGGCGGTCAACCAGGAGAGCCGACACTATGTCAATCGACTCTCGGATCTCCTGTTCGTGCTGGCCCGTGTGCTTGCCCGCCGGGAAGGTGGCGAGGTCTATTGGCAGCGGGGTGTTTCTTCCGCCGTGAAGTAGACCTGTTCCGACTCCCCGGCAAATCTTGCCTAAGGGGCTACGGGTACGCATCGATTCGCAGGGAAAACGAGAAAACTCGAAGATAGACGCAACTGCATCACAACAACATGGTCTTACTCGTTCGACCGTACTCGTACACGACAAGTGTCGATCGATTGCAGACAATTTCGGGCCACACTTGGTCGACCCGGAGAGGATGGCGGCGTTTACCTGTCTGGTAAAACAACTCCACAGCAGAGTAAAGCCAATAAATGTTGCCCAGGTCCGGCAACTCAGCCCTTTTCGATACCCGGGAGGTAAAACGTGGCTCGTTCCCGAGGTTCATCGATGGCTGAAGGCGCTAAGGCATCGAGCACACGTGTTTGTGGAGCCATTTGCCGGCGGGGCGAATGTCGGGCTGAGTGTGGCCGCCGAGAACCTGGCCAATCGGACTTTTCTATGTGAGCTCGACGAGGACGTGGCGGCCGTTTGGAAAACTATTTTTCATGGTACGGATGCCGATGTAAAAACGTTATCGAATCGTATTACCAGTTTCGATGTTAACCTTGAAAACGTAAGGACTGTGCTGAATGGCAATCCGCGTTCCGACAAAAACAGGGCGTTTCGCACCATTATCAAGAACAGAATGCAGCGTGGCGGCATCATGGGCCGCTGGTGCCGGTTTGGTTAAATCCGGTGAAGCAGGTCGGGGACTTGAATCCCGTTGGTACCCTGAGACTATAGTAAAGCGTATTGGGATACTTCGTGGGATAAGGAACCGCATCGGCTTCAAACAAGGAGATGCCTTCGACGTGGTGCGGGACTTCGCGGATAATCCGAATGTCTGCTTTTTTATCGATCCACCCTATACGGCAGGCGGCAAGAAAGCCGGTTCTCGTCTGTACACACACAACGAGATTGATCACAATGGTTTGTTTTCCCTCATGGCCGGCGTTCGAGGATCGGTAATGATGACATATGACGATACGCCGGAGGTACGAGAAATGGCAATTCGATACGGTTTTCGGACTGAACTTATTCCAATGAAAAATACACACCACGCCATTATTTACGAGCTGCTTGTTCTGAAGCCTTGAAGACCCTGTTCGATCGGGATGGGTTGTCTATTACCTGCCTTAACTCACGTATAAAATCTACCTTACTCAAGGGTTCCGTGGCATTCAAGGCGCTTCGTGAACTCTCCAGTGTCGTAAAAACGACTGTGCTTTTCTTCATCTTCATCGCCTCATCGTAATCTACGATAAACCACGCCACCTCCGAGTTATCTATACGCTCCTGGTCATTGCGAGCCCGTGGATATGCGTCCACCAGAGTATTCATGTTGTCATAGAAAAAGCGATCGATCACGATAGAGATTCTCTTTCCCCAATTCCGCAAGACCGGAACTTTTACATCGAGTTGCGGGGCGAGCCGTTTTGGACCACTGCTTCGATAATCCGGTCTGCGGCGACCGTTCGGGAACAACACTGGCGAGGGGGCTGACGCGTAAGCTTCGAATTCCGAACACATCTTATCGCCGGAAAAATATAGAGCTTGAATTTCGACCGCGCACCACTCCAGCTCACTGGCATCCATCGTGGCGGGATTTACTAGGCTCTGTTGACATTTGGTGAGAATCCCTTATTTTTCAATTTGTTATACAAGAACGTCAATTTTCAAGAAATCATTGTATATCAATGGATTGAACAAATCCTGAAATCAAATGTCAACAGAGCCTAAAATCCAATCTATTCGTCCTGCTTTCCTGCCCTCGGCTGTACCCGCTCATCTTCGCGCAGAACCCCGGCCTCCCCCATGCGGTGATAATCGCCCACCGTGAAGGACCGTTGGCGAATCGATGGGTCTGCAACAGCGGACATTGCTGTAGGAATGCCGGCCCGGCGGGACTCTATTCCGATTCACTCGCGGCCAATTCCGCATAGGCCGAGGCATCCAGGAACGCATCCGCCGGGATTGGCCCGAATGGGCGCAGGCGCAGGAGCCAACCCTCGCCATAGGGGTCCGTGTTGGCCAGTTCCGGGGCGTCGCCAAGGGCGCCGTTGACTTCCACCACCTCGCCATCCACCGGGCTATAGATATCTGCGGCGGCCTTGACCGATTCCACAACCGCCATTTCCTGTCCCGTTTCCGTGGTTGTACCGGGTTCCGGCAGTTCGATATACACCAGATCCCCCAGGAGCTCCTGGGCATGATCGGTAATGCCAATGGTGAGGGTTCCGTCTTCTTCTTCCCTAATCCATTCATGGGTTTTGGCGTATCGAAGTTGTTCAGGTACGTGACTCATTGGATTCTTACTCCCCCCGACCCGGCATGTCCGGAACCGGAAATGATCTTTGGATGATTTTTTAACGGACTTTCCATAGGGCTCTAAAAGCGCGTCCGGAAATCCCTTCTGAGCGGTATTTAAGCAGTGCTTGGACGAGGATTTATACAGATCCTCCCAAGACAACACAAGTCGCAACGGGGCCGCTTACGACAAATGTCCTTGCCATGACGCACGATCAACGCGTGGTATTCATTGAATAGCGCCCTATCGGTGGGTAGGGCCTCCTCACAACCGGCCCGCAGGACCTCATAAGGCAGGTCCTCGGGAAAGATATCCAGCCGGGAGAAGATCCGGCGCGTGTAGGCGTCGATGACGAACACCGGCCGCTCGAAGGCGTAAAGCAAGATATCATCGGCCGTCTCCGGGCCGATGCCGTGGACGGAGAGCAGGGCGTCACGCAGCGCGGGCGTCTCCCATCGGGAGAGCCGGGGATGTTTACCCTGTTCCACGTACCACGCGCAAAGGTGCCGCAGGCGTTTCGCTTTCACATTGAAATAGCCGGAGGGGCGGATCGACTCGGCCAGATCCGCCGTGGGCAATGCAGCGATCTTGTCGGGGTCGAGGCAGGCGGCCCGTTTTAGGTTGGCAATTGCCTTTTCCACGTTGTCCCATGCCGTGTTCTGGGTCAGTACCGCACCGACCATGACCTCGAACGGCGAATCCCCCGGCCACCAGTATTGGGGTCCGTAGCACTCTTCCAGGGTACGGTATACCGACGATAATCGAGTTGCTCGACAGGGAGCCAAGTGGGATTACCTGCGCGCCGCAAGCAGGGTTCCGAGCGGAGCATTCTTTTTGAAGTACCTGAGAATGCCCCGCAAAATCGCCTGGGCTACGCGCGATTGGTGTTTCGAGCTTCTGAGTCTGCGCTCTTCCACCGGATTCGAGATAAAGGCGGTTTCCACCAAAATGGAGGGAATATCCGGGGATTTGAGGACCATGAAACCGGCCCGATGGACCTGGCGCTTGTGGGTCGAGCCGAGCTTTTTCAGCTCGTTCAGGACATTGGTCCCCAATGCGACACTGTCGTTCAATGTGGCCTTCTGGGACAGATCCAACAGCACGGAGGCAAGCAGATTGTCCTTGTCGTTCAGGCTGACGCCGCCCACTAAATCGGCCGAGTTTTCCCTGTCGGCCAGCCATTTGGCCGCTTCACTGCTGGCGCCGGTTTCCGATAACACATACACCGATGACCCGTATACCATGGGATCGTGAAAGGCATCGGCGTGAATGGAAATCAAGAGATCGGCTCTGTGATCCCGGGCGATGCGCGTTCGTTTCTTGAGCCCCACGTAGTAGTCGCCGCGCCGCACCAAGAAGGCCTCGACGCCGCGTTGCCGATTGAGCAGGGTCTTGAGTTTTTTCCCTATGGCGAGGACGACATCCTTTTCCCGCGTGCCACGCCGACCGATTGCGCCGGCGTCCTCCCCACCGTGTCCCGGATCGATGGCGACAATGATTTTTCGCAGTTTTGACGGAGGAGCAGCCCGGGCATGGGGTTTTGGCGCGGAAGGTTTCCGTGCGGCGGCCCTGGGTGTCTCCGGTTCACGGAACAGATCGACGACCAGTCGGTGTCCGTAATTCCGGTTGGGTGGTAGCAGGAAGCTTTTGGGATGAACGGGGCGTTTCAGATCGAGTACGACCCGCAAAAAATCCTTCCGTTCGTGGGTGGCAAAGCGTATTCGCCGAAGCAGGGGATCCGAGGCCTTGGGGTCGGGTGGCATCATTCCCATGCGGACGTTCGGCATGTCGATGACGACCCGATCGGGCTTTTGTAACGAAAACAGGGTATGCCGCACCGGCGTGTTCACATCGAATACAACGCGTGTATGGTCCGGTGCCGGCCACATGCGCACGTTCTTGACCTCGGTCGAGGCGATCGCAGCCTTGTTGGCAAAAAGAAAGATAAGTGCAACGCCAAGAATGCGGGCAACAATTCCCATGATGGACGAACCCTTTCGAGCCTTCTTAAAGTACTTTGTCGAAATTTAGGCGGAACTCCCCAAAAAAGCAAGCTAAGATCCCGAACCTTCAAGGGTGACCGAACGGCCCGATTCGAGGGCTGCGATGGATACCGACAAATCAGGAGGTGGGATGCTCTCGCCGCCCCGTTCCGGCCATTCGATCAGGAACAAGGCCTTCTCGTCCAGGTCATCGCGGAGGTAGTCGCGAATACCGATATATTCGAGTTCTTCCGGGTCCAGCAGTCGATAGAGATCGAGATGATAGATTCGTAATTGAGGTGATGACCCGGGTGTGGTATAGAGCTCCACGAGTGTATAACTCGGGCTTTTGACAGGTTCGGTGATGCCGAAGGCCCGTATGATTCCCCGCGCCAGGGTGGTTTTCCCGGCGCCCAACGCTCCCCGTAAGTAGATGGTGCCGCCTTCCCGATAGGCCCGGGCGATGTCCGAACCGAGCCTTTCCATGGCATCGGCGTTGGAAATAAACAGTTTCATAAATTCAGGTAAATGCAAAAGTCGGATTGGCTTCGTAACACGGCGAAAATGAACGAACAAGCGGAGTTTGTATGGAATGAATGGGCATCTCGAGGGCGCATGGCCTATGGGTTACCCGGATTCCAACGTGGTTAGTCCCTATATTGCCGGAATTTCGAACAAAGTGGCCAAAAAATTCTCGTGGGCCTTTTGGATTCCGGCTGTGTCGGATTGGGAAGCGCCGGATAGCTTTTGCATACAGATCATAAGGAGCAGACCATGAAATGGGTAGATGTAGCAAAGATCAGTGAGTTTCCGTCGAACACATCCCAATCCGTTACGGTAGAGGGCACAAAAATTGCCGTCTTCAACCTGAAGGGGGAATTCTACGCCATCGAGGACGCTTGTACGCACGATTACAAAACCTTGACAGGGGGCGAGATCGATGGCGATCACGTGATTTGTCCCTGGCATGGCGCGCGTTTTGATATCAAGACCGGTGAGGCCCTGAGCGCGCCGGCCTATGACCCCGTCGCGACATTTGCCACCCGGGTCGAGGGCGGTATAGTGCAAGTTGCCGTGTAGTTTTCGAAAAAACCTTTGGCCCTCATGTAAAAACGATGGCAGATCAAGAAACCGCCGCGCACCCGCTCCGCGAGCGGATTATCCGATGCGTCAGAAAATTGGATGATCCGCCTACAACGGCCGATGTACAACCGCGCCCCCTCGTCAGCGACTTCGACCTCACGCCGGGGGAAAGGCCGGTCCCGAGCGCCCCCCTGACGCCGGCGGCGGTGTTGGTCCCCATCGTGGAACGCTCGGATGGGCTGACCGTTCTGTTGACCAAACGCACCGACCACCTCCACGACCATGCCGGGCAGGTCAGCTTCCCGGGCGGTCGGACCGAGGAGGCCGATGAGGGGCCTGTGAGGACGGCATTGCGAGAGACCGAGGAGGAACTCGGTCTAGGGCCCTCATTCATCCACGTCATCGGATTCCTCGACGCCTACGAAACCGCCACCGGGTTTCTCGTCACCCCGGTGGTGGGTCTGGTTGCCCCGGGTTTCCGATTGACCCCGGACCGGTTCGAGGTGGCCGAGGTATTCGAAGCGCAGCTTTCCTTTCTGCTCGATCCCGCGAACCACCAAATCAAGGGGCGCACGGTCAGGGGAATGCGATACGGTTTCTACGAGCTGGCGTACGGGGAATACATCATTTGGGGCGCGACAGCGGGGATGTTGGTAAACCTTTATCGGCGGGTCATCTCGAAGGAGCGCCCGGATCGGACACCCAACCCGCCTCGGTGACGACCCCATCCAGCGGGATATCCCAGGGGTTCGCCGACAGGCTCGCCACCTGCTGAAACCCATAGGCCACCCCGATGATCACGGGTTTACGAAGGGCGCGACGGTGTGGCAGATACGCGAACGTACGGTCGTAGTACCCCCCCCCCATTCCCAGACGATGCCCCGCCGAATCGAACGCCACGAGTGGAGCCAGCACCAGGTCGAGCCCCTGGGGGGCACAACGCGAACGGGGCGGAAGGTCCGGTTCCGGGATGCCGTACTTGTTACGGGTCAAGGGGGTATTTGCCTCCAAGGGCAAAAACCAAAGCCGCTTGCCCTGCAAAACGGGCAGGTAGGCCTTTTTCCTCATGGAGAAGAAGCGAGGGAACACACGCGTGAGATCGATCTCCCCATCCTGGGGAAAGAAACAAGCGATGCGCTTGCTTCGTCGAAAGAGCGGGGAAGCGGCGAGATGGGCGGCAAGGCGTTCGGCGCAGCGCGCTTGCGCGGCATGGGGCAGTTCTCGCCTTTTCCGGCGTATTTTCGACCTCAGATCGGAACGGTTTTCCGAACCGAAATGATAGGGTGCGGCTTCCTGGGATGATGAAGCCGTAATACTGCTCATTTCGCGCGGCGGAATCATGAAGAACGCCCCCCGTTGGCGCCGTCGGGGCCTGACCCTTTGAACCACTTGGTTCAACAGGGGAAATGGTTCGGAGTATCAGGCTTTCTGCTGAATAATACAGACCTGCGCAACAACCCCGAGAGCCGATTCCCAAGGGTGGTCGATTAGGCTCAAATGACTTAGCCCTTTGCTCGAACGCCACAGGGGACGCACGGAAAAGTGTAGCCTGTTTTTATCGGGAAGATCCAGTGCTAGTGGCTCATTCCATCCAATTTTTGGGGCTGAGCAAAGACACTAAGCGGCCA
>CAZQHJ010000053.1:0-14012 GCA_964593225.1 uncultured Thiotrichales bacterium
CTTGCCCTCTATTCCGAACTGATGAGTTGCACTTAGTTGCACTTACAAGTTGAATCCAGGCATTAAAATTCCGGGAAATCCGGCGCCGGAATCGGAGCCCATCCTGTTTGGGTCCCGGGGCGAAGCGCTAACCAATGACCTATCCGAACGCGCGGCGTTCGGATTGATGTCCACAGAATGGCGGCAGTCGGGGACGGGGCCCAGACGCTTACTGCGCTGCCACCGCCTCGATGACATTCTCCACGGTGAAGCCGAAGTGCCGAAAGGCCACGTCGCACGGGGCCGATTCGCCGAAGGTGTCGATGCCGATGATCTTACCGTTCGGTCCCACGTAGCGGTGCCAGCCCTCGGTGAGCCCGGCCTCGATGGCGACCCGCGCGGTGATGTCGGCGGGCAATACGGTTTCCCGGTAGTCCTCGGGTTGCGCGTCGAAGACGTGGGTGGACGGCAGGGAGACGACACGGACCCGGCGGCCGCTTTGGGCGAGCCGGCGGGCGGCGCCCATGGCGAGGGGCACTTCGGAGCCGGTGGCGATGAGGATGGCCTCGGGCGTGCCGGCCGCCAATGTGTTGGGGCAATCCCAGCGGATATAACCGCCCCGGGCGACCGCCTCCGGCTGGGGCGCTTGCGGCGGTTGGGGGTTGGCGTCGTCCGGGATGAACTCGGGATGGGCGATGGTCTGGCGCGTGAATACGAGGCTGGTGGGGCCGTCGGTCCGTTCGATGGCGGCCCGCCAGGCCACGGCGGATTCGAGCCGGTCGCAGGGCCGCCAGAGATGCATGTTGGGGATGCGGCGCAGGAGGGCGAGTTGTTCGACGGGTTGGTGGGTGGGGCCGTCTTCGCCCACGGCGATGGAGTCGTGGCTGTAGACGAAGATGTTGCGGATGCCCATGAGCGCGGCCATGCGCAGCGCATTGAGGGCGTATTCGCAGAACATGAGGAAGGTGCCGCCGAAGGGGAGGAAGCCGCCGTGGAGGGCAAGGCCGTTGCCGATGGCCCCCATGCCGAATTCCCGGGCGCCGTAGAAGAGGTAATTGCCGTCGGGCCGGTCTTTGTCCAGAGTGCGCGCGTCGGTCCAGCGGGTGAGGTTGGAGGCGGTGAGATCCGCGGAACCCCCGAGCAGTTCCGGCAATAGGGGCGCGTAGGCGTCCAGGGCGATCTGCGAGGCCTTGCGGGTGGCGATCTGTGGGGTTTCCGGTCGGGTCATGTCCCGGCGCGCCGCCGCCACGAAGTTTGTCGCGGCCTCGAACCACTCAGCCGGGAGATCCCCTCGAATGCGACGCTCGAACTCGGCGGCGAGCTCGGGGTAATCATTGCGATAGGCGGTAAACCGTTCCCGCCAGTCGGTTTCGGCCTGCTGCCCGGCCTCGCGGTTGTCCCAAGCGGTATGGATCTCGTCCGGGATGACGAAGCGATGGTGCCGCCAGTCGATGGCGTGGCGGGTCAGTTCGACTTCTTCCTCGCCCAGGGCCGCGCCGTGGCATTTTTCGGTCCCTTGTTTGTTGGGCGAGCCCCAGCCGATGACATTTTTGCAGCAGATTAGGGAGGGTCGGTCGGTAACGGCGCGCGCCCGGGCGATGGCGTGGTGTACCTCGTCCGGGTCGTGTCCGTCGACATTGGGAACCGTGTGCCAGCCATAGGCCTCGAAGCGTCCGGGGGTATCGTCGCCGAACCAACCCGTGACGTCGCCGTCGATGGAAACGCCGTTGTCGTCGTAGAGGACGATGAGTTTGCCGAGGCGGTGGAGACCCGCCAGGGAGCCGACTTCGTGGGAGAGGCCTTCCATGAGGCAGCCGTCTCCGACGATGGCGTAGGTGTAATGGTCGACAGTGGTGTGCCCCGGGCGGTTGAAGCGGGCGGCGAGCGCCCGTTCGGCGATGGCCATGCCGATGGCGTTGCCGAGGCCTTGTCCTAAGGGTCCGGTGGTTGTTTCGACCCCTGGCGTCCTGCCATACTCGGGATGGCCGGGCGTCCTGGAGTGGAGCTGCCGAAAGGCCTCGATATCTTCCAGGGAGAGATCGTAGCCGGTGAGGTGCAGTAACGCATACAGCAGCATGGAGCTGTGGCCGTTGGACAATACGAAGCGGTCCCGATCGGGCCAGTGGGGATTGGCGGGGTTGTGGACGAGGAAGTCTCTCCAAAGGACCTCGGCGGCGTCGGCCATGCCGAGTGGGGCGCCGGGGTGACCGGAGTTGGCTTTTTGTATGGCGTCCATGGCGAGGGCGCGGATGGCGTTGGCGAGTTTTTTGCGATGATGCATAAGGCTTTTACCTTCCCAGGATCATGAAAAGATTTTTTATAATTGTACGTGATTGGAGTGCGTATCAGTATAATAGGCTTTTCCGTGCAGCCCTATGCAAACATGCGAAAGTGGCGGAATCGGCAGACGCGCTGGCTTTAGGTGCCAGTGGGGCAACCCGTGAGAGTTCGAGTCTCTCCTTTCGCACCATACGTTGAGTTGGCAGGTAAAATGTCAAGGTTAATCTTCAGCTTGCCACCTGAATTATTCATCTATAACCATAGAGATCCCCGATGCACGTCACTGCTGATACCACCGAAGAATTCAATCGGCGCATGCGGATTGAAATCCCTGAAGATCGCGTTGCGAGTGAGGTCGATGAGAAGCTCAACTCGTTGGCTAAAACCGTAAAAATGCCCGGTTTTCGCCCGGGAAAGGTGCCACTGAAATTGATTGCCCACCGATACGGTCCTGGTGCGCGAGGGGAGGTCATCAACAAACTGATTCCCGAAACCTTCGAGGAAGTCGCCAAACAGGAAAAATTCCTTTTGGCGAACATGCCCGATTTCACGGAGATAAACGCCGACCCCGGTGAGGGCTTGGCATACACCGCAGCGTTCGAGGTGTACCCGGATCCCCAGTTGCCGCCCCTGGAGACGCTGAAGATCCGACGGCCGGTGGCGGAGATCGCCGAGGAGGACGTGGACCGGATGATCGAGACCTTGCGAGGACAGCGCAGGACCTGGTCCGTGGCGGATCGTCCGGCGGCGCAAGGGGATCGGGTGATCGTGGACTTCGAGGGGACTGTTGGCCTGAAGCCCGCGCGGGCGTCCACCCCCGAACCCGCGCCCGATGATTGGGCCGCTTCCTCCGAGACCGACCCTGCCGATGAGGCATCTGCGGCGCCTTCCGAGACGTTGGAGGGCTCTTCGCTTCCCGTGGAGTTGGGCGCGGGGGGTATGATCGAGGGTTTCGAGGCGGGACTCATCGGCGCCAAGGCCGATGATGAGCGGGTCCTGGAACTGACCTATCCCAGTGAATACCACAAGCCGGAGCTTGCCGATTGCCCGGTGACTTTCAAGGTTCGGATACGGTCGGTGGAGGAAGCGGATCCGCCGGAGAGCGATGAGGACTTTGCCCGGCATCTCGGGTTCGAAGACGGAGACATGGCCTCGGTTCGCGCGGCGACCCGCCAGGATTTGGAGCGTAATCTGGCGTCCGCCCTGCGGATGAAAACGCACCAAAGGGTGGTGGACGCATTGTTGGAGAATATGGACGAAATGGCATTGCCAGGGCAGGCCGTGGAAAGGGAAGCGGCCGACATCGCCGGGAGGAAGCGCCAGGAGTTCCGGAAGCTCGGCATCGATCCGGACGGTATCGGCATAACGCCGGCCGAGTCGGAGCCACAGGCCCGGCGTCAGATCACCGTCAGTCTGGTATTGGGAAAGCTGATGACCCTCAGTGGCGTCACGGTGGATCACGATAAGGTCCGGGAACGGATAGAAGGTGTGGCCGCCAGTTATCAGGAACCGAAACGGATGATAGCCTGGTACTATGAGGACGAAAATCGTCGGGCCCCCATGGAGACGACCGTGTTGCAGGAGCAGGTGGTGGCGTGGGTGCTCGAACAGGCCGATGTTACGGAAGAACGGATGTCGTTCAACGAATTATTGAAATGATTTCGCCGCGCGAAATCATAGGGCCCAGCTTCATGGGGCGAAGGGTTGATAGATGATAAACATGACCGAGTATTGGAACGGCGGGAACGGCGAGGAGATCCGGGCGCTTAATCTGGTGCCGATGGTGGTGGAGCAATCCCCACGGGGAGAGCGCGCCTACGACATTTTCTCACGGCTGCTCAAGGAACGGGTCGTTTTCATGGTGGGCCCTGTAGAAGACTATGTGGCGAACCTTGTTGTGGCGCAGTTATTGTTCCTTGAGTCCGAGAACCCGGACAAGGACATCCATTTTTATATCAATTCACCGGGGGGCGCGGTCAGTTCCGGGCTCGCCATCTACGACACCATGCAATACATTCGCCCGAATGTTTCCACCATGTGCGTGGGGCAGGCGGCCAGTATGGGGGCACTGCTGCTGGCGGGCGGCGCGAAAGGCAAGCGTTATTGCCTGCCCCATTCCCGCATCATGATTCATCAGCCCCTGGGGGGATTCCAGGGGCAGGCGTCGGATATCGATATCCATGCCAAGGAGATCCTGAGCACACGGGCGCGCCTCAATGAAATTTTCGTAAAACATACAGGGCAAGAGGTGGAACGGATCCAACAAGATACCGACCGCGATCGTTTCATGAGCGGCGAAGAGGCGGTGGCGTATGGTTTGATTGATGAAGTGCTTGTGACACGAGAAACCCCGGAAGTGAAGTAATGGCCAGTAGCAAAAAAAACAAAGACGGAGGGAATGACAGCAGTAACGAAGGTCTGTTGTATTGTTCTTTTTGTGGGAAGACTCAACACGAGGTGCGCAAGCTCATTGCGGGCCCCGCAGTGTTTATCTGCAACGACTGCGTCGATCTGTGCAATGATATCATTCGGGAAGAGGAAGAAGAAAACGCCCCGGATTCGAAAAACAATCTCCCGACGCCTAAGCAAATCAAGGCGACCCTGGACGATTACGTGATTGGCCAGCATCAGGCAAAAAAGGTTTTATCGGTTGCCGTTTATAATCATTACAAACGACTCGAGTCCCGCCTCAAGTCCAACAGCGATGTGGAGCTTTCCAAAAGCAACGTCCTGCTCATCGGCCCCACGGGATGCGGAAAAACACTACTGGCGGAAACCCTGGCCAGATTGCTGAATGTGCCGTTTACCATCGCCGATGCAACGACCCTGACCGAAGCGGGGTATGTGGGCGAGGATGTGGAGATCGTCATCCAGAAGCTCTTGCAGAAATCCGAATACGATGTGGAAAAGGCTCAGACCGGGATTGTCTATGTGGACGAAATCGACAAAATCACCCGCAAGTCCGACAACCCCTCGATTACGCGGGATGTCTCCGGCGAGGGCGTGCAGCAGGCGCTCTTGAAGCTCATCGAAGGAACCGTCGCACAGGTGCCGCCGCAAGGCAGCAATCGCAAACACCCCCAACAGGAATTCCTCCAGGTCGATACCTCTAATATCCTGTTTATCTGTGGCGGTGCCTTCAATGGCCTGGAAAAGGTCATCGAAAAGCGGACCGCGAAATGGAGTGGTATCGGTTTCGGTGCTAATCTGGTCGGCAAGGATGAAAGGAAGCACATCGACGAGGTTCTGGCCAATGTGGAGCCGAAAGACCTCATTCAGTATGGTTTGATACCGGAATTCGCCGGTCGGCTGCCGGTGATTGCAACCCTTGAGGAGTTGGATCGTGAACAGCTGGTGCAAATCCTAACTGAACCGAAAAATTCCCTCGTGAAACAGTACCAACGCCTTTTCGAGATGGAGGGGTGCGATATTGAGTTCCGAACCGAGGCACTACAGGCGATTGCCAAAAAGGCCTCGGAGCGAAAAACCGGTGCGCGGGGATTGCGTTCGATACTGGAACACAGACTCCTCGATACCATGTACGATTTGCCCTCCATGGAGGGAATCGGCAAAGTTGTGGTTGATGAGGGATTGATAAACGAGGAATCCGATCCCATCTTTATCTATCATGGCGAAAAAAAGCGGGCATGATTTTACTCCGCAATCGGAATAGACAGTGTCCGATTGCGGAGTAAAACTCTACAGCTACGATCGAAACGGACCGGGAAGTAGACGATCCAGGGATCGCTGAAGTTATCGGGATCCCAGGTGCCATGAAGTGTGGTAAAAGCAGGGAAGAGTCAATTCCCCGTGCCGAGGTGCTGGTGCTTCGAGTCATGGCGGAACAAATAGAGGAAGAAAAAGGACCACTTGTTGGAATAAACATTGCATTTGCGCCGGCGTAAATCATTTTTGGGATGAAATGGGTGGGAACTTAAAAGATCATCCAGATCACGCTGCGTATTGGCAAAGTTGGGTTACCCGGATTTCGTGCTTGCCTTCCATGATCCAGAAGAAATAGGGTCTAAAATGCTGGCGAGGATTCCAAAGCGCACGGGCTTGGAGCCAGGATCGATTGAAGTGAAAAAATATCCAAACGCTACGCCTTTGGAATGATTGGATAATGACTCCCCGTATGTCCCCGAGCAAGAGATACCGCAGGGACAGCTATACCGGTTCGATGTGATTCCAACTCAATAAGCTGGCTTATATTAAGCCCATTTCCATAAACTCTTTGCCCCGCATAGCGAGGCCATATAATTTTCCCAGGCGAAAACAATGCCCAAGAACGAACAACAATCCAACTCGGAATCCCACCCATCCATCGTATTGTTGCCAGTGCTACCACTTCGAGATGTCGTGGTATACCCCTATATGGTCGTCCCGCTATTTGTCGGTCGGGAAAAATCCATCGTCGCGCTGGAACGCGCCATGGTCGGGGAACGAAAGATCCTGCTCACCGCGCAACGGGATGCCAGCCAAAATGAACCCACCACGGAAGATATCTACCACATCGGTACGGTCTCCACGATCCTACAGCTGCTCAAGCTGCCGGATGGGACCGTAAAGGTCCTCGTGGAAGGACTCTATCGAGCCAGTATCAAGCGCTTCACCGATACCGACAGTTACTTGTTTGCCGAAATAGCAAAATATGAGGAAGAAACTGTTCAAGGCAGGGAAGTCGATGCATTGATACGTTCGACCATGACGCAGTTCGAGAAATATGTAAAACTCAACAGAAAGATATCGCCGGAAATCATCACCTCCCTTACCGACATCAGCGACCCGGGCCGGCTTGCCGATGTCGTTGCGGCGCATCTATTCATCAAGATCGATCAAAAGCAGGAACTGCTGGAAACAAAGGACACCAAATCCCGGCTTGAACAATTAGCCCATCATCTGGAACGGGAAATCGATCTCCTGCAAGTAGAGCGCCAAATACAAGGACGTGTCAGAAAGCAGATGGAGAAAAATCAGCGCGAGTATTACCTCAATGAACAGATGAAGGCCATCCAGAAGGAGCTGGGCGACATGGAGGATGGAACCAACGAAATGGAAGCGCTGGCCAAAAAGATCGAAGAGGCAGGGATGTCCAAGGAGGCGAAAGAGAAGGCGACAGCCGAACTCAACAAGCTCAAGATGATGTCCCCCATGTCGGCGGAGGCGACTGTCGTACGCAACTATGTGGACTGGTTGCTGAACGTGCCGTGGAAAAAGCGCACAAGGATTCGCCACGACCTTCCCAGGGCCGAGGCTGTATTGGAAGAAGATCACTACGGGTTGGAAAAGGTCAAAGAGCGGATCACCGAGTACCTCGCGGTCCAGCAACGGGTAAAAAAACTCAAGGGACCCATCTTGTGTCTTGTCGGTCCGCCGGGCGTGGGAAAAACCTCACTGGGAAAATCCATTGCCCGGGCTACGGGCCGTGAGTTTGTCCGCATGTCACTGGGTGGTGTGCGCGATGAAGCGGAAATCCGGGGGCATCGGCGAACCTACATCGGTGCTCTCCCTGGACGTATCGTGCAAAAACTCGCCAAGGGCGGTGTGCGCAACCCATTTTTCCTGTTGGACGAAGTGGATAAAATGTCCATGGACTTTCGAGGGGATCCATCATCGGCCCTGCTTGAGGTCCTGGATCCGGAACAAAACCATACCTTCAACGACCATTATCTTGAGGTCGATTATGACCTTTCCGAGATCATGTTTGTCGCGACGGCCAATTCCATGAACATTCCAGGTCCGCTGCTGGACCGTATGGAAGTTATCCGAATACCGGGCTATACAGAAACGGAGAAGATCAATATCGCCAAGCGCTATCTCATCCCAAAACAGTTAAAAAATAATGGATTGAGGAAAGGCGAGCTCAACATTACCCACGGTGCCGTCCAGGATATCATCCGTTTCTATACACGAGAGGCCGGGGTGCGGAACCTCGAGCGGGAGATCGCCAAGATCAGCCGTAAGGTTGTCAAACAAAAGGTCATTACACGCTCGCAAAAACAGACACTCGTTATCCCCAGAAGCCTGGGAAAATACCTTGGTGTACAACGGTTTCGCCATGGTTTGGCAGAGGAAGAGGATCGCATCGGCCACGTTACCGGTCTCGCCTGGACTGAAGTGGGCGGGGACCTTCTAACCATCGAAGCGGCGATTATGCCTGGCAAAGGAAACCTCAGCCATACGGGTTCTTTGGGAGACGTCATGCAGGAATCGATTCAGGCAGCCATGACGGTCGTTCGAAGCCGAACCGGACAGTTTGGTCTCGACCCGGAGTTCTATCAAAACCATGACGTCCACATCCATGTGCCGGAAGGCGCTACCCCCAAGGACGGACCGAGCGCCGGTGTTGGCATGTGCACGGCCCTGGTGTCGACGCTGACAAAGATACCGGTACGCTCCAGTGTAGCCATGACGGGAGAGATTACCCTGCGCGGTGAGGTGCTGCCCATCGGCGGTCTCAAAGAAAAGCTACTCGCAGCCCTGCGCGGAGGGATCACCGAGGTCCTGATTCCAAAGGAAAATCAACGGGATCTCTCCGAAATCCCGGCTAATATCAAACAAGGACTGGATATCCAAACAGTGAAATGGATCGATGAGGTCCTGGAGATTGCCCTGCAATATACGCCCACGCCGACCAACATAAAGCCCGACTCGGAGAAACCTGTCGTGACCACGGGTGAAAAAAGTGGATGCGATATCGTGCGGACGCATTAATTGTAGTAGTTAAGACTTAGAGCGTATCTAAAAATTCCGATTAAGGGCCTAAGGCCTGAACTACTACAATTAATGGTGTCGAGTTCCCAATCTCCGAGGCGTTGACAGGTGCTGTAGCGCTTTTTTCGCTACTTTTGGCAACGCAGATGCCGGTAGAGGGGTTCCCCCGTGACGCTTGTCCTGTAGGATGTGCCGGCAAATCCATTCATAGCTGATACTCAAGCGGTTTTGCTTTTTCAGCCAGAGACTGATTTGTTCTGGACTCCTCCATCCCTCACGCAACAGTTGTTCGATAAGGTTCCAGTCTTCTGGAGTAATACGGGATTCGAGTTTAGCTTGTCGGCAGTTGAAAGCCGGTTGATAGGATTGTTTGGCTCGGTAGCATTTCGGTCCAATGCGTAAGTCCTAACAGCAATCAAAATATCAGTCATAATGAAGTATAGTTTCAGATGAGTGTACTAAAACCGGCATGCGCGGCATTGGGGTTTTTAACGGTCATTCCGTTGCCCAAAGGTTGCCGTCACACGAAAGCGGATCTGATTCGAAGCGTGCCGTTCTTCCCACTGGTTGGTTTTCTGATTGGGCTGTCCGCAGTGGGTATCGCGTTTGTAGCCGATGGCCTTTTTCCACCTCCCGTGTTGGCTGTATTGCTGGTGGGGTGGCTGGCCATAGTACACGGCGGTCTTCACCTGGATGGGTTGGCTGACACCGCCGATGGTTTTTTGAGTCACCACACCCGGGAACGGGTCCTCGATATCATGCGGGACAGCCGTATCGGGACCTTCGGTTGTTTGGCCATGGGAGGGGGACTCACCTTTAAGGTAGCGGCACTGGCCTCTTTGCCCGAGGAATACCGTCTACAGGCCATTTTGCTCGCACCGCTGGCTGCCCGGTGCATGATGGTACCGATGTTGGACTTTTTGCCGCCCGCCCGCTTGGATGGTATGGGTCGCGTGTTTTATCGGTGCGTCTATCAGGATAGGGCCAGCTGGAGATCGATCGTCGAATTCCTCGGCGCGATGGCTGTCCTGTTGGGAGCAGGGTGGCTTTTCGCAGGGACTGTGGGCCTTGTTGTCGGCGTGGTCGTAATGACGGCAACAGCGCTGTTTGGCAGCTGGTGCCGACGACGGATCGGGGGAAGGACTGGCGATACCGTGGGGGCGGCAGGCGAGATAGTAGAAGTTCTAGTATTGATGGTGTTTTCAGCATGATTTTTCGGCACAAATCCAGGGCAGCCGTAATGATAATCACAGATGAGCCAATACGTTAGAACGGAATGAATCATCCCAAGCGGCCTTGAATCGGCTTCCTTTAACATTCAGGCCAGTTTTAGTCTGTGTTGACATTTCAGCGAAGCCATATGAGAGCGGCGGCAAAACGTACAAAATTCATGAAATTTTTCGCCCATTTATCAAAGCGCGAGAAGACTTGGTGGAATCGGTTGAGTTTGCCCATAAAGCAGTCGATTAGACTGCGTTCTTCGTAAATATACTTATCCTATTCACGGGGTTCCTTCCTGTCAGCCGTGGAAGGAATAACAGGAATGATTCCCTGGCTTTTCAATTGCTCGATTAATTTATCGCAATCGTAAGCTTTGTCCATTAGCGCATATGTAGCTTGTACGCCTTCAACCAAGGTATGGGCTTGTGTAATGTCCGCTACTTGTCCGCCTGTTAAAACGAAATCCAGCGGGTTACCCAATGCATCGACCATTACGTGGATTTTTTTGTAAATCCGCCTCTTGAGCGTCTTAATGCTCGGTCTTCCGGTTCCTCCAAATTGCCCTGGGGCGCGTCATCTGTAATTGTGATATCGACGCGTAAATCGGACATCATCGGTTGGTTTCTCTGCGGCTGCCTGCTGCTATTCGGGCTCAGCGCGGTCGACGCGGTGATCCGAAACCGTGCTGCGGCTGAAGCGTTGGCACATAAAATGGTGCTGGCGCGGTCCCTGGAGTTGACTGATCTGTCTCTTTTTACCGAGGCGCGCTACACTCGCCACCTCACCCAGGCCGACCGCCATGCCCCGTTCCAGGATTACCCCAACGCCCTCGACCTCTTTCCTTCCGGCTCATTTATAGGGTTCGTCCCGCGTGATGCAAGGAAAAAGCTGAAAAAGCGTAATTAAGATGTAGTAGTTCAGACTTAATCCGGGTGTCCAAAAACGTCTGCTGATAGAGAACCTGTCGACACCCTTCAAAGCACCAACGTAAAAAGTATCACGGGAACATGGATAACCCGGATGGGCTGTCTTCACCGGCGTCATCATCATGCTTTTCCCTCTCCAGCGCCGCCACTTCGACCTCAGTAAGAATAATGCCTTTTTCGGCCACTTACCTGAGTTCTGGATAACTAAGCCATTAATACCAGTGTGTTAAGCCCATTTTTAGAGGCGCAATTTGCCTCACTACCTCTTGCTTGGCATATGTCCGGCGGACTTAAGGCCAACCCGAACCTCTATCCGGCCCCGCCGGTGGCCCCGGTGGTGCTGGACCAGACCATAGTCACCTTATGAGGATGCCGGCATCGCCGTCCACTCCGCCGCCGAGCAGTCCACCGCCGTCAGGGCAGGAGATTATGCAGACGCTGGCGATGGCAATGAGTCCGGCTATGGAGTAAGCGAGAAATCAGTCGGGCTGCGTTGCGACGGGGGCGAAAATTGCGTTGTGTAGTCCACTACAATCCTTATTTTCTCCCCCATTGCGCCTTGCAGGAGCCACAATCGGGAGCACCGCCTCTCGCTACGATGTGAATTTCCAAACAGCTTCTGAGAGATATTTTTTAACGGCTCGTTGATCGTTTCGATGATGGGGTTCTCTCTTTCCCGCTTGCCTTATCCGGAACTCCGGTTATCAAGACTCAATGGAGAGTCTTTGAAACTCAACCATGCGTATTGATAAAGCTGCGCGAGACATACTTTAGGGAATCGGGCCGGAATTCATTCGACGAAAAGATCACCGATAATCCCGTCGGATTGAAACATGCCCTTTTCCGTCAGGCGGTAGCGATGCCCTGTCCCCGCCAGCGCATCCGTACCCAGGTATCGAACAAACCTTTTATAAAAATCCGGATAAAGATCGGTGAAATGGTTTTGCAGATACCGTGGATCGATCCCCTCTGCGGTGCGCAGTCTCGTCAACAGGTAGTCGTGGAACCGATCTTTATCTGAAAGGACTTCCCTTTCATAAAGACGGTCATGTCGCGCCGCATCGTCCCCGAAGACGAAAGAGGATTGGAGTGGCTGCGAATCCCCGGTACTTTCATGGAAACCCGCCTCCCGCGAAACAGCCTCCCGATACTTGCGATTATGGGCAATGTTCCATTGCCGGCTCGTCCCATCGAACGAATGCGCGGAGGGGCCAATGCCCAGGTAGACCCCCCCCGCCCAATAGGCTTTGTTGTGACGGGATTGCCAGCCCGCCTGGGCGAAGTTCGAGATCTCATAATGTTCGTACCCGCCAGCGCCCATCCGGTCGCAAAGCCATTGGTATTGCGCCCAACTGACCGCTTCGGGGCGTTCACCCAATTGCCCCTTTTTTCTAAAATTGGCGAAGGCGGTCCTTTCCTCGAAGGCGAGGTGATAACAGGCAAGGTGGGGGGGAGACAACGCCAGCGCCATCTCCAGGGAATGGGACCAACTATCCGGGGTCGAATCCGGCAATCCGTAGATCAAATCCAGGGTGACGTTATCGAACCCGCACCGAAAGGCGTCTTCCACACAACGCACGGCCTGCCCGGCGGTGTGACGGCGGTTCATCATCGCCAATTCCTGATCGTGGAATGACTGAACGCCAATACTCAGCCGGTTGATGCCAAGCGCCTTCAGCCCCAAGAGATATTCGGGGGCAAGGTCATCGGGATTCGCTTCCAGGGTGATCTCGGCGTTGGCCGACAGCGGGAACAGAGCGGCGATCCTGTCCAGAAGCCGTTCGATGTCGGCTAGTTCCAACACCGACGGCGTACCGCCCCCGAAGTAGAGAGTTTCGATATCGGCCGTCCGTCCGTTCAGATAATCCCTGCGCAGGGC
Organism: uncultured Thiotrichales bacterium; assembly: GCA_964593225.1. Lineage (GTDB taxonomy): Bacteria > Pseudomonadota > Gammaproteobacteria > HK1 > HK1 > JABDQX01. The sequence continues at coordinate 13,000 of CAZQHJ010000053.1, forward strand.
CATCTCCCGCGCCATGGCGGCCATCATTTCGTCTTTATCCCGCAGGGAGAGACTGAAGTGAAAGTCGCAGTAGTAACACAACTGCCTGCAAAACGGGATGTGTAGATAGATTCCGGCGCAAGGGTATTTCACCGTGCGGCAAAACGGTTCGCAAACCATTGGAGCCCAATCATAGTGGTCGCGTTCGCGATCTTATCTTCCGCCAGCAACCCAAGCGCCTCGTCCACCGTCACGACCCGCACGCGGATATCCTCCTCCTCATCCGCACAACCGTGGATGCCACCGGCGTCTTTGGCGTCCACACGACCGTAAAAAAGGTGGATCTCCTCCGAGCACCCCCCGGGACTCAGCAGAAAACGGGCGATGGGCTCCATCGTCCAGATCTCGCAACCGGCCTCCTCCATGGCCTCGCGGCGGACCACCGCCTCGGGGCTTTCTCCTTCTTCGATGATCCCCGCCACCAGTTCCAGCAACCAGGGGTTATCCAATACCCCCACGGCGCCGATGCGAAACTGCTCCACCATCACCAGGCTGTGGAGATCCGGATCATGGAGCACCACAGCCGCCGCATGGCCCCGCTCCAGACGCTCCCGGGTCAGGACATCGTTCCATCCGCCGCCGAACAGCGCATGTCGCAACCGATAACGCGCCAGGCGAAAAAAACCCTGATAGCCGGTAGTCTCCTCGAGGATCTCGTATTGGTAGTTCATGACGGTTCGTTTTTGTGGGGGAACCCCTTGTGTTGGGCACTCTCTTGTCGGGAACGGCCTGTGTACCGTTTCGAAAAACCCTTTCCGTTAATTTTTTCAACGTTCCTTCAATATAATGCTTCCTGGATTCAACTTGTAAGTGCAACTCATCAGTTCGGAATAGAGGGCAAGCCGCGTTAGCATCATGACCTTTCGTTCCGACTGGAATGAGAGGCACAAATGAGCACATACACGCAGCTTACCCGAGCGCAACGATACCGGATATCGGCCCTGATGAAAGCAGGCCATGCCCAGAGAGAGACC
>CAZQHJ010000054.1:0-13786 GCA_964593225.1 uncultured Thiotrichales bacterium
TCTCTAAAACCAAAACTTCATTGACCGTTGCACTTCGAAGTTGAATCCGCGTATTTCAATACGATCAGCGCTTGTTTCGCGGGAAGTTCAAAATATGGCCGTTGAAAGTATAACTCGGAATACAAAAAGTTCTCGGACTACGGGATACGAAAATCCCGCTTTGCTTTCCATCCCGGCCCTTACATAGTCTCTACGCCCTTCTACCGATCCGTGAAATACCAAAACTTCGGTTCCGTTCCCAGTTCTTCCTTCAAACGAAACACCGTCTTGTTCTCCAGTACATAACGGATCTCGCTGGCCGGGTCCAGCAGGTTGCCGAAGATCCGCGCCCCGGTGGGACACGCTGCCATGCAGGCCGGTTGCAGATCCTTGCGGACCCGTTGGGTGCAAAAGTGGCATTTTTCCACCACGCCCCTGGGACGGGGTCGGTTGCCCAGGTAATGAGTCACGGGGTTGAGTTCATCGGCGGGGATCTCGGGTGTTGTCCAATTGAAATGGCGCGCCCAATAGGGGCAGGCCGCCATGCAGTATCGGCAACCGATGCACCAGTCGTAATCGATGACCACGATCCCGTCCGGCTCCTTCCAGGTGGCCTGCACGGGGCAGACCTTGACGCAGGGGGGATCGTCGCACTGCATGCACTGTACGGGGAAATAGAATTTACCCGGGGCCGATACCGTTTCATGGTCGTAATAATGGTCCGACGCCGCCAGGTTCCTGCCGCCCCGATCCATCTCCAAGACGCGGATATAGTGCACCTGAGAATCGCGACCCTGATTATTTTCCCGGATGCATCCGTAGACGCACTCCCGGTAACCCCGACATTTGGAGATATTGAGGGCGTAGCCGAACACGACGCCGGGCAGGGGGGGCGTGTTTTCGCAGATCATGTCGACCCCGAATCGTTGTTTGGCCCGGCGTTCGATCCGGTCCAGGGCGTCCTGTAGCTCCTCGGGTGTCATGCGTCGGTAGTGCGCCTGAAACACTGCCCCCAAGACATCGGCCAGAGTGCTCCCGCCCCAGGCGGGCGTTCCCACAGCGGCACAAGCGCCCAGCGCTGCGGCCCCCGCGCCGCCGAGTCCGGCCAGGAATTTTCTTCGGGAGCATTTCATTTGGTGTATTATTCGACGCATCGATAAAACTTGAAAACCCTAAAAAGCGGAACAATATAGGGAACAGTTAGGATCTCTCCGAGTCGACTCCGGAGAAATCATGGAGCTTCACAAAATGTCAAAAGACACACAAGACACCCTTTACGTCGCGCTCATCAGCGTTCATGGTCTTTTCAGGGCCCATGACCTGGAACTCGGTCGCGATCCCGACACCGGCGGACAGACCAAGTATGTGGTGGAATTGGCCCGCGCGCTGGACGCCCGCCCGGATGTGGATCGGGTAGACCTTTTCACGCGACGAATCATCGATCCCGCTGTTAGCGAGGATTATGCCCGGCCCGAAGAATCCCTGGGAGAAAATGCCCGGATCGTTCGCATCGACGCCGGTCCCGAAGGCTATATTCGCAAGGAAGAACTCTGGGATCACCTGGACGCTTTCGCGGACAACATCTTGAACTACCTGCGGGAGATAGACCGCACCCCCGACATCGTCCACAGCCATTATGCCGATGCCGGCTACGTAGGCGCCCGGATCGCCCGCCAGTTGGGCGTACCGTTGGTGCATACGGGACACTCCCTGGGGCGCGTCAAGCGCATGCGCCTGCTGGCCAGCGGCCTCAAACTCAACGAAATCGAGACCCGCTACCACATGACGCGGCGGATAGAGGCCGAGGAAGACACCCTGGCCACCGCCAACCTGGTCATCGCCAGCACCCGAAACGAGGTGGAAGAGCAGTATTGGCTATATGACCACTACCGACCCGATCGCATGAACGTCGTGCCGCCCGGCACCGATCTCACGCGTTTTTATCCCCCGCTCGGCGGAGAGGACGAAACCCCCGTCGCCGACGAAATCGCGCGCTTCCTCCGGGACCCGGACAAACCCATGATCCTGGCGGTCTCCCGCGCCGATGAAAGAAAGAACGTTTCGGCGCTGGTGCAGGCCTACGGGGAATCCCCGAAACTCCAGGAGATGGCCAACCTGGTCATCGCAGTAGGCAGCCGCAACGACATCCGGGACCTGGATTCCGAGGCCCGCAACGTATGGAGCCAGCTCCTGGTGCTCATCGACCTGTATGACCTCTATGGCCGCGTCGCCTACCCAAAGCGGCTCGGTTCCGAGGAGGTGCCCCTCATCTATCGGCTGGCCTCGCTGCGCGAAGGGGTCTTCGTCAATCCGGCGCTGACGGAGCCCTTCGGGCTGACCCTCATCGAGGCGGCGGCGAGCGGCGTCCCCATCGTCGCCACCGAGGATGGGGGTCCCATGGACATCATCGGCAACTGCCAAAACGGCGTCCTCATCGACCCATTGGATACCGCCGCCATCACCGACGCCCTGTTGACGATCCTCGGCGACAAAAACAAATGGCATGAACTGGGCGGCAATGGCCTAAAAGGGGTGCTGACCCACTATTCCTGGGAGGCCCACGCCGAAGACTACCTGAAAAAGATCCGCAAGGTCCTCCACGCCCAAGACAAACCCATGGAGGCCGAACTCCCCAGACAACACCCGCTCCTGTTCCAGGACCGGGCCTTGATCGTGGATCTGGACCAGGCGCTCTCCGGCGACCAGGAAGGGCTCGGCGCATTCCTCGAAGTCCTGCGGAAGAAAAGGCGCCACGTGGGCTTCGGGATCGCCACGGTGCAGGGCATCAGGCGCGCCCGGATGGCCCTCAAGCGGTACTGCATCCCCACCCCCGACGTGCTGATTTCCGCCATGGGCACCGAGCTCTACTACGCCCCGCAGTTCTTCTCCGACGCCGCCTGGGACGAACACATCGATCACCAATGGCACCCCAGAGCCCTGCGCCGCATCCTCCGCAAGGTGCCCGGTCTCTCGCCCTGCCCCAGGTCCGAGCAGCGCAACTTCAAGCTCCGTTACACCATCGATCTTAACAAGGCCCCCGACCTGGAGGACATCACCCGCATCCTGCGCCAAGAGGGCGAGCCGGTCGCCCTGTTCCATTCCGACCCCACACGCCTGGAAGTGGTCCCGGCCCGGGCCTCCAAGGGCCTCGCTCTGCGTTATTTCGCCGACCAGTGGGGCATCCCCCTGGAAAAGATCCTCGTGGCCGGCGCCTCGGCCAGCGACGAAGACATGATACGGGGCAACACCCTGGGCAGCGTCATGGCCAACCCCCATGCCGAGAGCTTATCGCACCTCGCGGAGGTCGAGGGGATCTATTTCTCCAGCGCCCAATACGCATGGGGCATCCTGGAGGCCATCGAGCATTACGACTTCTTCGGCGCGTGTTGCGTTCCGGGCGGGAAATAGGAAGTGGGGAGTGGAAAAGGGGATGCCTTGCTGACCGCCGGTGATCTTGAATGCCACCGAGGCGATCGGCTGCTGTTTCGCGGTCTCGAATTCGCCATCCGGGCCGGGCAGGTCCTCCAGGTGCAGGGACCCAACGGGAGCGGAAAGACCTCCCTGCTCCGAATCCTGTGCGGCCTGACCCTGCCCACCGCCGGCGCCATCCATTGGCGGGGCAAAGACATCGCCCGGGACAGGGCGCGCTTCCTTTCCGAGCTTACCTACATCGGGCACCAAAACGGCGTCAAGCTCGCGCTCTCGCCCATGGAAAACCTGCGGGTCGCCCGCGCCCTCATGGAAGGCCCCCCGGCGCAGCCGCCGAGGGAAGCCCTCGCCCGCCTCAATCTCTGGAGGTTCGCGGACACTCCCGCCTACGCCCTCTCGGCGGGACAACAACGGCGCATCGCCCTGGCGCGCCTGCCCCTTGCCCACACCGCCTGCTGGATCCTGGACGAACCCTTCACGGCCCTGGACAAAGACGGGATCGCCGCCGTGGAATCCCTCCTGGAAGAACACGCCCAATCGGGCGGGATCACCGTCCTCACCACCCATCAACCCATCGGTATCCAGGCCGATTCCGTGCGGGAAATTTGCCTCTAGCGCTGCGCACCGCAAATTCCTTCGATCATAATTCCTATGACAATCAACGGATTATTGCCGGTTGTTGAACGACGTATTTATGGCGTGGGGTACTAGTGGCTCATTCCATCTTATTTTGCATGTTCGGAGCCAGCCGGGCGCGCCAAGGCAAGAGACAGATCGCGGGGTAAAAAAGGGCTGTAATCCCTTCGGACTTCGCCACCGCTGCCATAAGAAGCTGTTTGGGAATTCGCAATCTACTGCGGCGGCGCACCCGAATTGCGTCCTGCCGCGTTGCGACGGGGGCGAGGTTCGTTATGTACTTGGGCGTCATGTAGTCCACTACAATCCTTATTTTCGCCCCCATCGCGCCTTGCAGGAGCCGCAATCGGGGCGCCACCTCTACGATGCGAATTTCCAAACAGCTTCTAAAACCGGCTAACGCGATGTAGACCTCCCCATTCGATGACACCGAGTATGACCCAATGCGCAAACCTATTCTTATCTTCCGTCACATCGCCTGTGAAGGCCCCGGCTATCTGGGCAAGGTGCTGGATCGAGAAGGGATCCCTTTCCGACTCATTCGTGTCGACCGGGGGGAAGAGATCCCCAATGTCCAATCCGGTATCCTGGACAATACATCGGCATTGGTCTTCATGGGGGGACCCATGAGCGTTAATGACCCGCTGCCCTGGATCCGGGAAGAAATCGCGCTGATCCGGGACGCCGCCGGAAGGAGAATGCCGATGCTCGGGCACTGCCTTGGCGGACAGCTGATCAGCCGCGCCCTTGGCGGCGCTGTTACGCGCAACTCCGTCAAGGAAATAGGATGGCTCCCCGTGCAGGTCATCGCGCAACCGACCGACAACCCTTGGGTGCGCGACCTGCCCCCGCGTTTCGAGGCCTTTCACTGGCACGGCGAGACCTTCAGCATCCCGCCCGGCGCGACCCCGATTCTGCGCAGCGACCATTGCGCCCATCAGGGGTTTGTCCTGGACAATGCCCTCGCCCTGCAGTGCCACATAGAAATGACGGCGGACATGGTGCGGGAATGGTCGCATCTCTACGCCGACGAACTGGTCTGTGTCACGGAAACCGTGCAGAGCGCATCGGAGATGCAAACTCATCCGGAAGAGCGGATCGGCGCCTTGCAGGGCATTGCCGATGGGCTATACGGGGCGTGGCTGAATCGTTTTTAGTGCTGCGCACCGCAAATTCCTTCGATTACGGTTTCTATAATCATCAATGGAGATTGCCAGTTGTTGAGCGACTTAAGTTAGGGGTACAGGGCGAGATCAGTTCGCGCTGAACAACCCCGCGAATCCCATAAAGGCAAGAGACAGGATCCCGGCCATGATAAGGTTTATGGCCGCCCCCTGAACCAACACCGGTATATCCGAGAGCTCCGCTTCTTCCCGCAGACCCGCCATCAGGGTAAGCGCCAGGGTAAATCCACCCCCGGCGCCCAGAGCGTAGACCAATCCCTCGATAAAACCGTATCCCCGATTGGTGGCGAAAATGGCAAGCCCCAATATGGCGCAGTTGGTGGTAATCAGCGGCAAAAAGATACCCAGGTTGCGAAACAACGCCGGGCTTGCCTTTTTGATCACCATCTCCACGAATTGCACCGTGCTCGCAATGACCACGATAAATGCAATCAGGCGCAGATAAGGGGTGTGGACCAAAATAAAGGTGTTCAGGACCCATACGCAACAGGCGGTGATGGCCATCACGAAGGTGGTCGCCAATCCCAGCCGGAAGGCGGTCTCCAGTCTCGAAGAAACGCCCAGAAACGGGCACAGCCCCAGAAAGTAAGACAGCACGAAGTTGTTGATCAGCAGGGCGCTGATGAAGATCCAGGCAAGGTTTTCGATCATGGGTTTATCGTCCGAGTCAGAACGCCATGGCCGGCGGGATCGGGGTTTGCAGAATCGGACGGCCGGGTCGCTTCCATCGAGTGTCGGTGTTTTACCCAGTTGAAAAACAACAGGATAAATCCAAGGGTCAAAAAGCCGCCGGGGGGCAACAACATCACCACCCACGGTTCGAATTCCGGCCCCAGCAAAGAAAAGCCCAGAAATGACCCGCTACCGAACACCTCCCGGACGCTGCCCAACACAAACAGGGCGAACAAAAAGCCACTGGCCATGCCGATGGCATCGACCAGCGACAGCCCCACGGGGCGTTTCGCGGCGAAGGCCTCCTGGCGCCCCAGGATCATGCAGTTGGCGACAATCAATGGGATGAAGGCGCCGAGTTCCTTGTGCAATTCGGGGAACAAGGCCAACAGGGTGAAATCCGCTACCGTGACGAAGGTGGCGATGATGATGATAAAACAGGAGATGCGAACCGGTTTCGGGATGAGTCCCCGCAACAGCGAGACGAAAAAGCTGGAGCTGACCAGGACGAAAAAGGTAGCAAGCCCCATGGCGAGGGCGTTGATGGCCGTGTTGGTGACCGCCAGCATGGGACAAAGGCCCAGCATCTGTACGAGGACGGGATTATCGCGCCAGAATCCCTTGGCCAGTTCCCGGCCCGGGGTGTCGGGTTTTATGAGCATGACAAAACACATGGGCTCACAGAGCGAGCCTTTCGTACTCCTATCCGTCGATTTCCGGTTTCTGTAATGAGGGTGTCTAATGGAATGGTCCCGCCCGCCTCCTGGAACGGCCGTGGATGGCCCATGATGTTAGAGGCCTGGACATCGATAACAGGAGCGAAGCAGACCACGGTAAATCGTATCAAAAAAGGCGAAGTCCAAGGTGCCGGGAATCCATACCTCCAAGGAGAGCGTTCAATTTCACGGTATGGACGAAAAGGGGATATCACGCCGGCAAAGATTCTGTCAAGAGCCAAGGTAACGGGATTCGTGGCCAATCCTCCACCTTGATATTATCGGCATGGAGGCTTGCGGTGAAGCCCATCACCGGCATCGTATTTTCACCGGGACGGGCTACACCGTCCACCCGATAGCGCTCCGGTTCATCAAGCCGTTCGTAAAATCCAACCGGAACGACACAGCCGATGCCGAGGGGATCCGCCATGCCTCGACGCCACTCGGCAACCAAGGGGTTCAACGCCCCTCGATGCTTCGTACCCGGGAAGCGCATCGGGCAACAGGACGCGCAGGGCATCCATGGGATTCGCAACCGTCCGACAACCCACGGAACTCGGTGAGCTATAGGATGAAATCGTTCACTGCGGTGACGCGGTTTCTTTCCGCTACGGAGTCGTGGCTGACTCCCATAGGGACCTTCACTCTGCTGGTAAATCGCACTCCTCTCGCGGCAAAAGCCGCCGCTTTAGTGACGAAAGCCGTAGCTTTTATCACGGAAGCCATGGATTATTTCACTGGAGCCGGAGCCGGGGAATTCATCATCGAAGCCATGGCTTCTATTACAGAAGCCATGGATTATTTTATCGAAGCTGTGGCTTTTATTGTAAAAGCCACAGCTTTTTCCCTTGCAGCGATGGATTCTATCATTGCAGCCATCGCTTCCGTCATGGAAGCCGTGGATTCCGTGACGGAAGCGATGGGGCTCGAGTCGCACTGGGACTGTCTGTTCCAGGTCATCGGCTCCCTAATCGTTTGCACCTTGGAAATCGGGTGATAGACGCGGCCCACGCCCCGTGAGCGAGATTATGGCCTTTGCCAACAATTTAAGGTATCGAGCGCTCGGTCTCCGAGACGCTCACGGTGCTCTACAAAGGCAGGACGTTCCTCGAAGGGTCCGATTAACGCAGCTTACCTTTTATTCCGACTGGGATGAGTTGCGCGTACGAGTCGGATCCGGAAATCATTTTGCTTTGCAATAGATCTATAAACACAGTAGCCTAATAGACTCGGATTAGGTTCTTTGTTAGGGAACTTGTAAAAAACCTGAAATTGCAAGGCTAATACACTGGGGAATAAACAACAATGAAGGGTCTTCGAAATATTTTGCTTGTGTTACTGGTGCCATTGCTGGCTTCGGGCTGCGCCACGACAAGCGGCGGGATAGCCAGTCTCAACAAGTGCAGCGTGATAGGCGCCGGATTGGGGGGCGCGGCCGGCGCCCTGGTGGCGGAAAAGGCCATCGCGGGTGTTGTTCCCGGAGGCATCGTAGGTGCCGTGCTGGGATATGCGCTCTGCCGGGACGGCGATGCCGATGGCGATGGCGTGTTGGATGAGGCGGACAAATGTCCGAATACGCCCAAGGGCGCCATCGTGAATCAGAACGGTTGTCCCGATGCCGATGGCGATGGCGTGTTGGATGAGGCGGACAAATGCCCGAATACGCCGGAAGGTATCCCGGTGGATCCGGAGGGTTGCTCACCGGATTCCGACAGCGACGGGGTAGCGGACTATCGGGATGAATGCCCATATACCTTGCCCGGTATCCAGGTGAAGGAAAACGGATGCGCAAAATGCGGACAATTGCTGGCCGCCGTGGAAAGTGTCAATTTCGACTTCAACAAGGCCGAGCTTCGATCGGACGCCGTAGACGTCTTGGGTAAAGTGGCAAAGGCCATCAAGAATACTGAGACCAAGGTGCGTGTCGAAGGACATACGGATAATATCGGTGGCAATAACTTCAACCTCACGCTGTCGAAGAATCGCGCGAAGGTGGTTGGCGACTATTTGGTAGCCCGGGGCGTCTCCGCCGACAATATAGCGGTCGTGGCCAAGGGTGAAGGATCTCCCATCTCGTCCAATAGGACAAAAGAAGGTCGGGAGAAAAACAGGAGGGCGGAGATCATCACCAATTGTCGAGCAAACGCGAGGTAAGAAAGCGGTCCTCGAAAAACACCGACAGAAAAAACCACGCCCCAAGGGGGCGTGGTTTTTTTATGCCCTCCCTAAGCGAGACACGACTACCCAACGCCATCGATACGTCATTCAACCATCGACAACGACCCGAGCCAAGTTGCGGTGCGCGGCAACGTTCATGAAAAATCACCGCGATCCAATCCTCGATAGGTCATGGCCTCGGTGATGTGGGCGGCCAGGATTTCGTCCGAATCCACCAAATCGGCAATGGTGCGCGCGACCTTCAGCACCCGGTGCCCGGCCCGGGCCGAGAGGCCCAGACGCTCTATGGCCATCTCCAGCAAACGGGTATTGGCTTCGTCGAGCCGACAATACTTCTCCACCTCCCGACTGTCGAGCCAGGCATTGGGTTTCCCGCTTCCAGCCAATTGCCTCTCCCGGGCATGTTCCACACGGGCCTGTACCTGGGCGGATGTCTCGCCGTCCGGTTGATTGCCACCCTGTGACGGGGGACGTAACTGCGCCCATTTGACGGGTGGGACTTCCACGTGCAGATCGATCCGATCCAGGAGGGGGCCCGAGATCCGCCCCCGGTAGCGGTGGACCTGGTCCGCGCTACAGTGGCAGCGATCGGTGCCGTCCCCCAGATAACCGCACGGACACGGGTTCATGGCCGCCACCAACTGAAACCGGGCCGGGAACTCGGCCTGATGGGCGGCCCGGGAGATCACGATCCGCCCGGATTCCATGGGCTCGCGCAGGACCTCCAGCACCCGGCGATCGAATTCCGGAAACTCATCCAGAAACAATACGCCGTGATGGGCCAGGGAGATCTCCCCCGGACGCGGCTGACTGCCCCCCCCCACCAGCGCCACCCCGGAAGCCGTATGGTGGGGCGCACGGAACGGACGCTGCCCCCAGCTTCCAGGTGAAAAACCGGCGGTCGCCACCGACCGCACCGTGGCCGACTCCAGGGCCTCCAGCTCCGTCATGGGGGGCAGGATGCCGGGCAGGCGGCTGGCCAGCATGGTCTTTCCGGCCCCGGGCGGCCCCAGGAAAAGCAGGTTGTGGGCGCCCGCGCTGGCGATCTCCAGGGCGCGCTTGGCCTGATACTGACCGCGCACATCGGCAATATCCACCCCGGTCTCGCGGACGTCGTGCTTTCGGGCGCCCAACTGCATGGGCAGGGGATTGCTACCGGTGAGATGCGCGCAGACCGCCAGCAGGTTATCGGCGGGGATGACCCGCGCGCCTTCCACGAGGCTTGCTTCGTCCGCGTTTTCCCGGGGAACAATCAGGTCCCGTTTCCCCGCCCGGGCATTCAAGGCGGCCGGCAATACCCCTCGCACCGGGCGCAAGGCCCCGGTCAGGGCCAGTTCTCCGAGAAATTCCTTACCCTCCAGGGCCCGCGCCGGGATCTGACCGGAGGCCGCCAAGATACCGAGGGCGATGGGAAGATCGAAGCGCCCGCCCTCCTTGGGGAGATCCGCGGGGGCGAGGTTGATGGTGACGCGCCGATACGGGAATTCATGGCGGGTGTTCATGATGGCGCTGCGCACCCTATCCTTGCTTTCCTTGACGGCCGTCTCCGGCAACCCGACCATGGAGAGATAGGGCTGGCCCCCCGTGATGTGGACCTCTACGGTGACCAGGGGCGCCTGGAGTCCCAGTTGGGCGCGGCTGTAGACGACGGCGAGGGACATGGTTGCCTGCGGCGACATCCTATGGCTCCGTTGCGCGGGGCCCTGCTTTTAAGGGAAGAAGGATTCGAAGACGAGTGACATGACGCCGGCCAGCAGCAGGGTGAGCATCCACTTGATGAGCCGCATCTCGCCGTCTATTCGGGTGAATTCGTTCTTCATCCGCTGTTCCATTTCGCGGAGATCGCCCTTTGTCGCGAGTTCCGCTTCATTAGTGCTGCGCACGCCAACTTCCTTCGATTACAGTTTTCCTGAAATCAATAGATTGTTGTCGATTGTTGAACAACGTATTTATGGCGCGGGGGACTGAAATCCTTGAAGGCCTCCGCCGTGGCCTCGGCCAATTCCGGCGACGCCTCGGCTCCGGTCAAGCGCTTGGTGAATTTCAGTGTATCGAAGGTCATTGCGGCCATGGTTGTCACCCCTTATCGACAGCATTTCCCGTTCAGAACTATCATCGAAGGACGTTGCCACGCGCGGCACCTGCCCCCAACGCCTTCACCTTCTCGGCGACGTATTTCTGAAAGTGTAGTCTATCGTAGTGACGCCCGCGCACATACTCCAACATGCGGGCGAAATGAAACGGTCGAAAATACCCCGGCATCACCGCAGCGAACTGTCGATTGCCGGGCTGATATCCGGATTCTCCCGGTTTCAATTCGTGTTCTTCCACAAAGAAGTGGAGGGTCGGGGTGAACACCACGCCCCACTTCCTGGCGAGGACCTTCTCCGCCAGCACCTCGCCATCGAAATCCGTCACCGCCCGGTCCCCCCATAGGTTCAGTTGCAGCACGGTAAAGTGCTCGCGCATGTACCGGTGGATCTCGGGGTTGGCCAAATTGACCCTGTGCAGTTCCTCGCAATAGGGGCAGCCCTTTTGCTCCCACAGGATCACGAAGCGCTTGCCCTCCCCCTGGGCCTCGGCGAGATCATCGGCCAGTTCCAGAAAGCTCTCCAGAAACCAGGCCTGCCGATGCAGCCCGTCATCGGCCATGACGGGGGTCATCATCGGGGTCGTGACGGGTGGTGTTCGAGGGTGCGTCTTTTCCGGGTCCGACGCCCCTTCCAGATCGGCCCGGACGAATGGGCTGGTCAACAGGATCAGGGCCGGGATGAGAATGTTTGCTACCATTTTTTATGACACGTTTTTTGTACTCTTCTTTCTCGGATAGCCTCTCTAACGGCAATGGCATCCCGAGACAGGCACTGTGTTGGGATTGCGGCGATGAAACCAGCCTATCCCATTCCCGCTCGCGCACTCGTCGTCCTCTTTATGGATGACGGATAACAAGACAGAGCCGATATCGTTCTGTATGGATTCCGGCAGTGTTTTCGCTTCGATAAGCACTTCGTCGGGAAGGTTTGGCACAGTCATTTCCTCGAGTTTTTTTTTCACGATAGCCTATCTTTAATAATCGCCTGATTGGCTGACCTCATGAGGGTTTCGTCAGACCGCCAAAATCGCCCAGTCTCTCCCGCCAGAATGCCATGGCCTTCCTTTCAATCTTCGGTTCCGGGGGGATTCCTGTGTCTCCGCCTGCATGAGATGTAAGAGTTTTTGCAGGTCGTATCTGCCGAACCGGCAGATGAATTCCCCCTGCCCGGCGACCTTCCTGGCCAGCAGGTCCCCGAAATCCGCCGTCGGTTCCTCGCCGGGGAAGGCCCGCCCCTCGCCCGGCCTCGTTCAGGTGCAGTCGCTTGCTGTAGGCGAGCCTCGGCATCCGCTCCAGGATCTTCAGGAGGCTGTCGTAGAGCACCGGGAAATACCCATCCACATGGTCACCGGCCACCGCCAGGGATAACACCCGGGACTGATAATCGGCCCGGACCAGGGCGCGGGTGTTGGACCAGGGTTGGCTCTCCAGAGAGCCCCCGTGCTGCCAGGCCCGATTGTCTTGGATGTCCTCGTAATGTTCCACCATGAACAGGGAGGTCTTGCCCGCCTCCCCGTTGCCGATGAAGATGGCCCGCACCCGTTTGATCTTTTCCTCTTTCTCGCTGCGGGCCAGCTCCGCCAGATAGCGGTTGATGCCCCGGGACCCTTGGGCTTTGATCTCCTCGGGTAACCACATGCTTCTTTCTACCATTTTCGGGTCTAACGGCTTGCCGCCATAACGATCCCGTAACCAATCGGCCCAGTAATCGAAGCTGGGGAGTTCCCTTATCCTTTGAAGAAGCTTCTCCTGTGCGGGCTTGAGATCTCCAAGGAACAAGTTCTTTCCACTTCAGAAATGAGCCTGAAAGAAAGTCAGTGAAAGGGAGCCTTCAGGCGTCAGATTTCAGGGATTTGTTGATAGAACGAAACTCGAACCGCTCCCATTCCTCGTCCTTGGCCAGATAGTCCAACACAGCGGCCAGCCGGTCGCCGCTGAAATCCAAGGCCCGTACACTTGTTTCCAAACCTGTACTGAGCGTGGTAGGCAACCTCTCTGCCCATGTCTGTACGTGGTTTAGACGATGATCACCTTGTGAAAGTATGTAACTTAGCCACCCGGTTGTCACTTGCCCTATACTTAGGCCTTGCCAGTTCCCATATACCTGAGAATTATCATCAATCAATCCGGCTATGAGTTTATGTTCGCCCCGGCCTTTGGGGCATAAGATTTTGCAGAGCAAAATCATTCCAACAATTCCAATACGACACGCTCGAATACCTCAGCGCTGGACTCCCCCAGGATGCGGGTTCGAAGCCGACCCTGACGGTCTAAAAGAAAGGTAATGGGCAACCCCATGACCCCATAGGCTCGTGCCACCTCGCCATTTTCATCGAGCAAGACATCGTAGGAGATATCCAGCCTTTTCACAAAGGCGCTGACTGTTTCATGGTCCTGACGCACATTCACCGCCAGGATGGCGAGGCCGCGTTCACGGTGGTGCCGAAAGACCGGTTCGATGGCCTTCATTTCCGGGGCGCAAAAGGGACACCAGTCGGCCCAGAAACGGATCGCCACCACTTGACCACGCAGGGCGTCGGGGAAGGCAAGTGTTCCCCCCTCTAGCCGCGTCAGGGTAAAGGCAGGCGTGGGTTGACCGTGAGCCGATTGCGGGGCCTCACTGGTGCAGCCGATCAGTAGAAAGATAGCGAAAATGAATAGAATAGCGTTAACCAAAGACGGCATCACTGGGAACAGAAGGCATATCGATAATCTCTTTGTCGACCAATTCACCGCGATAATCGGCAGCCAACACATAATGAGGTGGGCACGAAACTATTCCCCGGCACCATAAATACGTCGCGTGAATTCACGTCGTTCAACAACCGGGAACAATCTACTGATTTGGCTCTTATCGGATTGCAAGGTTGATCGACAAGAAAGAGTTCAAGTAGAGACTC
>CAZQHJ010000055.1:0-13632 GCA_964593225.1 uncultured Thiotrichales bacterium
TCTTCTCTAAAACCAAAACTTCATTGACCGTTGCACTTCGAAGTTGAATCCGCGGCCTGTTCCAACCGGAAAGAAATGCAAAAACAGTATGGAGCCACGTTTTCCAAAAAACTCAGGCAGCGTTTGATGGAACTTGGGGCGGCAAAATCCCTGGAGGAGATTTCTCGCCTGCCACCGCCACGTTGTCATGAGTTGTTACAAAATCGGATTGGCCAATTCTCCGTCGATTTGAACCATCCATACCGGTTACTCTTCATTCCCGCGGTCAACCCGGTTCCGAGAACAGAGGACGGGAGTATCGACCGTGGCAAAGTATCGGAAATCGAGATCGTTGAAATTGCCGACACCCACGAGTGAGAGAGGTTACACCATGGAAGCGAAAAGAAAATATGCCTTCGAGCCGGACTACGCCGTTCCCCCGGGGGAAACGCTTCTTGAGGTCACGGGTTCGCTTGACATGACGCAAAAAGACCTTGCAGCCCGGACGGGTCTCGCGATACAGACCCTCCACCGTATTTTTAAGGGGATACAGCCCATCACCTATGAAACGGCCAATCGTCTCGAACTGGTTACCAACGTTCCCGCCAATTTCTGGAACCGCCTCGAAGCCCAATTCCAGGAACAGGTGGCTAAATTCAACGAACGCCAGCGGATGGCCGCCGATATCGAATGGCTGCAATCGATCCCGACGAAGGAATTGATGGAGCGAGGGTTTGTCGAGCCGCTGAAGGATAAGGTTACATTGCTCCGGGAGGTCTTGCGCTTCTATGGCGTATCGAGCGTGGCTGCGTGGAGCGCGGTGTGGAAAGAACCGGCAGTGGCCGCCCGGCGCTCCGCCTGTTTCGATTCACAGCCCGGTCCCGCTTCCGCCTGGATACGTCAGGGGGAACTGCAGGCTCAGGCGATTGCGTGCCAACCCTATGACAAAAATCGCTTCATGGCGGCACTCGAGGAAATTCGAACCCTGACACGCGACACGCCGCAGGTTTTCGAACCCGAGATAAAGAGGTTGTGCGCTGAAGCGGGCGTGGCCGTCGCGCTTGTGAAGGAGATGAAAAAGGTGCCCTGGAATGGTGCCACCAAGTGGCTCGGTCCCGATAAGGTCATGATTTTATTATGTCTACGTGGCAAAGGCGAAGACAAATTTTGGTTTTCCTTTTTCCACGAAGCGGGACACGTTTTGCATGATAAAAAGAAAGATTTATTCGTTAATGATGGTAACTGTGGCGACCGGAGCGAAGAGCGAGCTGATAAATTTGCCACCGAGTTCCTGATACCCGCTAAATACAACAGCACCATCAAGGATCTGCGTTCCCGGTCCGAGGTAATTCAGTTAGCGGATGAACTTGGTATTGCCCCAGGCATCGTGGCCGGTCGGTACCAATTCCTGACCAAGCGGTGGGATTATTTCAAAGATTTAATCCGTGGCCTTGAGTGGCGATAGTCAATTAACATGGCCCATGATTATAAACATGCCGGCAAAACGTCATCCTCGCCATCCGGCAAGGTGCCCCCCCCTGGATGGCTTTGGTTTCTTGCCGGACTTACCGTAGGATTGTTCATTGCCGTTCTGACTTACCTTAGCGCCCAGCATTCCGGCGGCGGTACCGAGCAGCGTGCCAACGTGCAGTCAGAGGTACGAAGCGAGCGTCCTGTCAACCCCCAGAAAAAACCACCTGACCCATCCGAATCTGACAGAGTCGCCAGTACAACCAAACCTAATGAGAAAAGGCCTAAACCTCGGTTCGAGTTTTATACGATACTTCCCGAGCGGGAAATCCGGGTGTCGGAACATGAATTACGCTCGCAGGAACAACAACAAGCGCCTCAAAAAACGGAGATACCCACGACAGCCTCTGTAGCGGGTAGCTATATCCTCCAGGTTGGATCGTTCCGCTATCTTGGAGATGCCGATCAGCTCAAAGCAAAATTAGTTCTCAGCGGGTTTGATGTGGAGATTCAAACTGTATCGACGAATAACAATGATACTTGGTATCGAGTCCGGCTAGGACCTTATCAGGACCTCGGCACGGTACATCGAATCCGAGCGGCCCTTCAAAAAAACGGTTTTGCGTCACTGGTATTGAAGGAAAAGCTGTGATAATCAGTCCTGCAAAGCAAAATTATCCTGGTATTCGCCGGATGGTTGCACCCAATTGGGCAAGCTTTTCCTCAATACATTCGTAGCCCCGATCGATATGGTAAATCCGGTTCACAACCGTATTCCCCCTGGCCACTAATCCTGCCAGTACAAGGCTGGCGGAGGCACGTAAATCGGTTGCCATTACCGGTGCGGCAGTAAGGTGATCGACACCATAGGTGATTGCCGTATTGCCTTCCAGACGGATATCGGCACCCATGCGCTGGAGCTCGTGGATATGCATGAAACGGTTTTCGAATACGGTCTCTGAAATCATACCGATACCCGTCGACATAACATTCAGGGCCGTGAACTGTGCCTGCATGTCGGTGGGAAACGCCGGGAAGGGCGCCGTGCGGACTATTACAGCTTTCGGGCGCTCACCACGCATGTCCAGAGAGATCCAATCTTCGCCGGTTTCCACAACAGCACCTGCCTCCGAAAGCTTCTCGATGACGGCCTCCAACATAGCAGGGCGTGTTTTCTTTATTTTAATTCGCCCTCCCGTGATGGCAGTAGCCACTAAATAGGTACCTGTTTCGATCCGGTCGGGCAGAACATCATATTGTGTGCCGGATAGGGATTGGACACCTTCTACGCATATCGTGCTTGTCCCCGCGCCTTCGATATGCGCACCCATGGTGGACAAACAATTGGCAAGATCCACGACTTCGGGCTCGCGTGCCGCGTTTTCTATTATCGTGGTACCTTTAGCAAGGGTAGCTGCCATCATAATGTTTTCCGTTCCCGTCACCGTTACCAGGTCCATCACCAGATGGGTACCCTTCAATCGCGGTGCCCGTGCCCGAATAAAACCACCTTCTACTCGAATATCGGCACCCATTTTTCTCAAGCCTTCGATGTGAAGGTTGACAGGCCGCGAACCGATGGCACACCCGCCTGGCAGGGATACCACCGCTTGGCCGAAGCGCGTTAATAGGGGGCCTAGCACGAGAATCGAGGCCCGCATGGTTCTGACCAGTTCGTAGGGGGCGAAGAATTCACGAATCGTCGAGGAATTTACCTGGATATTCATGCGTTCGTCCACGACCAGATCGATCCCCATGCGGCCCAATAACTCCATGGTCGTGGTGATATCATTGAGATGGGGGATATTGCCGATGATGACCGGGCTATCGCTCAGCAAGCTCGCAGCGAGGATAGGCAGTGCCGCGTTTTTAGCCCCAGAGATTCGAATTTCGCCAGTGAGCGGAATACCACCGGAAATGATAAGTTTGTCCACCTTAAGACTGGTGCCTCCGGATGTCGCCACTAAAAAGAAAATCCACGTCGGTCATCTTCGCCAAGGAAAGCATTTGTTTCGGGATATTCCGGAATCGAAGAATCATGTTCCGATTGTTGACCAGACATAGCAACTCGATCATCAGCGCGAGTCCGGCACTGTCGGTACGGGTCACCTTATCGAGGTCAACGACAATCTCTTTGGCCGGAGGCGCAATTTTTGTAAAAAGGCGCTTGCTTTTGCGCCATAGGTTCGGAACGGATGAAAAGGTCAACTCGCCGGTAAGGACAAAGGTATTTTGTTCTACCACGTGAAGTTCGGCGGCGTTCATGGCCGGCTCGGTGACAACTGCCCTGATTCCGCAATTTTCTTATTACGCTCTTCGAGCGCCACAATAAGTCCCGAGAGTCCTTTTTGATCGATCTCCATTTGAAACGAGGATCGGTGGGTAACCACCATGCTGATTCCTTCCACCAACACATCGACGACTTTCCATGAACCCTCCCGTGAAAGAAACAACACATAATCGATATCGATGGGCGCGGCCTCGGTCAACCGCACGCGGGTTTGCACCTTGATGATCCGAGCCGGTTGCTTGCCTCGCACGGGCAAATACTCGATCTCTTGTCCATCGTACTCGCCCAGGGCCGTTGCATAGGTATGGAGCAAATAGGCCTTGAATTGCTCGATAAATTGTTCTTTCTGCTCCGGGGTGGCCTTACGCCAGTTCTTTCCCAGGACCTGGCTGGATATATGGTGAAAATCGAATTGACTGAAGACAATTTCATCTATCAGCTTGTGCAACCGATCCGGATTCGTGTCGACATTCAACCCCTCTTCCTTCATGGATCGGAAAAGACGCATGGAGGCATCGCGCACCATTTCCCGTCCTTGTTCGGGCGTCGCCTTTACCACTATCCGGGCCGGCTCCGCGCGAGATTGCTGCCCGACCAAAAACAACCCGACCAAAAACAACCCGACGCCCGCGGCCCAATAAAAGCGCGTGGTTTTGGAGATATTAGTCACTTTTCTTTATCACCCACCGTCTGACCAAACATAAATTGACCGATCAACTGTTCCAATACCACAGCCGATTGTGTCAACATGATTTCATCACCGTCCCTTAGATACTCTTCTCCTCCACCGGCATCGAGGCCCACATATTGCTCCCCAAGAAGACCCGCGGTGAGAATACTGGCGGAGGTATCCAGCGGAATGCGATCGAACCTTGCAAAGATCGAGAGAGTCACCAGCGCTTCATAGAGTTCGCTATCGAAGCCGATTTGTTTGACCTGGCCGATGCGAACCCCCGCCATGGTAACCGGCGCGCGAACCTTCAGTCCGCCGATGTTCTGAAAGCGCGCCTTTACCTGGTAACCGTCCGTGTTGATAAAGGTGCCAAGATTGCTGACCTGCATAGCCAGCATAAACAAGGCCGCAAACCCGATGGCAACAAATATCCCAACACCGATTTCGACTGCTCTTGTATGCATAATGATTATCGCTACGACCTACTGCGTAGGTGACAAAAACTCCGGATAATTTCACTGCGCGGAGTCATCCGGCAAACATCAGCGCGGTCAGGAGAAAATCGAGCCCCAGCACCGCGAGCGAAGAATGTACGACGGTTCGAGTGGTCGCCCTACCCACCCCTTCCGAGGTAGGCACCGTATCGAAGCCTTCGAACACCGCAATCCAGCTGACAACGACTCCGAATACGATACTTTTGATAACGCCATTGGCGACATCGTCCATGAGATCCACCTTATCCTGCATCTGGGACCAGAAAGCACCGTCATCCACCCCCAACAGCGCAACACCGACGAAGTAGCCCCCGACGATACCAACGGCACTGAAGATGGCCGCCAACAAGGGCAAGGAAAGTATGCCCGCCAGGAAACGCGGTGCGATCACGCGTCGCAGGGGATCCACGGCCATCATGGCCATGCCGTCCAGCTGTTCCGTGGCCTTCATGAGACCAATCTCGGCCGTTAGCGCCGAACCGGCCCGGCCGGCAAAGAGCAGCGCCGCGACCACCGGACCCAATTCACGCACCAGGGAAAGGGCGACCAATACACCCAGGGACTCCTCGGCGCCGAAGTCCACCAGGGTATGGTATCCCTGAAGGCCAAGGACCATGCCCACAAAGGCGCCGGAGACCACGATGATCAACAAGGACAGGACGCCTACCGACCGGATTTGGACAATCACGAGCCACGGGCGCAGGGCGAGGGCCGGGATGCCCGTCAGCACATGGAAGAGGAAAAGATGCCCTCTGCCCAGGCGTTGAAAGAATGAAAGACTCCGTTGGCCGAGAGACTGGAAGGCTCCGAGCATGAATCATTTTGCTCCGATAATTTTGCTTGGCAAAATCATATGGCCCCGCTACGCAGGACGATTAGACGCGCTTACCGCATTGTGTGCAACGATAACCGCCAATTTTTCCGATGGAAACAAGAATCCAAATCACAATCCACAAACCGCCCGTGACCAGACTGAGAATCAAATGCAGCAGATGATTGGGGGTTGTTCCGGTGGCCAGGACATTTTTCCCACAGTGCGCGCAATAACGACTGGCTTGTTTCTCACCCATCATTCTCTCCGAATCATGAAATACCCGAGGAAAGGAGTTCCCCGGCATAATCCCCCGCCGGATAATGGAACGGCACCGGTCCATCCGGCAGTCCCCCCATGAACTGCTTCACCCACTCGGAGTCGGTCCTACCGAGTTCGGCCGGCGTACCCGCGCCCACCACCTTGCCTTCCGAAAGAACGTAGAGATAATCGGCAATGGCCGCCGTCTCCACCACGTCATGGGATACCACGATGCTCGTCAACGCCAGGGCGTCATTCAAGCGGCGAATCAGCTGCACCAATACCCCCATGGTGATGGGGTCCTGGCCGGTGAAGGGTTCATCGTACATGAGCATCATGGGGTCCAGTATGGTGGCCCGCGCCAAGGCCACGCGCCGGGCCATGCCGCCGGACAACGCCCCCGGCATCTTCTCCCGCGCGCCCCGCAGGCCCACGGCCTGCAGCTTCATGAGGACCAGGGTCCGAATCATGGTCTCGGGAAGTCGCGTATGTTCCCGCAGGGGAAAGGCCACGTTATCGAATACACTGAGATCCGTGAAGAGCGCCCCACCCTGGAACAGCATCCCCATCCGCATCCGCAGGGCGAACAGCGCCCGCCGAGACAGGCGATGCACCGGGATCCCATCCACGGTAATGGTCCCCCTGTCCGGTCGCAATTGCCCGCCGATGAGCTGGAGGAGCGTGGTTTTCCCGGTTCCGCTGGGCCCCATGATGGCGGTGATCCTGCCCCGGGGGATTGCGACATGGATGCCGTCGAAGATCTTCCGGCCACCTCGTGAAAAATGCAGATCCCGGATGGAAACCAAGTCGGAAACTTTGTCTTCCCCATGCATGGACAGATACTCCAGCCCCCCACAAAGCGGGATTATCCGCCGAAATCATCCAACATGATGTTTTCCCGCTCGACACCCAGGTCTTCCAGCATCTTGATGACGGCGGAATTCATCATGGGCGGTCCGCACATATAGTATTCACAATCTTCCGGGGCGGGATGTTCGGCAAGGTAGTCATCCAGTAATACCTGATGGATAAAGCCCGTGTGGCCGGTCCAGTTGTCTTCCGGCTGGGGATCGGACAGGGCGACGAACCACTTGAAGTTGTCGTTCTCCGCCTGTAGCCGGTCGAAGTCTTCCTGGTAGAAGATCTCCCGCCGGCTCCGGGCGCCGTACCAGAAGGTCATTTTGCGCTTGCTCTTCAAACGGCGCAGTTGATCGAAGATGTGGGAGCGCATGGGCGCCATCCCCGCGCCGCCGCCGACGAACACCATTTCATTGTCGGTATCCCGGGCGAAGAACTCGCCGAAGGGTCCCGAGATGGTCACCTTGTCGCCGGGTTTCAGGTTGAAGATATAGGAAGACATGATGCCCGGCGGCACATGGGGGGGGGCGTTCGGGGGGGGGGTGGCAATCCGGACGTTCAGCATGATGAGGCCCTTTTCTTCCGGATAACTTGCCATGGAGTAGGCCCGGACCACGTCCTTTTTGACCTTCGACTCGAATCGCCACAGGTCATACCGGTCCCAGTCGTCGCGGAATCGGGGCTCGATATCGAAGTCGGCGTATTTCAGTTCATGGGGCGGGCACTCGATCTGGATATAGCCGCCGGCCCGGAAATCGACGCTCTCCCCTTCCGGCAGCTCCAGGACGAGCTCCTTGATGAAGGTGGCCACATTGTGGTTGGAGCGGACCCGGCACGCCCATTTTCTGACGCCGAATACCTCCCTCGGCACCTGGATTCGCATATCCTGTTTGACATTGACCTGACAGGACAGGCGAGCCCCCTCGCCAGCCTCGCGCTTGGAAATGAACGAGGTCTCCGTGGGCAGGATGGCGCCCCCCCCTTCGGACACCTTGACGCGGCACTGTCCGCAGGTCCCGCCCCCGCCACAGGCGGAGGGAATAAAGAGTTGCGTGCTCGCCAGCGCGCCCAACAGTTTCTGGCCCACCGGGATTTGGAGCTCCCGCTCATCGTTCAACACAACCGTGACGCTTCCCGTGCTGACCAGTTTCTGTCTTGCGCCGATAATGACGAATACCAGGAGCAACACGATGGTCGTGAACATGGCGACACCCAGCGTGATTTCAATCATGGCATACTTCTCCCATGGATGCGGCGGGCGGCAGCGCGCCCCGTTGTTGGATACCGAGTCGGTAAGATAATGGATTCGAAGAATTATTCCTAGTGGGAAAGCCCGGCGCCCATCGATTTCCGTTGAAATGGTAGGGGCGTCCTCGGTCCGACAGAGGGGGGATGGTCTCTCGATGCGGGCATTTCCAACACAACGACCCGAAAATTCTTCCGTACCTTTCGGATTCCGGCTGCCCGATTGGGGGGTAAGGGCGGGGAGGAGGGCGGGATCCGGCATCCGATGCTTTTGCAGGCCCCCGTCCCGTGAGCCCATGCCCTCCCGATGCGTGAGCCCGGCCCTCCTGATGCGCGAGCCCGGCCCTCATGACCCATGAGCCCCGTCCTCACGGCATCCGTGGCGGGCGAGGCCATGATGGACCTGCCAGGCGCGGGTGATATTCCGGGCCGCTGGCCGTAAGATCCGGTTCGCGCAAGGCGCTCACCGGCATCCTGACACATCACCATGGAAACAAGATGGAACGCCCCCGCGCCACAAACGCTTCGTTGGACAACCGACAACGAGCTCGACGCCCATAGGCGCCCCAACCGAAGGAATTTAGCGTGCGCGGCACAATGACCTTGTTTCGCAAAATCATCGCCCCCCTCCTGGCCGCCGGATGCACCATCGCCACGGCGAGCCCAGGGAGCGGGCCGGAGAGAGGGCCCGCCTGCCGCCACGCCCTCGCCCTATACGGCGAACCCAAGTACCCGGCGGGATTCAGCCACTTCGACTACGTCAACCCCGACGCGCCCAAGGGCGGCGTCATTCGCCTTGCCGCCCAAGGCACCTACGACAGCTTCCACGAATTCATCCCCAAGGGGAATACCGCCGAAGGGCTCGGCCTGTTGTACGACCCTCTCCTCGTCACCAGCGCCGACGAACCGTTCACGGAATACGGGCTCATCGCCCAATGTATCGAAATTCCCCAGGACCGAAGTTGGGTCATCTTCACCCTGCGTCCCGAGGCCCGCTGGCACGATGGCCGACCCATCACCCCCGACGACGTCATCTGGACCTTCGAGACCCAGATCCGACTGGGGCGTCCCTCCTTCCGCTTCTACTATGCCCGTGTGGCCCGTGTGGAAAAACTCGACGCCCGCCGGGTCAAGTTCACCTTCAAGGAAAAGGACAACCGGGAATTGCCCCTCATCGTGGGTCACATGAGTGTCCTACCCAAACACTACTGGGAAGACAGGGACTTCACCCGCACCACCCTGGAGCCCCCCCTGGGCAGCGGCCCGTATCGGATTGCCGCCTTCGACCCCGGCCGGCGGGTGGTCTTCCAGGGCGTCCCGGATTACTGGGCCGCCGACTTACCGGTCCGGCGCGGCCAGTACAACTTCCGGCGGATCCGCTACGACTACTACCGGGACGCCACCGTCATCCGGGAGGCCTTCAAGGCCGGAGATATCGATTACCGGGCGGAAAACCAGGCCAAGGCCTGGGCCCTGGACTACGATGTCCCGGCGGTACGGGACGGACGAATCCTCAAAAAGGCCG
Organism: uncultured Thiotrichales bacterium; assembly: GCA_964593225.1. Classification (GTDB taxonomy): domain Bacteria; phylum Pseudomonadota; class Gammaproteobacteria; order HK1; family HK1; genus JABDQX01. The sequence goes on from CAZQHJ010000055.1 coordinate 9,607, forward strand.
TCCCCCACCGCCGCCCCACCGGGATGCAGGGATTCGTCATGAACACCCGCCGCCCGGTATTTGCCCACCGGGACGTACGACGCGCCATCGCCTTGGCCTTCGATTTCCAATGGACCAACCGGGCTCTCTTCTTCGGCCAGTACACCAGGACCGAGAGCTACTTCGCCAACTCCGAACTGGCGGCCACGGGACTGCCCACGGGGGATGAACTGGCGGTGCTCGCGCCCTATCGGGAACAACTCCCCGACGAGGTCCTCAGTGTCCCGTATCGCGCCCCGGTCACCGACGGCAGTGGCTGGGCGCGGGGGAACCTGCTCCGCGCCGCGGCCCTTCTCGACGAGGCCGGTTGGGTCATCCGGGATATGCAACGGGTTCGGCGGGAAACCGGGGAACCCTTGCGATTCGAGATCCTCCTGGTCTCCAAGGGATTCGAGCGGGTGGTCCTGCCTTTTGTCCGTAACCTCCAGCGCCTGGGTATCGAGGCCCGGGCACGGCTGGTGGATTCCTCCCAATATATCAACCGGCTCCGGAGCTTCGATTTCGACATGTTCGTCGGCGTCTGGGGACAATCCGACTCCCCCGGCAACGAGCAACGGAACTACTGGTCCAGCGCCGCCGCCGAGAGCCCCGCGGCCCGTAATTTCGCCGGTGTCCGGGACCCGGTGGTGGATAAAATCATCGAATCCCTGGTCCAGGCCCCGGACCGGGCAAGCCTGACGGCCCACGCCCGGGCCCTGGATCGGGTGTTATTGCATGGGTATTACGTGGTTCCCAACTGGCACCTTGCCGCGGACCGTATCCTGTACTGGAATAAATTCTCCCGGCCCGAGCCTACCGCCCCCGACGGCGTATCCCTGCATCGGTGGTGGATCGAATAATTTCGCTTTGGATCTACGCCTGCGCGGGGGGAAGACTACGCATCTCTGTCGCGCTGGGGATTGGCTATAGGGCGCCTGCCCGGTACGCGCCCGAGTTCGGCAAGGTGCTGCCGCCCCATACCCGACCGTGAATTCGGTTCAGGACCGAGCCGTGGTAACATTCCTACGGTGATCCTTTTTCCATCCACCGAAACATCCCTGAATGTGACAGAGTAGGAATACAACCATCGGAATGGCACAGAAAATAGCCAATATCAGGCCGCGAAGCGGCCCATCGAATGCAAAGCATTCGGAGACCCTCAAGGCCGCGGACGTCCCGTTACAGGACGCCTCCCGGGACATCTGGAACACAAAATACCGGCTCAGGGGAAAGGATGGCCGGGTCATCGACAAGACCATGGACGATACCTATCGGCGCGTCGCCAGGGCCCTTGCCGATGTGGAGACGGGCCCGGAGAAACGCGACGAGTGGTACGAAAAATTCCTGTTCGCCCTGCGCGCCGGGGCCATCCCCGCCGGGCGCATCGTCTCCAACGCCGGGGCGCTGGCCCACAAGCCCGCCACCTCCACCATCAATTGCACGGTTTCCGGGATCGTTCACGATTCCATGGACGATATCCTGGGCAAGGTCCATGAGGCCGGGCTCACCCTGAAGGCCGGTTGCGGCATCGGGTACGAATTCTCCACCCTGCGCCCCAAGGGGGCCTATGTGTCCGGCGCGGGCGCCCACACCTCCGGCCCCCTGTCCTTCATGGATATCTACGACAAGATGTGTTTCACGGTCTCGTCCGCCGGCGGGCGGCGCGGGGCGCAGATGGCCACGTTCGACGTGGGGCACCCGGATGTGATGAATTTCATTCGCGTCAAGCGCGAGGACGGGCGGCTTCGGCAGTTCAACCTCTCGCTGTTGATCACCCGGGAATTCATGGAGGCCGTCGAAGGTGACCGGGAATGGCCACTGGCCTTCCCGGTCACCCAAGGGGAGATCCGGACCGAGGACCTGGATCCGGACGATCCCACGGATATCATCTGGCGTGACTGGCCGATCACCGACGGCTATGTAACCAATCCCGATGGCAAGGTGGCCTGCAAGGTCTACAAGACCCTGCGGGCCCGGCGGGTGTGGGACGCCATCATGACCGCCACCTATGACTTCGCGGAACCCGGTTTTATCCTGGTGGACAAAATCAACGATCTGAACAACAACTGGTTCTGCGAGAACATTCGGGCGACCAATCCCTGTGGCGAACAGCCACTTCCACCCTATGGTTCCTGCCTTCTAGGCTCTCTCGACCTCACCAAATTCGTCCTGGACCCCTTCACGGAAAGGGCGCGTTTCGACTGGGAAACCTTTCGCGAGACCGTTCGAATCTTCACGCGCATGTTGGACAACGTCGTGGAGATCAACGGTCTTCCCCTAAAGGCGCAGCAGGAAGAGATCGAGCAAAAACGGCGTCACGGCATGGGATACCTGGGGCTCGGCTCCACGCTGACCATGCTCTGTCTGCGTTACGGCGATAGGGAATCGATCGAGTTTACCCAGCGGGTCACCCGGGAGATGGCCCTGGAAGGTTGGCGGACGGGGCTGGAACTGGCGCGGGAAAAGGGACCGGCCCCCATTCTGGACAAGGCATATACCGTCACCGAGGAAATGCTGCGCCAGCGTCCGGAGATGGCCGCCCATGGCGTCGCGGTGGGGGACAGATTGCAGGGCAAGGTGCTCCATGCCCGCTACAGCCGCTACCTGCAACGGCTTGGGGAAGTGGACCCGGAACTGGTGGACGGGCTTGCCGAGATCGGTTCCCGTTTCACCCACCACACCTCCATCGCGCCCACCGGCACCATCTCCCTGTCCCTGGCCAACAACGCCAGCAACGGCATCGAGCCGAGCTTCGCCCATCAGTACTCCCGCAATGTGATTCGCGAGGGACGCAAGACCAAGGAAAAGTTGGACGTCTACTCTTTCGAGCTATTGGCCTTCCGGGAATACGTCAACCCCGACGCATCGCCCTTTGCCGACAAGGCCGGGGACCGCCTGCCGGATTATTTTATTACCGCCCAGGACATCTCCGCCAAGGAGCACGTGGATATACAGGCCGCCGCCCAAAAGTGGATCGACTCCTCCATCTCCAAGACCATCAATGTCCCCAGCGACTGTCCCTACGAGGATTTCAAGGATATCTATCGGTATGCCTATGAAAAGGATCTCAAGGGCTGCACGACCTTCCGTTTCAATCCCGAAGCCTTCCAAGGCGTACTGGTCACTGAACAGGACCTGGAAAATACCGTGTATGCCTTTACCCTGGAAGATGACTCCACCGTGAGACTAAAGGGTAATGAAGAGGTGGAATACGATGGGGAGGTGCATACGGCGGCAAACCTGTATGACGCGCTCAAGGAAGGGTATTACGGAAAATTCTGAACATATTTTCATGGGGCCGTGAAGCGGTACCAAAATCCGAACACAAAGCGAGGGGACTCCGAAATGAAAGTGAATACTCACCGCCTAAAGGCAGCGGCTCCCGGGAACGGCTGAAGCCGGCTATTCAGGCTAAAACCTGCAAAAAGCCATGGGCCATGCCGACTAAAGCGGTAGCTCAATCGTCTATTACGGAAGTTGTCATCAACGTCATGTTTCCGGTTTCCAATATAGGCTTTTATCACTTCGTCGGTTACGTTTCCGCTACTGTGACAAAAATGACCACCTCCCCAAATGTGTCTCCCCCAATACTGACCTCTCAACTGCTGAAATTGCGATAACAGTTGTACGCACTCTTCCCCTTGATAGGGATGATTGAACGTGGTGGGCAGGTTGCGATTCAAATGTTGGCGAACGTAAAGCAAACAAGTATTTTCTCTCCGATTACCTCGACGATTATGGCTGGAATCTTGGTATATACGGACGAATGCGACATCTACAATCGTGTATCGGAATGGGGCTACGGCCATGAAACGGTTTGTCATAGTCGTGGTGAATATGCACGGGATGAGGATGGCGAGGGAGTATTAGAAATACTGTATCATCTCGGAAGTATGCACAAAAGCAGGAATAACACATAAGTAAACAATTCGATTTCGATAAGGCCCTGTCGGCCTTAGAGGCTGTTTGGAAATTCGACGTTTTTGCTTAATATTGGTGCTTTTCCCT
>CAZQHJ010000056.1:0-13357 GCA_964593225.1 uncultured Thiotrichales bacterium
GCCCCCGGTTTCCCCTTCGCCCTTCCGGGGGCTCGCCCCTGGGGTGGCAGGCCCCAGACACAGGGGGGCGAGGGTGGGGCCGGCTTTCCCGGAGCCCGGCGTTGGTTTCAGGCTGCATTGACCGCTTGCTCGGCACTGACCGCGCAGGAACGCGGCGGCCATGCTCACCACCAACGCGCCGAAGAGACCGACACCCACGGTGATGGGGCCGATCCCGCCCATATACCACGACATCAGCAGGCCGATGAGGACGATAACGAGGGCGGCCACCGTCAAGACGGTGGGGGTGAGCCATCTGAAATGGAGCCCGATGACGACGATGATGCCGACGAGGGTAGCGATGACACCGGCGATAGCGGCGATGGCGCCGACCCAGGCGGCGTCTAATGTTGGAAGGTTCATGTCTTTGCTCTCCTCTTCAAAGGTCTTCTCCTCCAGGGATTGTTATCGATATCGCTATCGCGTTCGATCTTTCCGGAATGCCTTTTCGATAGCGATGGCGATTCCGAGGGCCACAACGATCTTTGGCCCCGGCACGGCTGCGCCGCGCCCTTCGGGGATCTATAGCCCTATCTCCCCATAAATCCGCTTCAGGTCCAGACCCTCCCGCACCGCGTCGGCCAACCGGTCCAGGGCGGGTTCGATGTTGTAGCGGACCTGTACCGCGCCCAGGGGGGCGAACCCCCGCCGCGCCCGGAGCCCGTCGATGAACCAGCGGCGGAAGAGGTCGTTGTCGTAGAGGCCGTGGAGGTAGGTGCCGGAGATCCGGCCGTCTTGGGTGGCGAAGCCGATGGCCTTGCCCCCCTCGGTGACCAGGGCGGGGGCCAGGGTCTCGCTATGGGTGTGACCGTGATGGATCTCGTAGCCCTTGAGCCAACAGCCCGAGGCCGGGTGATGGGCCGAGACGGCCTTCAGGGTCTTGTCGGTTTCCAATACGGTGCGCAGGGGCAGGAGCGAGAGACCCGCCCGGGTCCCGCCATCGCCGGATTCCAGCCCGTGGGGGTCGGCGATGGCCGTCCCCAACATCTGGAGCCCGCCGCAGATCCCCACGATGGTGACGCCCTGCCCAGCTAGGGCCAGGATCCCGTCGGCCAGATCGCCGGCTCGGAGCCAGTCCAGATCTCCGGGGACGTTTTTGCTCCCCGGCAGGATGACGGCGTCCGGCGCGCCCAGTTGCCCGCTGAGTTGTCGTGAATCGCGGACGATGGAGAGATGCACGTCGGGTTCGAGTTCCAGGGGGTCGAAGTCAGTGAAGTTGGCAATGTGGGGGAGGTCGATGAGGGCGATGGTGACGTGGTCGCGGCTCGGCGGGGCGCTGGGGCGGTTTTCGGCCTTGAAGCTGACGGAGTCTTCTTCCGGGAGCCCCAGGGCCGGGAGGTAAGGGACGACGCCGAAGACCGGCCGGCCGGTGTGTTCCCGGACGTAGGCCATGGCGTCGGCCAGGAGCGCCTGCCGGCCCCGGAACCGGTTGATGACGAAGCCGGCTATCAGGGCGCGTTCCCATTCGCCGAGGACTTCCAATGTGCCCACGAAGGCGGCGAAGACCCCCCCCCGGTCGATGTCCCCCACCAGTAGGACCCGGGCCCCGGCGTGGCGGGCCATGGCCATGTTGACGATGTCGTGGTGTTTCAGGTTGACCTCGCCGGGGCTGCCGGCGCCTTCGAGGACCATGATGTCGGTTTCGGATGCCAGGGCGTCGTAGGCTCCCCGCACCGCGTCGAAGGCCTGGGGTTTGTAGCGGATGTAGGCGTCCACGTCCATGTTGCCCACGGGCTTGCCCAGGACGATGACCTGGGCGCCGGTGTCGGAGTTGGGTTTGAGCAGGACGGGGTTCATGCGCACGTCCGGGTCCAGGCGGCAGGCCTGGGCCTGGACGACCTGGGCCCGGCCCATTTCTTCTCCGTCCCGGGTGACATAGGAGTTCAGCGACATGTTTTGGGCCTTGAAGGGCGCGACCCGGTAGCCGTCCTGGAGGAGGATGCGGCAGAGGGCGGTGGTGAGGATGCTTTTGCCGGCGTTGGAGGATGTTCCTTGGAACATGACCGCCGGCGCGAGGCGGCCCCCGAATCGCGCCTGGCGGCGTTGCGGGCGGTCCGAAATCGGGTCATGTAGTGCACTACACTCCCCGAGTTTCGGACCGCCCGCGTCTTGCCAGCCGCGTTCGGCTGCCGCCTCGTCGTGGCCGGCGGTGGTGACAGTAGGATGGGGAAAGTCGCAACGCGCCGTGTCCATCGATCCCTCCATGATGGGCACGGCGCCAGGCGCCTTTGCCCATCCTACGTCCGGCTGGGAACGGGGGCTCAGCACCCGATTCAAGGTGTCCAGGAGCTGTTGGTTCTCCTCCTCGGTGCGCACGGCGACCCGGAAGTAGCGGGTGTCGAGCCCCGGATAGTTGTCGCAGACCCGGATGGCGATCCGGTGGGCCAGGAGCTGGCGGGCCAGCGTCGGGGCGTCGAAGTCGGTTCCGTCCAGGCGGACCAGGAGGTAGTTGGCGGCGGAGGGGTAGACCGTAAGGCCGCCGAGATCCGCCAGTCCCCCCTGGAGGCCTTCCCGGAGCCGGGCGACCGTCTCCCGGGTTCTGTGGGCGTAGGCCGTGTCTTCCAGCGCGGCGACACCCGCAGCCTGGGCGAGGGTCCCCACGGACCAGGGCGGCAGGTAGGCCGAAAGCCGCCGGGCGAGCGGCGTTGGGGCGAGGGCGTATCCGAGACGCAGGCCGGGGATGGCGTGGAATTTTGTCATGGAGCGTAGGACGATAATGTTGCGCTGCGCACGGCAATGTTCTTCGATTGTGCGCCCTTGTGAGATTGGGTTGCTGGCGGTTGTTGAATGGCCCGTTTGTGAGGCGGTGTGCTGCGCACGGCGGTGTTCTTCGATTGCGCTCCCCTGTGAGAGCGGGTTGCTGGCGATTGTTGAATGACCCGTTTGTGAGGATGGGTCGTGCTGCCCTCCGACGATGCCCTTCCCTGAATCGGCCACGAAGTCCATGAAGGCCTCGTCCACGACGAACAGGGTGCTCGGATGTCGGTCCGCGACCCTCAGCAGGTCGGCGGGATCGAACAGGGCGCCGGAGGGATTGTTGGGTTGCCCGAGGATGACCATGGCGCGGCTGGTCGCCTCCGCGGTGCCCGCGCCCAGCGCCTTTTCCACCCGTTCCCAATCCATCGCGAACCCCCGCCGGGCGTCCAGGGGAATGGGGGTGATGGCGAGCCCGGCCCGGGCGACGGCGCTGGCGTAGTCCAGGTAACTCGGGACCGGGAGGATGGCCCGCCGAATCGGGGCCGCGGAAAGGGGGTCCCCGGTACTCGTTTCACCCTGGGAAAACGCCAGGGGCAGTGTATACAGGAGCTCCGTGGAGCCATTCCCGCACACGATTTCCTCCGGCGGGAGAGCGGTCACGTGGGCGATGGCCTCCCGCAGGGCCCGGCAGTCCGGGTCCGGGTAGTGGGTGACGGTCTCGAGATGGCGGGAAAGGGTTCGCCGAAGACTCGAAGGCGGTCCCAGGGGGTTGATGTTGGCGCTGAAGTCCAGGAGTTCCTCGACCCGGCACCCCGCGAGACGCGCCAGATGCCGGATGTGTCCGCCGTGGGCGAAGGGGGGATCGGGTTCGGTGGGATGGGTCAAAATCTTACTCGGCGGTAAAGCGTGTCGAAGGCAGTCGTGATGCCGACGGACGCCAGGTAGAGGTCCCCTTCCCGGTAGGTCTCCGCCCGCCAGGCGTTTGCCCGCCGGAACACCGTCGCCTGGGGGTAGTTTTGATGGATGAGGAGGTATTCTTGCAGGGTTTCGATCCGGATGTAGGCCGGGGACTTCTCGAAGCGGTCCTGGCGTTCGGTGGCGTTGGAAAGGACTTCGATGATCAAACACGGAGATTGGCGATAAAAGGCCTCGTTGTCCTCTTCGCGGCAACACACCATCACGTCGGGATAGTAGAAACGGACCTGATGGGCCTCCCGGATTCGCACCTTCATATCGGCCACGAACACCTCGCAGGCCGCCGGCAGGCGGGTGTTGAGCACGCTGCCCGCGTTGACCGCTATCAGGTTGTGCCGGATGCTGCCGCCCGCCATGGCGTATACCTGCCCGTCCATATACTCATGACGAAGGGACCCGTCGGCCTCGAAGTTCAGGTAGTCGGCTATGCTAAGTGCATGGAGGGCGTGTGCTTGGGACATGACGCGGAGGAATCTATACCCGCAATCCCCGTTCCCCACGCCCGATCCCCAGGGGACCCGAGCGCACCACCTCCAGCACGAATTTGGCCCCCACGGCCCGGATGAAGGCGTCCAGTTTGTCACTGGTGCCGGTCAGCTCGATCATATAGCTGGTATTGGTGACATCCAGGATTTGGCCCCGGAAGATGTCGGAAAGGCGCTTGATCTCCTCCCGGTCCGCGCCGGCGGCTCTGACCTTGATGAGCATCATCTCCCGCTCCACGTGCACGCCCTCCGTCAGATCCAGCAGCTTGACCACATCCACCAGTTTGTTCAACTGCTTGGTGATCTGCTCGACGACCGCGTCCGAGCCGCGGGTGACCAGGGTGAGGCGGGATAGGGAGGATTCTTCGGTGGGCGCTACGGATAGGGATTCGATGTTGTAGCCCCGGGCGGAGAACATGTTGGCCACCCGGGAGAGCGCGCCGGGTTCGTTTTCCATGAGGATGGAGAGGATGTGTCGTGTGTCATTCATGGTGTTGGTTCGTTTCAGTTGTACACGGAGATACTTCTAACGGCTGTATTCAAGGTGTGGATTCTGTCCCCGATGCCGAAGCGCGTGGTCCATCAACACGATGGCGAGCATGGCCTCGGCAATCGGGGTCGCGCGGATGCCGACGCACGGGTCGTGACGACCTTCGGTGATGACCTCTACCGCTTCGCCCCGCCGATTGATGCCACGTCCCGGCAAGCGTAGGCTGGAGGTGGGTTTGAGCGCAATGCTGGCGATGATCGCCTGGCCGGAAGAGATGCCGCCGAGGATCCCCCCCGCGTGGTTGCTCAGAAAGCCCTCCGGGGTCATCTCGTCCCGGTGTTCCGTGCCTTTTTGCTCGATGGCCGCGAAACCGGCCCCGATCTCCACCCCCTTTACCGCGTTGATACTCATCAGCGCGTGGGCGATGTCGGCGTCCAGGCGATCGAAGATGGGTTCGCCCCATCCCGGCGGGACCCCCGTTGCGGTGACCGTGACCCGGGCGCCGATGGAGTTCCCCTCCTTGCGCAGCGCGTCCATGTAGGCCTCGAGTTCCGGCACCAGTTCCGCGTCCGGGCAGAAAAACGGGTTCCTTTCTACCGCCGCCCAATCGAAACCCGATGGGCGCAGCGGCCCGAGCCGGGCGAGATAGCCCCGGACCCGGACGCCATAGTGTTCCCCCAGGTATTTCTTCGCAATCGCCCCGGCCGCGACCCGCATGGCGGTCTCCCGCGCCGAGGAGCGCCCCCCGCCACGATAATCGCGATGACCATATTTCCGGTGATAGGTATAATCCGCGTGCCCCGGCCGGAAAATGTCCTTGATCGTATCGTAATCCCTGGACCGGGCGTCGGTATTTTCGATCAGCAGGCCGATGGGGGCGCCGGTGGTCCGGCCCTCGAATACGCCGGAGAGGATAGAGATTCGATCGGCCTCACGGCGCTGGGTCGTATGCCGGGTCTTGCCGGGACGGCGCCGATCCAAGTCCGGTTGGATGTCCGCCTCGCAAAGCGCTAGATTGGGCGGGCAGCCGTCCACGACGCACCCGATGGCGGGGCCGTGACTCTCGCCGAACGAGGTGACCGTAAAGAGTTGACCGATTGTGTTGCCTGACATGGTAATCCGATAAAATTGTGATCCGATAAAATTATTTTGCGCGGCGATATAGGGTCCCGCCCCAGGGGCGGGAATGGTGAAATCGCGGAATTCGAGCGATTATATCTCGAACCGGTAACAATGTTACGTGCTTCGATACGCTCAACGCCTGTTTTTACGAAAGTCTGAGAGCGTGTCTAGAATACAGCCGTTGAAAGTATGGGGAATCGGGAGGGTTTTTTATGCCGATCGAGGAAAAACTCATTCGCTTCGACTGGGCGATCAAGACCCTGCTGCGGGAAAAGGCCAACTTCGATGTATTGGAAGGATTCCTGTCGGCGCTGCTGGGGGAGGCCATCACCATCGAGCAGATCCTGGAAGGGGAATCCAACGCTAGGGAGAACCGGAAATACAATCGCGTCGATCTCCTGGTCCACGACGCCAAGGGCCGCAAGCTCATCATCGAGGTGCAAAATCAGCACGAAGGCGATTACATGGAGCGGCTCTTGTTCGGTACCGCCAAGGTAATCGTGGAAAATCTCCCCCTGGGGGCGGATTACCATCGGATTGCAAAGGTCATCTCCATCTCGATCCTCTACTCCAACCTGGGCGTGGGTGACGATTACGTCTACTACGGAACGACGGAGTTTCGCGGCCTGCACACCGGCCATCCCCTCGAGGCGCGAAGGCGCGTGGCGGTGCCCCAGGGCGGGTTTGTGCTTCAGTCGAAGAACGTCTTTCCCGAGTACTACCTCATCAACGTGGAGCGCTTCGAGGATACCATCCAAAGCGATCTGGACGAATGGATCTATATGCTGAAGTATTCGGCGGCGCGGGAGGATTTTCGTTCGTCGAATATGGACAAGGCGCGGGAAAAACTCGCCCTCATGAAGATGCCGCCGGAAGAGCGGCGGCGGTATGAGCGTTATGTGGAATCGGTCGTCATCGAGCGGGATATGTTCAGGACCGCCAAGGAGGATGGTTTGGTGGAAGGGTACCGGAAGGGCCGGGAGGCCGGTCGTGAAGAAGAACGAAAAGCGATCGCCCGTTCACTGAAACAAACCGGTATGGATAGCGCCCGAATCGCGGCCATCACGGGACTTGCGGAGGAAGAACTCGCGTAATGTTCGAAAAATATTTGGAAAAGATCCTCAAATCCCACGTTTACGATATCGCCCTGGAAACGCCGCTGGATATCGCGCCGGGCCTGTCCCGTCGACTCGGCAATCGGGTGCTTCTCAAACGGGAAGACCTGCAACCGGTCTTTTCCTTCAAGCTGCGCGGGGCCTACAACAAGATCGCCGGGTTCAGCCGGGAGGCGCGCGAGCGGGGCGTGATCGCGGCCTCCGCCGGTAATCATGCCCAGGGGGTTGCCCTGGCGGCGAGGCGGCTCGGCGCGCGGGCGCTCATCGTGATGCCGGTCACCACGCCCCGCATCAAGGTGGACGCGGTCCGGAATTTCGGCGCCGAGATCGTCCTGCACGGTAATACCTATGACGAAGCGCGCGCCCATGCCCAGGAACTGATGACGGCTGGCGGCATGTCCTTCGTGCATCCCTATGACGACGTGGATGTCATCGCGGGGCAGGGCACCATCGCCATGGAGATCTTCCGTCAGCATACTAAGGCGCTGCACGCCATCTTCGTGCCGGTGGGCGGGGGGGGACTCATCGCGGGGATCGCTGCCTATACCAAGGCCCTGTGGCCGGAGGTCAGGATCATCGGCGTGGAGCCCGACGAGGCCCCTTGCCTATACGAGGCCCTGCGGGCCGGGGAACGGGTGGTGCTGGACCAGGTGGGCATCTTCGCCGACGGGGTGGCGGTGCGGCAGGTGGGCGCGGAGCCCTTTGCCGTGGCGAGGGAATGCGTGGACGAGGTGCTGGTGGTGAATACCGACGAGATCTGCGCCGCCATCAAGGATATTTATGACGACACCCGTTCCATCGCGGAACCGGCCGGCGCCCTGGGGGTGGCCGGCATCAAGCAATACGTGGCGCGGGAGGGGTTATCGGACAAGACCCTCGTCGCCATCGACAGTGGCGCCAATGTGAACTTCGACCGGCTGCAACACATCGCCGAGCGGGCGGAGCTGGGGGAGCGGCGGGAAGCCCTGCTGGCCGTGACCATACCGGAGCGACCGGGCAGCTTTCTGGCGTTTTGCCGGGTCATCGGCCAGCGGGCGGTGACGGAGTTCAATTACCGCTACGCCGAGCCCGGCGAGGCCCAGGTGTTCGTGGGGGTGGCGCTCCGGGAAGGGGATGCCGATAAACAGGCGCTGATTGCCCGTTTACGGGAGGCCGGCTATTCGGTGGTGGACATGACGGACAACGAGATGGCCAAGCTCCATATTCGCCATATGGTGGGGGGGCGAACAGGGGGAGTCGATGCCGGGGAGCGGTTGTATCGCTTTCAGTTTCCCGAGCGTCCGGGCGCGCTGCTGCGGTTCCTGACCCGCATGGGCAGCCGCTGGAACATTAGTCTCTTCCATTACCGGAATCACGGTGCCGCCTACGGTCGGGTGCTGGCGGGCATCCAGGTGCCGGACGAGGAGGACGCGGCGTTCGGCGCGTTTCTGAAAGAGATCGGGATCGATTATCCTCACTGGCGGGAGACCGGCAATCCGGCCTATGAGTTGTTTTTACGCTAGTGCTGCGCACCGCAAATTCCTTCGATTATGATCCTATGAGAACTCAATGGATTGTTGCCGGTTTTAATACAGCAAACTTACGACTTGGGGCACTAGTCCGAAGTCCGAGGGCTTCACGTTCGCAAAATGATACCGCGCTGTGTCCCGTGCGGCCGTGGAAGGGATATATCATGGAATGCAGGCATGCAATCCATGGCGGGAAGCTTACTATGTCTTCTTGTATCGCCTGCATCGATCTCCGTAATACCTCCCACGATCCGGGTGACGCGATCATCCGATTCAGGATCGCGCGCATTTGGCGATGTAACGCATTCTCCCTGTCGGCGTCAGGGGATCCTAACTGAGTCACGCTTACGAAGGAAAAGTGTCAGCGTACAGTTGGCGATTGTTCGCCTACCGTGAGATCCGGCGGGCGATCCCAGGGTTATTCCACGCGATATAGGGACCAATGTAAGCATGACGGGTTGGTTTTCATTGCGTATTTTCGGCAAAAATTCAAAATGTGGTCGTCAAAAGTATACCAATGCCTTCATTCACTTGCGCGTCAGCGCGCCGAACCTTCAGGTCGCCCGTGACATTGCCGAGGAACTGGTGGCAAAGCGTCTGGCCGCGGCGGTCCATGTGACGGGCCCTTCCAGGACGACCTATTGGTGGCAAGACGAGATACACAACGAGGTCGAGTGGCTGTGCGAGGCCCGCACCTCTGAATCACTGAAGGACCGGGCGATAGCGGTGATCAGGGAGATACACCCCTATGAGGTCCCCGAGATCTTTTCACAGGTATTCCAGTCCGCTACCCCGGAGTATGCGGCATGGTTGATACAGTATGCGACCGGAGAGGAGACATCGTCATGAAAACGATAGCCCTGATTATTTCCAGCCTGTTCATCTTCACCTGCGCCCTGGCGGAAAATCCCGACACGGGATTCACCGCGACAAAGGTCATCGATCTCACGCACCCCCTGCACGAAGGCGTGCCCTATTACCCCGGTGGCGTCCCCTTCAGGATGGAACAACTGGCCGATTACAAGCAAGACGGCTATCGGCTCCATAAATTCACCATGGGCGAGAACACCGGAACCCACGTGGATGCCCCTGCCCATTTCATCGAAGGGAACCGGTCCATCGATGAAATTCCCCTGAACAGGCTGGTCGCGCCCATTGTCCTCATCGATGCCCGGGCTCAATCCCGCGCCCACAGCGATTACCGGTTGAGCGTCCGTGATATCGAAGACTGGGAGGCCGGGAACGGTCAGATCCCCACCGGCAGCCTTGTGGTCATGAATACCGGCTGGTACGAAAAATTCCACAGCATGGCGCAATATGTGAACATGGACAAGGATAATGTCATGCACTTTCCGGGGTATTCCCCCGAGGCCGCAAGGGTCCTTCTACAACGGGATGTGGCGGGCATCGGCATCGATACCCTGAGTCTCGACTACGGCAAATCCACCGACTTCCCGGTCCATGTCCTGATGTTGAAGGCCAATAAATACCAGATAGAAAACATGGCCAACCTGGATGCGCTGCCGGAAAAAGGCGCCACCGCCGTTATCGGCGTTCTCCCCGTGCAGGGCGGATCCCAGGCCCAGGCGCGTATCTTGGCTTTTCTGCCATGATTGTGTTCCACGGGTATCCAAAGGATGAATGACTAAGAGCGAGCGCTTTGCCTAAAACTGACGACCGACGAGATAGTTACCCATCAACCTGAAATCCAATAAGAGCCAATCATCCGGGCTGTTCGAGTACCTGATGCGGCTTGCCCACAGTCGATCTTTTGCGCCCCTTACCCGATGCCAACCCTAGCCGCCACCCCCTCGGACACCCGGGAACGCCTCATCCAGGCCCGAGGCGTCTCCATGCGGTGGGGGGAGCGCCAGGTCCTGGACGCGGTGGATCTGTCGGTGGCCCGGGGGGAGATCGTGACCCTGGTCGGGTTGAATGGGTCCGGGAAGACGACGCTGGTGCGCATCATGGTCGGTCTGTTGAAGCCCGATGCCGGGACGGTCATCCGCCGTCCGGGACTTCGCATCGGTTTTTCACCCCAACACATCGAACGGGACCGCACCCTGCCCATGACGGTCGAGCGTTTTCTCACCCTGGGCGTGAACGCCTCCCGGGTCCGTCTCGGCAGCCTGCTGGAGGAGGTGGGGGTGGGCGACCTGCTGGACAGCCAGTTGGCCAACATCTCGGGTGGGGAACTCCATCGGGTCATCCTGGCCCGGGCCTTGCTGCGGGAACCGGATCTGTTGGTGTTGGATGAACCCATGGCGGGCGTGGATGTCTCCGGGCAGTCGGAGCTCTATCGGCTCATCGCGGATATCCGCGCGAAAAGAAGATGCGGGGTGTTGTTGGTCTCCCACGATCTCCACATCGTGATGGCGGCCACGGATTCGGTGGTTTGCCTCAACCACCACGTCTGTTGCACGGGCCACCCGGAGTCCATCACCCAGCATCCGGAATTCGTCTCTTTGTTCGGCGAGCGTATCTCCGAGGTCCTGACCGTTTATACCCACCACCATAACCATCGGCACAACGCCGCGGGCGAAGCGGTTCCCATTCGGATGGAAGAGGCGTAAAGCCCGTGTGTGGGGCATTTACTCGGGTTTCGCCGAGCGCGCCGTCAAGGCATTGACGGCTTCCAGGGGGGAGATCTGCCCGGAAAGCGCCCGGTATACCTGTTCGGCGATGGGCATTTCGATGTCGTGACGGCGCGCCAGATTCGTCACCGCCTGCGTGGAATCGATTCCTTCGATGACCTCCCCCACGAGACGCCGGGCCTCTTCCAGGGATTTTCCCTGCGCCAGCACCATGCCTAAACGACGGTTGCGGGATTGGTTGTCGGTACAGGTGAGTACGAGATCGCCCAGTCCCGCAAGACCCATGAAGGTTTCGTGTTTGCCGCCCAGCGCGACCCCGAGCCGCATGAGTTCGGCCAGGCCACGGCTGACCAAGGCGGCCCGCGTATTGGCGCCGAACCCCAGTCCATCGGCGGCCCCTGCGGCAATGGCCAGTACATTCTTGACCGCCCCGCCAACCTGTACCCCGATGATGTCCCGGCTCGTATAGACACGGAACCGTTGATTGTGCAGTCGCGCGGCCAAACTCTTGGCGAATTCCTGGTGTTCCGACGCGATGGTGACCGCGGTCGGCAGGCCCTTGGCGACTTCGGCGGCAAAGGTCGGGCCGGAGAGCACGGCGGTTGGGGTACCGGGACCTGCTATGTCGGCGACTATTTGATGCAACAACCGGCCCGTGCCCGGTTCGAAGCCCTTGGTCGCCCAGGCGATCCGGGTGTTGTCGGTAAACATGGGCGCCGCTTGTTCCAAGACCCCCCGGAAGGCGTGGCTGG
Organism: uncultured Thiotrichales bacterium; assembly: GCA_964593225.1. Taxonomy (GTDB): domain Bacteria; phylum Pseudomonadota; class Gammaproteobacteria; order HK1; family HK1; genus JABDQX01. Next base: position 11,778 of record CAZQHJ010000056.1, read on the forward strand.
GTACCGCGAGGAGGATATCTTGCGCCCGAGAGAAGGCGTGGAAGACATCGTCCACGATGGATAAGAGCGGTGGGAACGGACAGTCCGGCAGAAAGCGTTGGTTGACGCGTTCGGCGCGTAATGCCCGGGCATGATCGGGTTCCCAACTCCAAAGGATCGTTGGTTCCTTATTTCGCGCGAACAGGATGGCAAGCGCGGTCCCCCACGCGCCCGCGCCTAATACGGTGATGGGGCGAATATCTGGCGTCTCGGGCATAAATCACCTTGCTTTGCAAAATGATACGGCGCCCGCCGGGTGGGGGCGAAATAAACGATGACTTACGGATTCTTCGGATTGGCCGCTATACCCACACCACGTGGGAATCGATCCGCCCATCGGGTTCGAGGGTGAGTCGGCGGTAACCGGGGGGGCTCTCTATCGGCGAAATCCGCTCCGAAGCGGCGTCGAATTGAAAACAGGTGGAAGGCGCACCCAATAGCATAATCTCTCCTCGTTTGGCTTCAAAGGCGTTATGGATGTGACCCCAAACGATACCACGCACCTGGGGGTGTCGATCAACAATGGAAAAGAATGCCTCGGCATTGCGCAACCCGATGGCGTCCATGCCGGCGCGGCCAAAAGGCACCGGGTGATGGTGCAGGCACACAAGGGCATGGGCGCGGGGATGAGTGTGAAGCAAGGCATCCAAGCGGGCAAGTTCTCCGGCGCTCAATAGGCCGTGTTCCATCCGGGGGACTACGGTATCGAGTAAAATAACCAACCAGTTGCCCCGGCTCACATGGCCGAAGCCCACGGAAGCCCCCCCATCCGTCATCTCCATGGGCGCCGTGTCCGGGGGGACGCCGGCGACTTTGCCCGTCGTGGATCCATTGGCCGCCGACCCCTGATGGGTGGCCTGGGAAAAGACCTCGGCCAACAGGGCGGGGTCGTCGTGGTTACCGGGGGCCACATACATCGGTATCCCCATTCCAGCGATGTCCGCTTGCAGACGCCCATAGACCACGCGTGGCCGCTCATGGGCCAAGTCCCCGGTCGCCAATATGAAGTCGGGTTGTGGTCCTTCCCTGACGGCGTGTTGGAGGACGGCCCGAAAGGTCTGCCAGGCGGCGGTGTTTTTCAATCGTGCGTCTTCATCCTCCAGCAGATGCAAGTCGGTGATCTGGATGGCGTGTAGTGTTGGGTATTGCAACTTAAATTTTCGATGAAAAGCTTTCATGGACATCAATCCCAACGCCGCGCGTTCGGATATGTCTTTATAGTCTCTTAAAAACTTCAGTCCGCCGAAGGCGGATAGAGGTTTAAAACCTCCATCTTCAGATGCATTCTCTTCAGTCGGCGGTTTAGTCCGCCGGGCCGCTTTAGCGGCCACAACCTACCGGATTCATCTGGTAGTGGTTGAGTAGTTCAAGATCTAATCCATGTTTAATAGCATAGTTATCTGCTTCAAATATTCCTGGTCTTATTCTATATCCACCTTATATTTGCGACTTCAAATATTGACTCGAACTCTTAATAATTAAATTTCGCTCTTATCGGATTCCAGGTTGATGTTTTATACTTGGCCCAATACCATCCCCTA
>CAZQHJ010000057.1:0-13271 GCA_964593225.1 uncultured Thiotrichales bacterium
AAAAGCTGGCTTAATCCGGCATCCTAATTTATCTCATGGACAGACCACTAGTGCTTCTTGTTCAATATGATGAACCTCTACCTTTACGCCTTTGTATCGGTGGCATACACAACAGTGCCTTGCTGTATTCACGAGGATTCGCTCTTTGATTTCTCGTGAGAACCCCACTGATTTCCCCTTGATTTTCGCTCATCCCGATTGTGACCTAACTCGTCCACGGGGCCACGAACGCCCGTGGACTCCAGATTCACGGATATCACAGGGCCTTGGTTATTGGTCACGGTGGGCACAATCGTCTGCTCGCCGACAAACTCGTGATGGAATCGCAACCCGGTTCCAGCGCGTAGATAATGCCAAATAGATGATGATATCGCTGCCCGTCAGCATCACTCGCCCCTCGATGGCAGGGGGCGATCCCTGCGAACCTCCCGCTGCCACGCCACCGGATGGTCGATCCCCAATCCACCGCTGTTAGCAATCTCCCGGGCGATATCCATCGCTCGTTTACTTCTACCGATTTCCGACTCATCGGCTGCCCGTGGCCTGTCGGGAGCGGCGCGCGGAAACCGGCAAATGATATTGAATACCGGTTCCAAATAGCGCTCATCCAACCGGTCGACTTCGGTCTTCAACCGTTCTCTTGCCATCATCGGTGACAGTATCTCTATAATACGGGGGGATTCCCAGGCAAATTTCGCTATTATTTTGTTTATTTCCCGCTCGGCTTTACAAATGGATCTGGTTTTGACGGTTCTTTACTAGCGCGGGATTATGGTTCATTGGTTCGAGGCGAAGCCTCGCTAGAGTATTCCAATCATGCGCTGGCAGGGCAGCGAATCGACGGCCCCTCCCCATGGGTTCCGGCCCGGACACCATGGGGGGAAACGCCCGGCGCGGAAAATTCGATACGTACTCATCGAATGTTGGCTCCCGCTCATGGAATGGGGCCGGCATTCGACAAATACAAATCCCCATCCCCGGGATGGGGGCTCGTATCCCGGGAATTCGGATTCACATCCCCAGGACGGGAGCTCCTATCGGCACAATGCAAATCCACATTTTCCGGATGCGAGCTTGCATCCCTGGAATGCGGATTCACAAGGGCCGGGTGCGGGCTTGCATTCTTTTAGCGGGAGCTTGCATTGCACCAATGTAAGCCACCATTGGAGGGATGCGAATTCACGTGCCATCCCAGCGAGCTTGCATTTGTCGGATATAATTCAACAAAATCCACCGGAAACCGCGCTTTCATCCGCCGTTTCCCCGGAAAATACCGGATGAACGCCAACCAAACCAGGAGACTGCCACCATGGCCCAATTCCCGGGAGATGGTCAGAAACAAATGAATACCCGGGTCGCTTTACGCGACCTATTGGTGGAAATCAAGAATCGGGATGATGCGCTGATAAAACACATCAATAAGCGTCACGACTTCGATGTCACATTCACGATTGTTGTCGGTATAGCCGCCGCGGTCATGGCATTGGTAATGGGTGTGGTGATTTGGTCCATGCATAACAATATGAAGAGCATGGCGGTGGACATGGGGCACATGCAGCATATGAGGAAACACATGGAACATATGGAGGACAATATACGCGTTATGTCGCAAGCAATGGGACCTGTGGTTAAAAATCCGGATGGGGACACGCCAGAGGCCAGGAAAAGCATGGCCATGAATATGGACACCATGGCCGAGAAAATAGGTCAGATGGCCGAAACGATCGATAAAATGCAAAAGGACGTTAGTAGCATGAGCTCCAGCGTCAATATGATGCAGTACGACACCGGGTCGATGCGCATAGGGGTCGGGCACATGTCCAACGATACCGGCAGCATGAGCCGCCCATTTCGGGTCATAAACAGAATGATGCCGTGGTAGCGGCTAGGATTTTTCCAGGCAGTCGCCTGTTTTATGGCCTAAGAAGCTGTTTGGAAATTCGTATCGTAGCGAGGTGGCGCCCCGATTGCGGCTCCTGCAAGGCGCGATGGGGGCGAAAATAAGGATTGTAGTGGACTACATGACGCCCAAGCACATAACGAACCTCGCCCCCGTCGCAACGCGGCAGGACGCAATTCGGCCACTGTTATACGGTAGGCCGCCGTAGATTGCGAATTCCCAAACAGCTTCTAAAATCTCTCCCTTCCGTGGAGATGACAGGGCATGGTCGAATCCTAAATGAGGCCTTGATTCAGACACGCTCCAAACCATGCCGGACACCCACTTCGACCCCATCGCCTGCCTCGCCGCCACCCCCAACCGGCCGGGCGTCTACCGGATGCTCGGTGAAGAGGAAGAGATCCTGTATGTGGGCAAGGCTGGCGATCTGAAAAAGCGCCTGGCCAGCTATTTTCGCGACGCCGGCCAACTCCAAGGCAAAGTGCGCGCCCTGGTCTCCCGCATCCGGTCCGTGGAGGTCACCGTCACCCATACGGAGACGGAGGCCCTGCTGCTGGAAAACAACCTCATCAAGTCCCTGCATCCCCGCTACAACATCCTGCTTCGGGACGATAAGAGCTACCCCTATCTCTACCTGGCCGCCCAAGATTCCTTCCCCGGCTTGCGCTTCCATCGCGGGTCCCGGCAACGGCCGGGGCGCTATTTCGGCCCCTTCCCCAGTGCGGGGGCCGTCCGGGAGACCCTTCAATTGCTACAAAAGCTCTTTCGCGTCCGACAATGCGAGGACAGCGTTTTCCGCAACCGCTCCCGCCCCTGTCTTCAGTATCAGATCGCGCGCTGCAAAGCCCCCTGCGTCGGGTTCATCGACCAGGCGGCCTATGCCGAGGACGTGGGCCACACCCTGATGTTTCTGGAGGGGAAGGACCAGGAGATCATCGAGGGGTTCGTCCTTCGCATGGATGAGGCGGCGAAGGCCCTGGACTACGAACGCGCGGCCCAGCATCGGGACACCATCCGCACCCTGCGCCGCATCCAGGAGCATCAACATATCGATAGCCGGGAGAGCGGCGGGGGCGATGGCCATGGCGGCGGGAAAAAGACCCGCCCGGACATCGATGTCGTCGCCGCCGCGTGTCGGGACGGCGTGGCGGCGGTGGCGGTCTTTTTCATCCGCGCGGGGCGGAACCTGGGCAACAAGACCTTTTTCCCCCGCCAGGCCGCCGAGGCCAGCGCCGCCCAGGTCCTGACCGCCTTTCTGCCCCAATACTACCTGGCGGCCCAGCGGGACGACGCCATACCGAACCGGATCCTTATCAATGAAGCCATCAATGACGAAAGAGACGTCCCGTGTGGGATGCCGGTGAGCGCTTTGGGCGAACCGCATCGACAAAATCCAACACCGAACGATGCGGTTCACGATGATGCGGTTCGCCTGGCGGCTCACCGGCATCCTACAGAGGGCCACGCACACGGTACCCTGGAGGCGGCTCTCTCCGAACACGCCGGTAAAAAGATTACCATTACCCGGCCCCAGCGGGGCGAGGCGGTCCATTGGCTGGAGATGGCGGTGGAAAACGCGGAACTGGCCCTGGCCCGGCGGCTGGTGGACCGCAGCACCCTGGGGCAACGCTTCGAGGCCCTCCAGGCGGCCCTGGACCTTGCCGAGATACCCGGGAGCATCGAGTGTTTCGATGTCAGCCACACCGGCGGCGACGCCCCGGTGGCCGCCTGCGTGGTGTTCGGCGCCGAGGGTCCCGTCAAGAGCGATTACCGGCGCTTCACCCTGAAGGACATCACGCCGGGGGACGATTACGCGGGATTGAAACAGGCCCTGCGGCGCCGGTATACCCGCGTGCAAAAGGCGGGCGCCCGCCTGCCCGATCTCCTGCTCATAGACGGCGGCAAGGGACAACTGGCCCAGGCGGTGGCGATACTCGCCGAATTGCAGGTGAGCGGGGTAACGGTGGTGGGGGTCGCCAAGGGCCCGGAACGCAAACCCGGGTTCGAGAGTCTGTTTTTTCCCCATCGGGAAGCCCCCCTGATCCTGCCCCCCGATTCCGGCGCCCTCCACCTCATCGGGCAGGTCCGGGACGAGGCCCACCGGTTCGCGGTGGCCGGTCACCGGGCCCGGCGCGCCCGGGCCCGGAATACCTCGGTGCTGGAGGGGATCCCGGGCGTGGGGGCCAAGCGGCGACGCCAGTTGTTGAACGAGTTGGGGGGCTTGCAAGGGATCAAGCGGGCCGGCGTCGAGGATCTCGCCAAGGTGCGGGGCATCAGCTTTACCCTGGCCAAGACCATCTATCGGACATTCCACGAATGAGGGACTGAAGACATGACACCACTACCAACCCAAGGTTTGTACGCCATCACGGGCGATGGACCGGACGGCCCCGGGGATCTCCCCGGCGCCGTGGAGGCCGCCATCCGGGGCGGGGCCGCCCTCATCCAGTATCGGGACAAAAGCGGCGATGGCCAGCGGCGCTTCCAGGCGGCCCGGGCGCTGCTGGATGTGTGCCGGGCCCACGAGGTGCCGCTGATCATCAACGACGACGTGGAACTCGCCGCCGGGATTGGGGCCGATGGCGTGCATCTGGGAAAAGTCGACCCGTCCGTCGCCGCGGCCCGGGCGCATCTGGGCAAGGGGCGCATCATCGGCGTTTCCTGCTACGACGCCCTGGAACGGGCCCAGGCGGCCGAAAAGGCGGGGGCCGACTATGTGGCCTTCGGAAGCTTTTACCCCTCCGGGACCAAGCCCGAGGCGGTGCCGGTGACGGTCGCCCAATTGCGGGCCTTTCGCCAGGGGCTCCCCCTGCCCATCGCCGCCATCGGGGGCATCACGCCGGAGAACGCCCCGCCCCTCATCGCGGCCGGGGCGAACCTGCTGGCGGTGATTCAGGGGGTCTTCGGCGCGCCGGATGTGGCGGCCGCCGCCAGGGCGTACGCGGATCTATTTCGGTGGGATCCATGATCATGGATTGCCATACCCATGCTGCTCCCTTGAGAGGGAACGAGCTGCTGGAGGAACTGGAGCGGGTCGGGGTAACCCACGCCATCGTCATGGTTATCCCCTCGGCGATGACCCTGACCGAGGACGGAGACTATACCCTCCACAGGAACGAGACGGCCCTGGAACGCCTGGCGGATGATAATCGCCAGTTGGGCATTTGGTGCCGGCATGTGGGACCGACCCTGTTGCCGTTTGCCTGGCTCGACCACCGAATGAAGTGCGTAACCTCCCTTTTCGAGGATCTTGTGGCCCGATACCATTTCAGGGGCCTCAAGATCCATCAGGTCTTCAATGGTCCGGCGGATCATCGGTACTTCGAACTGGTGGGCAAGGCCGTGGAACTGGACGTCCCCATCATGATCCACACCGGGTTTCGGGCGCCGGCCCATGCCCAAAACATCGGCCTGCTGGCCGCCCGATTCCCGGAGGGCAAGTTCCTCTGCGCCCACCTCCTGGAGGAATGGAATCTGAACACCCGCGCCGATTACCGCCGATTGGCCGACAATCACGACAACGTGTCCTTCGAATGCTCCTATGTCAGGCATCCCAGGCGTTTGGGGGAATTCGTCCGGGATATCGGCGCCCACCGCATCCTGTTCGGTTCGGATTTTCCCTTTGGGGCAAGAGACATCGCGTGGGATCTCACGAAGGTCCGTTGGGCCGGGATCGGTGACGCGGCCAAGGAAAAGATCCTGTGGCGCAATGCCGCCGCCTTGTTCGGACTCTCAGAGCGTGTCTGAAAATCACACGTTGAATCACACCCCCCCAACCCCCATCCCTTTCGAGTCTCCCACGATGAATAGATCCAAAACCCAATCCCCTTCCCAACCTCCCCTTCAGCCGGAGACCGGCATCGTCCCGGAAAAGCCGCTCTCCGTCTGGTCGCGGGAACTCCATATCCAGCCGAAATCCTTCTTCCTGGCCCTGGCCAAGGCCGCCGTCAAGGGCGTCGAATTGAAAATAGACGACGCCCTGGTGGAGTTGGGCGGGGCGCTGGAGGCCTCCGGGCTGGGCAAGAAACCGGAGCACGTGGCCTTTACTCTGATCTACGCCGCCCTGGTGCGGGCCACCGGGGAACTGATCAACGATGCCTCGGACCTGTTCCCCCCATCGAAGACGCCGGCGGCGGATGAGAAACTGACGGAACTCTGCGCCCGTCTCGAACAGGACCTGCTGGCCGCCCAGGTCCGGATCGACCCGGCGTTCTTCGAGCATCCCGAGAGGCTACCGTTCCTGGACGCCTTCCGGCCCATCCTCGAGCATTGGCTGGCGGGATTGGGCCTGGACGCCTCCCAGGCCCGGGCTCTCGCCAACCGACTGCCCCATCGGTTCCCCCTGGCCCTGCACGACCAATGGCGCCAGGACCCGGCCCGTTACGCGGTATTGGAAACCGCGTTCGAGAGCCCCTTCCTCCGGGCCGAGCAAAAGGCGCGCCAGTGGCTGGCCTACCACGCCTGGCTGCAGGGGCAGGTCCACGGGCGGATGTTTGCCGAGGCCTTCGGCCTGGCGGATGTGTATGTGCATCTCCGGGCCTTCCATGAGGAGGAGACGGAGGCAAGCGCCGAGGAAACCCTTCGATCCGGGCGATCCGGGCGCGCCGGTCCTCCCATGGGCCTCCCCATGGACAATGGGGCATCGGAAGAGAAAGGCCCCAGGGAAAAACGCAGGGTCGTCGTGGACCTCCACGCGGAGCTGTCCCATTGGGTGGCGAATTTCGACAGAGAGGACACGGTCCGGGTGGTGAGCGGCGGGCCCGGCTCCGGGAAGTCGTCTTTTGCCCGGATGTTTGCCGTGGCGGCAGCCGAGGAACGGGGGGTGCGGGTGGTGCTCGCGCCCCTGCACTTGTTCGACCCCACCAAGGACCTCATCCGGGCCATGGCCGCCTTTGTGGCAGGCGATCGGTACCTGGACGGCAGCCCCCTGGACGCCAAAGACGGGGAGGCGCGCCTGCTGGTGATCTTCGACGGTCTCGACGAGCTGGCCATGCAGGGGAAGGCCGCCCTGGAGGTGGCCCAGTCCTTCGTGGAGGAAGTCCTGCGCCAGTCCGCCCACTTCGCCGCCCAGGGCTTGAGGCGCCAGTTCCTCCTCACCGGGCGGGATCTCGCCGTCCAGGCCAACCTCCCCCGGTTGCGGGGCCCCAGGCAACACCTGCAAGTCCTGCCCTACTTCCTCCCGGAAGAAGAGCGGAAGGGATACCACGACCCCCAGGGCCTGCTGGCCGAGGACCAGCGTCATGAATGGTGGCGGAACTATGGCAAGGTCACCGGCAAGGGCTTTTCAGGATTGCCCCAGACGCTGGACCGGGAGAACCTCGCCGAGATCACTTGTCAGCCATTATTGAACTACCTGCTGGCCTTGAGCCATGGCCGGGGGAAACTGGACTTCGGCGGGCAGACCACCCTGAACCAGGTCTACGCCGACCTGCTGACCGCCGTCCACGAGCGGCAATGGGAAGATGGCCGCCAACATGCCGGAACCGGGAATCTGGCGGAAAAGGATTTCACCCGCATCCTGGAGGAGATTGCGCTCGCCATCTGGCACGGGGACGGGCGGACCACCACCGCGGCGGCCATCCACGAGCGGTGCAAGAACAGCAGCCTGGATCGCTATCTGGCGGCCTTCCAACAGGGGGCGGAGCAGGGGGTCACCCGCCTGCTGACGGCCTTCTACTTCCGCCAGGCCGGCGACCGCCAGGGGGAGCGCACTTTCGAATTTACCCACAAGAGCTTCGGGGAATACTTGACGGCCCGGCGGCTGGTCCGGGCCCTGGTGCTCATTCAGGATGAGTTGGCAGACCATGCCGAGAACCCGGATAAGGGCTATGACGAACGCGAGGCACTGAAACGCTGGGCCGAGGTCTGCGGCCCCACGGCCATGGACAGATACCTCTACGCATTCATCCGGCGGGAGGTGGCCCTCTCCCCGGACCAATGGCGGGACTGGCAACGGAGCCTCTGCCGCCTCATCGAATCCGCGGCCAACCACGGGATGCCCATGGAGCGCCTGGGGCTGGGGTCCTTCGCCGAGATGCTCCGCCAGGCCCGGAACGCCGAGGAGGGCCTGCTGGCCCTCCACGCCGCCTGCGCCGAACAAACGAAGGCGGTATTGGACATCCGGTGGCATTCGAGAAGGACCTTCCGGGGCTGGTTCAAGCGGCTCCAGGGGGAACGGATCGGGTTTGAAGGCCCACTGGCCCAGGTCTGCCTGGACTACCTGGACCTGGGGGGTTGCCACCTGTCTTTCATGGATCTCCTTGGGGCGGGACTGACGGGGGCGAACCTCGGGGGGGCGGACCTCATGGGGGCGAACCTCGGGAGGGCGAACCTCGGGGGGGCGCACCTATGGAAGGCGAACCTCATGGGGGCGGACCTCAGGGGGGTGCACCTCACGGGGGCGAACCTCGGGGGGGCGTACCTCACGGGGGCGGACCTCACGGGGGCGAACCTCGGGTGGGCGGACCTCAGGGAGGCGGACCTCACGGGGGCGTACCTCAAGGGGGCGAACCTCGAGGGGGCGAACCTCGAGGGGGCGGACATCAGGGGGGCGAGACTTGCCGGCGCAGGATTGGCGGATGCCAACCTGGAAGAGGCCGACCTGGAACGGGCCAATCTGAAAGATGCCAAGAACCTGGACAAGGCCAAGAACCTGGACAAGACCAGAAACCTGGATAAGGCCAGGGGCCTGGACCCGGCGGTATTGGAGAGGCTCCGCTCCGCCTCCCCGGCGGAATAGGCCCGCCGCCACAGGGCGGGACGCCCGTTTCCACGGAGGCCTTTCCCCGGGCGCGCGGCCTTCCCGTGCCGCGCACGCTGACTTCCTTGGATTATGGTTTCCTGGAGAATCCATGGGCTCTCGGCGGTTATCGAACGATGTATCCATGACTTGGGGCATTAGTCATGGATATCGTTCCCAATTTTATTCATCGTTCATGGGACAACGCGCCAAGACCGGAAAGGGAGATGCGGTCCCGTTTCGATTCGGTTTCGGTCCGCCGGAATTCCGGCGAGGCCGGGCTGAGTTCGGTTTTGGCTCGCCTGAATTCCGGTGATGCCGGACTGAATTCGGATGGGGTTCGACGGAATTCCGGCGGGCCAAAATGGATTTTTGTTTGGGCCCGTCCGACTATGTTGTCCGAATCGACGCGGATCGCTATCGCAGGGGGCGCTCGAGAACCATCGAATGGGATGGCAAGGGGCGCGTCGCAACGATTCCGCCACCCGCCCCCGAGCCCCGGAGGGCTATTTCACCATGGGGGAGGCTTCCAAAGCCATGGCTGCCGGATATTCGGCAACGGCTGACGGACGCCAAGGGACGGCCGATGGTTCGGAAACCATGGCGGGGGGGGCTTCCGGGCGGGCCTTCCCTGGTCCGGGAGGTCCGGTCCCAGTCCGGGCGGGTTGGGGCCGAGCAGGTAGGATGGGCGAAGGCGCGCCTATCCAGCCAACTGGCCCGGATCCACAGCGTCTTTCCCAAGGCCCCCCTGGTGGTCACCTCCCGAATTGTGGGTTACCGGGAGATGGGCCAGCGGCTCCGGCCCGGCTTCGAGCACCTGACGGTGGCGGACCTCTCCCAAGACGACAAGGACGCCTTCGCCCGGCGCTGGTGCGCCCTCACCGAGCGTTTGGAGCGCCGGGAGGCGGCCACCGCCGAACTGATTCGCGACATCCACGGCGCGGACCGCATCGAGGGCCTCACCGGCAACCCCATGCTCCTCGCCACCATGGCCCTCATCGAGCGCAAGATCGGGCGCCTCCCCCAGCGCCGGGTGGATCTGTATGAAAAGGCCGTAGAGGTGTTGCTGAATTGGCGGAGCGTGGTGGACGAGCCCCTGGACCCCCGGGAGGCCCTGCCGCAACTGGAATATCTCGCCCACGCCCTATGCGCCGACGGCCGCCAGCAGATCCGGGAAGACGAGCTATTGGAACGGCTCCGTCAGGCGCGAGCCGACTACCCCAACATCCATGCCCTGAAACAACATACCCCGGAAGAATTCCTGGGGCTGCTGGAAAACCGCACGGGGCTGCTGATCCAAAGCGGCCACACCCGCCATGACGGTCTCAGCATCCCGGTCTACGAGTTCCGCCACCTCACCTTCCAGGAATATCTCGCCGGCCTCGCCCTGGTCCAGGGGCACTATGGGGGCTGGAAGAGAGGCCGGACCGTGGCCCAGGCCATCGCGCCCCTGGCCGGGCAGGTGGGGGAAGAAAGAGGCGAACCCGCCGTGGTGGAGAACTGGCGGGAGGCCCTGCGCCTGTGTGTGGCCGCCTGCAACGACAGCGAGGTAGAGGAAGTGCTGGCGGCCATCCTGCGTTCCCCGCCGTCATCCCGGCAGGGAATGCCGGGACCCAGTGCCAGGGACGGCTTAAACAAGGGAATGCCGGGACCCAGCGCCAGGGACGGCAATCGACACACCGAACGCCCCCGCGCGGTACTGGCGGCCCTCTGTCTCGCCGACGAACCCAATGTGAGTGAACAACTGGCGGGCGAGGTGTTGCGGCAACTGGCGGCGCAGGTGGGGAAGGATGACGGTTGGGGAGATGTCCGAACCAGCCTGGATGCCACCGTTCTGGAGGTCGCGCGCTCGCGCTGGGCGGGACTGCTGGACGGTTGCCTGCTGGATGCGTTTCTGCAATGGGAATCAGCACAGCGATGGAACCCCGGCGGACTATATGGCATGGCGCGTGGAGTACAGGTACACGGGGAAGTGGTGGAATTGACCCAATATCTCGTCGAACAGGCGGCGCGGCTGGCAACAAGCGGCGAACGGGAGGCTGCCGGCATTGCCCTGACCGTGATGCATTTGGCTGCTAAGGGCCGGGACTGCCGGGAGCCGGGTATGATTCCAGGGCTCCTGCAACTGCTCGACGACGGTGCGGCCCTCGTCCATGCGGCGGCCTGGGCCTTGGCTTGGATGAATCACAAACAACATGGAAGACATATCCGGCATCCGGCACCAACGGAACGGGATCGGCTAATTACCGCGGCGAAACGAACCGATTGTGACAGCCAGGCGCTGCGATCTTTGAGTGCAATCTTCTGGAACGAACGCATGGCCGAGGCGGTAGATGTCCTGCTGATACAGCTCGACGGCAATCATCCGGCGAGTACCCGCCGGGCTATGGTCGAGGCACTGGGCGAAATCGGTGATCCGCGCGCCACGGAGCCCCTCGCAGCGCTGCAGGAAGATGCCAGTGAAGAAGAGCGCGTACGGAAAGCGGCGGAGGCAGCTCTGAAAAAATCGGCGAACAGACCCCGGTGCGATTAAGGGATGACATGAATTACCCCATGGAGGACATGCGCCGCGCCGCCTTGCAAGGGCTCGCGCAAAGCTGCAAAGACGAGATTGACCGTCAATTGTTGTCCGAAAATTTGTCTGGGTTCGGGCCAGGGCTGGACCCCCGGCAACCCCCCGACGCCCCGCCCCATGGCCCGGCGGCCGGCGTAAGGGTCATGGCGCCCGCCCGAGAAGTCGCGGCTTCCGTGGTGGAAGCCATGGCTTCGGATGGGGCAGCCATGGATTCCGTGATGGAAGCGATGGCTGCCGTTAGGGGGGCGGGGGATTTCGTTGTCGAGGCGATGGGATGGGATGGGGACCGCCCGGGAGAGATTTCCGGATTCAGAGGCCCGGTCGCCATGGCCACCGCGCGGGGCGCCGCCGCAGGGGGGGCTACTGCCGTTGATCCAGGGCGGTGCCCAAAAGCTTGGCGGCGACGTCCACCAGGGGGATGATGCGCTCATAGGGCATCCGGGTCGGCCCGATAATGCCCAGTACGCCCAGTCTGTGTCCATTGACCTTATAGGGCGCGCTCACCACGCTGCAGTTGTCCAGCACATCGTATCCCGACTCACTGCCGATGAAGATCTGCAATCCGCTCGCCTTCAATGATTCGTCCAAGAGGTGCAGGATATCCCGTTTCCGGCCGAAGGCCTCGAAGAGGTTCCGCAGCTTTTCCATATCCGCCAGATCGACGTATTCCATGAGGTGCGTCTGCCCGGCCAGGACCACATCGTCTTCCGCCTGCTCGGCCACCAGGCCCTTCTCCGCGATCTCCAGGGTGGCCATCATGATGCGGTTCATGTTTTCCTGGGTGCGCCGGAGGTCCCTCAAAAGCCGGTCCCGCACGGCCCACAGATCGGTGCCGTGGCACATGGAGTTGATGTAATTGGCCGCTTGTTGCAGCTCGGAGGGGGTGTAGCGCCGCTTGGTCAGGATAATGCGGTTTTGTACTTCCCTTTCATTGATGACCAGGATAACGAGGACCTGGCGGTGGGAGAGGGACAGGAATTCCACCTGTCGCAGGGTGGCTTGTTCCTGGCGTGGCACGGTTACCATTCCAACCAGGTGGGTAAGTTTCGACAGTAGGCCGGATGCGGTCTCCAGGAGGGATTCGTTTTCTTGATCCAGATCCAGTTGTTTACGCAGGCGCGCTACATCATCGGAATCCAATGGGTGGATCGTCAGCAGGGTATCCACGAAGACGCGATACCCCCGCACGGTAGGCACGCGACCGGCCGAGGTATGCGGAGACCAGACCAGACCCATTTCTTCCAGATCCGCCATGACATTACGTACGGTAGCGGGGCTCAAGTCCATCTCCAGATCCCGCGAGAGTACCCGAGATCCCACCGGCTGCCCTTCCCGTATGTAGCGTTTGATCAGCATCTTGAGAATATGCTGGGATCGTTCGCCAATCTCGGGGTTTTTCGGGAGGTTACGTTTTTGCGCCTTGTCGAACATAAAATCATTTTCCTCCGCATGAATGAATATACCCCCATGGGCAACTTCTCCCAATAGAATACCGATTTTCAAGGGCCCCCCTAAAAAAAGCAGCTTCTGAAAAAGTCGCACACGGAACGAATACAAATAGTTTTGTGGAGAAAATTATTTATGCTCTCCCGGTTTATGTTCTTCCGGTGATTTTTGCGATCTTTAGCCCGAAAACGGATAGAATCCCAGCCAGTGGGATAGCGACGAGGGGAATGTAAGCGTAACCGAGATCGGCTGATTTACCTAGGAGTACAAAGCCACTCCCTGAAAAATTACCTAGGCTCTGTTGACATTTGATTTCAGGATTTGTTCAATCCATTGATATACAATGATTTCTTGAAAATTGACGTTCTTGTATAACAAATTGAAAAATAAGGGATTCTCACCAAATGTCAACAGAGCCTAATCTTGATATGAAGGTATCGATAAGAACGGAGGATTTATATCTGTCATTTTCGGGAAGCCGACTGAAAATAATTTCACGTGAAGGCTTGGTTGATTCCGTACTCGAATATTCTCAGGAAAACCGTGGTAAAAATAACCCTTGGATTCAACTCGTAAGTGCAACCTTACAGTGTTGGTAAAGAGGCAAGCCG
>CAZQHJ010000058.1:0-13260 GCA_964593225.1 uncultured Thiotrichales bacterium
CTTGCACGGTTCACTTCACTTTTTTCAACCACCTAACCCTAACCCTAACCCTAATTATCAACAGCCCCTAGCCGTTCCTGGATAAATAACTGGCAGCGCCCGACCCCATTCTTTGATTACCCGCCGGCAATCCGGAAGGTCATTTATACAACCAATGCTATAGAATCCCTCAATGCTTCCTTGCGCAAGGTCACCAAAGGCCGACGTTCATTTCCAAACGACGAGTCCGTAATGAAGGTGCTCTATCTCGCGCTGCACGAGATATGGAAAAAGTGGACCATGCCAATCCGAGATTGGAAGCAAGCTATGAGTCAGTTTTCGATACTCTTCCGGGAACGGCTCACACTATGAACCAGCGCCATTTACACAAAAAATTTTACAGCCTCGGGCCGGCAGGATGCCGGCGCGCCCGGCGGCGGTCTTTCGTCGCTTCTACTGTGCCCCTCCCAACGATTCCACCACTTGCCCCCGAGGCCGGTGGTGTCCGGATGATGAAGAAAGGCTCATGAACCTTTCGGGTTCCGGATCGGGACGCGCCGAAAACCGATCGGGCCGGAACCCGACCCGACACAGCCGGAACCGCAAATGCTTGGGGTTGGTTCATGGATTTCAGTTTCTTTCGGAATTGCTATCGCTGGGGCTACGTATCACAAGCCTCTTCGGGGCATGGCAACATAAAAATTTCAAATTGAGCCCCTACCGGTTATTTCAGCCGTTTCCAAAACATCAAGAATAGCCCGAGCCCGTTCCGGGCATGGCGCAAAGGCGTCGGTTTCAGGGCCCCCCGCCGCCGCCCAACATTCCCAACAACTTTACCACCGGCGCGGCAAGACCCAAGGCGGGCGCGTCCATGGGCGCGTCCGGGTCCAGGGGATACCAGAGGGTTTGTCGGTCATGGGCCATGGGTTTTTCCTCGGACCTCAAGGCGGGGGGCGGGGGGGCTTTTTCATGGTCCTTTTCGTGGGCCCCCTTTTCATCTACCCCCTTTTCAGGATCGCCCTGTTCCTGATCCCCCTGGCCGTGGCCCGGGGCGCTCTCTCCTCCCCGCCCTCCCCAGTCCACCAGCACCGGGCGGATGTCCAGATGGAAATGGGTGAAGGTATGCCGGAAAGGCGGCAGGTGTTCCACGGCGGTGGGTCCGGCGCCGAACCTGGCCACGCACCAGGCGTCCATGTCTTCTTCCGGGGGGCACTCGGGGAAACCCCATAGCCCACCCCAGATGCCGGTGGGGGGGCGTTTTTCCAATAATAGGAAACGGCGGGGGCCGTTGGGGGTGTCCTCGGCGCGGCTCACCAGGACAAAGGTGGTGGCGCGGATGGGGCGGGGTTTTTGGGGGCGTTTGGCGGGGAACCTTGGCTGTTCCCCCCGGGCGTGGGCGAGACACGTCTCCCCCACGGGGCAATGGGGGCAGGCAGGTCGGGTCCGGGTGCAGAGGGTGGCCCCCAGATCCATCATGGCCTGGGTGTATTCGGCGACGCGCCGGTGGGGGGTGTGGGCCTCGGCCAGTGCCCATAATCGCTTGGAGACCGCGCTCTCCCCCGGCCAGCCCTCTATGGCGTGGTGGCGCGCCAGGACCCGTTTGACGTTGCCATCCAGGATGGGGTGGCGCTGCCCGAAGGCCAGGGCCAGTATGGCCCCGGCGGTGGAGCGACCGATGCCGGGCAGGGCGGAGACGGCCTGGAACGTATCGGGAAACCGATCCCCGTAGTCCCGGTGGATGATGCGGGCGGCCTTGTGGAGGTTGCGGGCCCGGGCGTAGTAGCCGAGGCCGCTCCACAGGGCCAATACGTCGTCCGGTTCGGCGGCGGCGAGATGGCCCACGGTGGGGAAACGGGCCATGAAGGCGGGGAAGTAGTCGGCGACGGTGGCGACCTGTGTCTGCTGGAGCATGATCTCGGAGACCCAGACCCGGTAGGCGGTGGCGGGGTGTTGCCAGGGGAGATCGCGCCTTGCGTTTTGTTCGTGCCAGAGGAGGATGCGTCGGGCGAAGTTCATTCCCTAGGGATTATTGGCTATAAATTTATAGAGTGGAATGAGGCGCTAGCTTGGCTAGCAATGTTTATAGTCCCATTGTTTTGGCCATGGTGCCGGAAGTCCACGGCGTGCGATAATACGCCAATGTCCCCGGCAATCCGGGCCGTGTCCCCGAGAGCCTGCGCCATTGCCTCCTGATCCGGGGCATTGCCCGGGAACGCCGGGCCATTGATCCGGGTACCAAGGAGATGGCGTGAAGCACTCGGGAAATGGCCCGATGATGCCGGGCCATTCGCTTATCATCCCAGGAGGTGGTCCCGTGACGTTAGGCGATGGAACAATGGATCTGGGAAATGTCCCGGAGTGCTCGGGCGACTGATTTATGCGCCGGGGAAATGGCGCGGGCGTCTCGGGCGAGGATAATTACGAATGATTAACTAATTCTACTTTGACACTTTTCAGTTAGCGCCGCGCCTGATTTTCTGAGTAGGGAATGAGAACCTTCTTCAGATACACGATGCCGTCCTCATAGTCCACCTCGGATTCGAACCCCCGGCTGTGGAAGTTCGCCAACATGGCCCCATTGCCCAAATGGGTGTCGGCCAACACCCGCCCGATGCCCCACTGCCCGGCCAGCTCCAGACAGTAATCCAGCAGCATCCCGCCCAGTCCCCGCCCCTGCCAGTCGTCGGACACGATGACGGCGTATTCGGCATTCTCCAGACCCGCGTCGGCAAACAGATGCGCCGTCCCGATCAACGCCCGCTCCCCGGCCAACAGCGTTTCGGCCACGATGGCGATCTCCCGCTCGTAATCGATGGCGCAATAGGCCACCGCCATCTCATGGGTGGTGGCGTCGAAACGGGACCGGAAGCGTTGCCGGAGGGATTGCTCCGACGACCGGGCGATGAACCGGCGCCACAGGGGTTCGTCTTCCGACCTGATGGGCCGGAACGTCACCGGCGCGCCCTGGGGCAGGGTCACCTTGCGGATATGCTCTTCCGGGTAGGGGCGGATCGCCATGTGCTTGTGGGCGTTCGTCCCCCGCGCGCCCGCCCCGCCCCCGAGGATCACTGCGGCATCCAGGGCCACGAGGCCATCGGCCCCCACCAGCAGGGGGTTGATGTCGAATTCCTCGATCTCCGGGTAATCGGAAATCAGGGAGGAGAACCGGATCATGGCCTCGATGAGCCCATCCACGGCGACCCCGGGCCGTCCCCGGTATCCCCGCAACAGGGGCCAACAGCGCAAGGCGGCCAACATGCCGCTGGCGAAGTGTTCGTTCAGCGGCGGCAACCCCACCTGCCGATCCCGTATCACGTCAGCGGCGAAGCCGCCCCGGCCCACCATGATCACCGGCCCGAAAGTGGGGTCTTTCTTCGCCCCCAGGATCATCTCGATGCCGTGCGCCAACCGCGCCATCTTCTGGGCGATGACCCCCGCCGCCTCCCCATCGCCCCAGTGGGCCCGGATATGGCGCCGGAGCCCATGGTAGGCCGCCGCCACCGCATGGGGGGTCTTCAGGTCCAGGACCACCCCGCCCACATCCGACTTGTGCAGAACCTGGGATGAAAGAAGCTTCAGGACCACCGGATACCCCACCGCTTCGGCAAAGGACACGGCCTCTTCCGGGCCGCGCACGATGCGGCTTTCGATGACGGGAATGCCATAGGCGCTCAGGAAGGACTCGGCCTGATACGCGTTCAGGGCATCGTTCCGGGTATCGCCGGCCCTTTGCAGCAGGGGGGCGAGCCGTTTGCGGAGCCGGGTTCGATCCAGATGAAAACGGATGGGGATATCCCGGGGCGTCCGGTAGAGGGTCTCGATGTTCCGGGCGTAGGAGACCAGATGCAAAAACGCCCGCACCGCCTGTTCGGGGCCGGTGTGGGTGGGCAGCCCCGCCCCCTTCAGGATGGGCACGCCGGCTTGGGCCTTGACGCCCCCCATCCACGCCACCAGCACCGGTTTTCCCGGCCCCTGGGACCGCGCTTTGTCGCTGGCGACGGTTCCGGCGATGGCTTTGGCGATGGCCCTGGCAATGGCCTCCGGGTCGGTCTCGGCCTGGATGGCGAAGATGGCCAGTACCCCATCCACCTCCGGGTCCCGGATCACGATATCCAGGGCCTGGGCGAAGCGTTCCGGGGGCGCATTGTCCTGGAGATCCACCGGGTTCGTAGAGCAACAGACGGACGGCAGGGCCTCGTCCAGTCTCTCGATGGTCTCCGGGGTCAGCGTGGCAAGCGCCCCGCCCCGGGCCAGCAACACATCCGTCGCGATGATGGCCGGTCCCCCCGCGTTCCCCACAATCGCCAGCTGCGGTCCCTTGGGTATGGGCTGAGAGGCCAACACCTCCGTCACATCCAACACATCGTTGAGCTCCGTCACCCGCACGATCCCGGCCCGCTGGAAGGCCGCGTCGTAGACTGCGTCTTCGGCCACCATGGCCCCGGTGTGGGAGGCCGCGACCTGGGCGGATTCGGCAAAGCGCCCGGCCTTGTAAGCGACGATGGGTTTTTTTCTGGCAAAGGCGCTGGCCGCCGACATGAAGTGACGGGCGTTCTCCACCGATTGCAGGTAAAGAATGATCGCCCGCGTACCGGGATCGCTCCCGAAATAATCGATGAGATCCCCGAACCCCACATCCAGCATATTGCCCACGGAGACGAAGCCGGAAAACCCCACCCCGGCCTGGGCCGCCCAGTCCAACACGGAGCCGCAGAGGGCGCGGGATTCGGAAATGAACGCCAGGCGTCCCGGCGCCGGTAGGGTGGCGGCATGGCTGGCGTTCAGATTCAGCCTGGGCACGATAAGGCCCAGGGAATTCGGGCCGATGACGCGCAGCCCCGGGAAGCGCCGGAGGGTTTCGCTAATCCGGGATTCCAGGGCCTTTCCCTGGGGGCCTACCTCCCGGAACCCCTCGGAGAGGATCACGATCCCCCGGACGCCGGCCCGGGCGCAGTCTTCCACCTCCTCCGGCACCCGGGCCGCCGGGGTGCAAATGAGGGCCACGTCCGGGCGGATCGGGAGCGCCTCGACGCTGGGGTAGGTCGGGACGCCGCCGATGGACTCCCGGCGCGGGTCGATGGGATAGATGCCCCCCTGGAACCCGGCGCTCAGGAGGTTGCGAAGGACGGTGGCGGCAATGCGCCAATCGCCCCCCAACAGGGCGATGCGGCGGGGGTTGAAGATCTTGCGCAGGGCGTCGGTCATGGTTGGCTTGTTCCATCTGAATTTAGAAGCTGTTTGGAAATTCGCGTCGTAGAGGTAGCGCCCCGATTGTGACTCCTGCAAGGCGGGATGGGGGCGAAAATAAGGATTGTAGTGGACTACACGACGCCCAACCACATAACGAACCTCGTCCCCGTCGCAACGGAGCAGGACGCAATTCGGGCGCCGCCGCGGTAGATTGCGAATTTCCAAACAGCTTCTTAGGGGTCGCCGTGGGGTGGTAAGGCTGCGCGCGGCGACCTTGGGCGGTGGACGCGGCCGGGGGGCCTTATCCCCCTACCCTTTCCAACGACGGCAAATCAAAAAATAAGCCGGAACAAAGCGCTGGTTACCGGAGGGAGATGATGGCCGAATTCGGAGATATCCATCACCTGACGAACCGAAAATGCGGGTCACCGTAAAAGATATAGGAGAGATACATGGGGTCGCCGGTCTTCAGGAACCATTTTCTCGTTTCCCCGAGTACGGTCGATACCGTCACGGTAGCATGCTTCTTCAGTTCTTCTTCGAGAGCACGATGGTAGACTGGGGATTTCAAGACGCATTCTCAGGTAGAATCATGGGACAGATATATCTTCAATTGTTTCTACTGTGCCGCTCGCTATCGCTATCGAAAAGGCGTTCCGGAAAGATCGAACGCGATATCGATGGCGATAGCGGCGTAGCGCGTCGCAACGATTCCGCCACTCGCCCCAAAGCCCGGTGGCGTCTCGGTTTGAAATTTGTTGTTGGCGTTATGGAAGCCCCGAAAGGGCTATCCGGTCAATCTGACAAAGTAGAATTAGCCCTCACACTAAGGATCCCCTCATGGAACAAAGAACATCCATTGAAATGACCATGCTGGTTTCGCCACAGCAGGCGAATTTTTCCGGCGTGATGCACGGTGGCGAGCTGATGAAACTGCTCGATCAGGTCGCTTACACGTGCGCGGCGCGCTACTGCGGCCATTACGCCGTCACGCTGTCGGTGGACAGCATTTTGTTCAAACAACCGGTGAAAATCGGCGAGCTTTTGACCTTCCTCGCCTCTATCAACTACACAGGTAGCACCTCCATGGAGATCGGCATCAAGGTCATTGCCGAAGATATTTCCAGTAAATTCGTGCGCCACACGAATACCTGCTATTTCACCATGGTGGCCATGGAGGATGGCAAACCGGCGTCGGTGCCGCCGTTGCAGATCGAAACCGAGGAGCAGAGGCGCCGCCACGCCGCCGCCCGGCGGCGCCGCGAGGCGCGCTTTATGGCTGCCCGGGACGAGATGCTCACCGATTGAGCACCACCGGTCGTGGCCGTTCCGATAAGGCCTTGAGCTTTACCCATCGAGCCCTTTCGATTCGGATCTTGCCGAACGCTTTCCGGAACGCGCGCATTTCGCGCAGGAACCTTCTCTGGAACAACCAATTCAATAGGAACCCCCGTGGTTCCTCTACCCCTGTCACCAGGTATCTTCGCACCACAGGGTCTTGCAATACGGTTTTCAACTGATATCGCGCCTGGGCGGGGCCGCAAAATAGTATCCGGTCGCCGGGTCGAAGGGTTTCGGTTCCCTTTGGCAGCATGGTGGCCTGTTGCCATCTCTTCAACACCAGGGGTACACAGGCAATGGGAATGTCCCGGTTCGCCGGGTTGCGCATGATATCGTCCAGGGTCCAACAGAAGCTTTCCGTGGCGGACGATGGGAAGGCCTTCCCGCCTTTCTCCCCGGAGAGATCGACAGGCTGCTCGCCATTTTCCGTTTTCGGAGGGAGATTGGGAAAGTCGGCGGACATTATTTCTTCCTCGCACGCCATCTGGTTGGGGATTATCACCATCCACAATTCCAGACGTTCGGCGCCCACCACGCCCCGCAGACGATGCAGGGTTTTCACCAAGACCTTGATCCGAACATCGTGCATATACTCCAGGAAGGGGTGTATCAACGGGGAGAGCAACACGAACAGGATCTTGCGCGCGATAACGAGACTCGACTGCATGACGAGGTTTGCGCTGGCCGCCTGAAAGGCCGCCTCGTCATCGTGTCGATTCTGGCGTACGATGGAAAAGATCCGGGGGTTGAGCATCCTGGCATTGAGCAAAATACCAAGATTATTGGAGTCGCTGTTGGTCGCCGTGATGATGCCCGCGGCATTTTCGACCCCGGCCGCGTGCAGGGTTCGGGCATTGGAATGGCCGATAATCCGCCCCTCCGGCGCCCGCTTCATCTCGGGATCTGGATCGATCACCACGGTCGGCACCTCGCGCTCCCGCAGGGCCCGCTCCAAGTGTTTCCCCATCCGGCCGAAACCACACACAACCCAGGTCCCCCGAGGGGGGCGTACCGGTTCCGCAAGGTCTACGGACGCGCCCGCCAACCACTCGCTGATGGCATACAATGACGGCCGATACAGGAACGTGCTCAATTGGTTGGCGAAGATCTCGAAGGGATTGACCACCGTCACGCCCGCCAGGGTGTGCAGGAATTCTTCCTCTATTTCCGACGTGGAGCGACAGATCACCCGCACCTTCGGATTGATGAGGTGCGTCATGATGACGATCTTTCGATTGATGCCCTCGTCGTTGGTGATGGCGATGACGCCCTGGCAATTTTCCTGCTCAAGACCGGCGGTGATCAAATTGCGCGGCACGCCGGCGTCGGCTACCAAGCCCGGCACCGTCACCGGGTAATCGCGAAGCTGTAATGCCTGAATCCGGTTGTCGTCCCGGTCGATGACCGTGGCGCTGTAGCCGGCGTCCACCAATCCCCGGGTCAGGAGACTGCCCGTATCGCCAAAGCCGCAGATGATGAAAAACGGCTCCCGAATGCGGCCCACGCTGAGGGAGAATCGGCGCTTTTGAACGACCCGTCTGAAATTCGGGTTTTGCAACAACCCGACGATGGCGCCGATGGCGTACACCCAGGCCACCACGCTCATGAATAGGGAGAGAAGCCCCCACAGGCGTTGGGCATTGCTGAATTCCCTTGGGATTTCCCCGAAGCCGGTTGTGGTTGCCGTGTAGCCCAGAAAATACACCGCATGAAAAAAGCTCATGTGCGTGGGTTGTCCCCGGGCATCCGGCAGTCCCGGCATGAGCACCATCCCGAAGACCGTGATGGCGGAGACGGCGATCATGAAGAGCAGGGGGCGACGCATGGAACGCAGGACAATGGCGCTGACCCGTTCGAGATCGGAACTCCAGACTTCGTGGCTCGTGATCATGATTTTTCTCCACGGCGATCCTTAAGAGCGTGTCTTGACTCGGAAAGATTACAGGGTTTCGCCGAGCGACTCCGAACCCCATCGTCTTGTCGGCCCCGCGGTTTTTCGAGTGGAAGCGGTGAGCGCCCGTCAATTTACCGCCTGGCGTTCATGGTATCCATGACCAATACCACCACGGAGATGATATTCGCCACCAGCGCCCCCGATGTGAGTGATACAATGCTCGCCATGACCTCGGAGGTCAGACTGGAATCTACCACATGCACGGCGATCGCCCAAACCAGCGCCGCCGCAATCAGCTGCAAGTCCGCCACAAGGCTCGTGGCGAGCAGCACCGCCCCAATGTGGGATCGATCGCCCAGCTTCAGACCCGTCGCGAAGAAATTGACCAGAATGGCCGCCGACAATTCGTAGACGTTATGGTGCAGAGGATTGTCGATCTCTCCCATCACGAACCCGAAATTGACCGTAAGGGCCAGGACGATAAAGAAACCGAAGATGACTTTTTCAAGATTCATAGCTTAAGCACTCACGATGAAACCCTATGCAAAAGCGAAAAAGCGGAGTTTACAGGGCGTAGATGGGCATTTTGAGCCTATTTTCAACGCAGCTAGGGAGGTAAGACGGCTTTTGCATACAGCGCGATGAGAAAAACAATTTTGCCAGGCAAAAGTATCCGGTCGTTATTCCTGTCGGTCATCTGGGCGCTCATCCTTCTCGTCACCCTATCCCTGGTTGCGCTCAGGCTGTCGCTGCCCCGCGTCGATGGATTCCTCCCCGATGTGGAACACTGGCTCCAAACGACCGTGGGTCAAGCCGTTTCCATCGGCGCCCTGCGTGCCAGTTGGCGCGGCTGGACGCCGGAATTGGTGGTAGAGGATATCCGGTTCCCGGATTCCACCGAGGAGGCCCCTTCTATACGGTCCCTCCGGACCGGCCTTGGCATCGATCTGTCGTGGCTTTGGGGGAATAAAACATTCCGGGGGCAAACACCCTGGGAGATCGGCGCGGTTCGAACCAAAAGGCTTTCCCTCTCCGGCGTTTCCGGCACCGTCATTCGTGATTCCGATGGAACCCTGCGTCTGGCGGGTGTCGGGCAGAGGGCGACGGGATTCTTATCCTGGCTGCTGCGACAACCCCATATCGACATACAATCGGCCGATATCCACTGGCGCGATGAAGGGAACGAGGCCCTTTCCTTCTCTCTGCGCAACTTGCGCCTTAGCATCCGGGAGACCGACTCGGGTCACCGGATCCTGGCGACGGTGTTCCCCGACGATTATTCCCCGGAGAAGGCCCGACGACCCGATGCCGCCATGGACGGACGCGGACCGCTGTCCGGCATCGCCGACATGACCCTCGATCCTGCCACGTTTCATTGGTCCGGCACACTGTTTCTGCGCGCCAAGGACCTGGATCTCTACCGATTCCCGCTATTGCAAAGCGCCCTGCCGCCCTTGATGACGCTTCGAACCGCCAATTTCGGCCTTTGGACATCCTGGGACGAGGGGCGGCTCCAATACGGGGAGGGGAATTTTACGCTTGGGCATTCGGTCCTCACAAGCGCGGATTCAACAAACACGGAGGATCCTGCCGACCCATCCGAAAAACCCCGTTGCCTGCCGTCACAGGCCCCGTCCTGTATCGCGCTCGAACGCGACAAGACCGTGGCCCGGAAGATAACCGGTCGACTGGCGCTTGGCCGGGTCGATACGGACAACTGGCGGCTTCGATTGGATCGACTTGTCCTCACCACCCCCCAGGGGCAATGGCCACCCACCTGCGTCCGACTCCAAGCCGCCAGCTCGCGCAACCAACACGGCTGGCGGTTGAGAATCCGGAACGCAGAGCTGACAAACCGGGATCTCACCCTACGCTTGTCGGGGACAGGCCAATGGTTCGACGACCACGCCTCGCCGGATTTTGGCCTGGTCGTGGCGATCGACGACGGAAAACTCGACCGGTTGACCCAATACCTGCCCACCACCCTCATGAAAGGGGCGCTTGTCTCATGGCTACGCCGCACCTTTCCCCAAGGGCGACTGGCGCGGGGGCAAATCCTGTTTCACGGTCGTCCGGCCGACTTTCCCTTCGACAACGGGGAAGGGGTCTTCGAGGCCAGGTTGAGGACATCCCCGGATACAACCCTTCGATACGCCAGGGCGTGGGCACCCCTCAAGGCCTTGGCCGCCCATATCGTTTTCGATAACCGACGCCTGAGGGTGAGCGCCGACAGCGGCTCCGTATATGGCGCCAGTATTCGGAAAGTGACGGCCGAGATACCCGATATTATGGCAACCCCCCCTGTGTTGACCGTTCATGGGCATACCGTGGGACCCCTGGATGAAGGGCTTGCCTTCCTACGAACGGGCCCCCTGTCGGACCGATATGCGCACCGCGTGACCGGGATCCAGGGCACCGGGGAATATCGGCTCGACTTACAAGTACAACTCCCACTGCCAGTATCGCACACTCGAATCGGGGTAAAGGGGAAGGTTGCGTTGATCGACAATACCATCGGGATCCACATGTCCCGGATCGCGGCTGGCGCCGCCGGGATCGACACGTGCAAGAACAAGGCCCCCGATCTCTCCCTTGACCGAGTCCGTGGCGCCCTTGCCTTCAGCAAGCATGGCATCGCCGGCCAGGCCATCACGGCCCGATATCTGGGGCAACCGGTCACCCTCGCCATCGCAAAAACGCCCTCGGAAGCAACGCAAGGCGCAACGGACCGGGAAGTGGCGACTCGGTTCACCATAGAGGGTCTTACCACCGATGCCCTTTTTGCCTATCCCTTGTTGAAGAGTGCCCTGCAAAAGATACCCCCGTCGGTGGCGTCGTCCTTGGCGCCCTTGATTGCCGATAGCACGGACAAGGCAACCTGGCGGGTGACATTGGACCTGCCGAATACCTGGGGACGAAAGGACAACCGAAAACCGGCGCGACTCCGGATGACCTCTGCCCTGGAGGCCGACCTGCCGCCCCCGTTGGCGCGCCCCTTCCAGGCGGAGGTGCTGCTGTCGAAAGGGGAATCGGCGTGGCCCATCACGATCCGATTCGGGTCCGGGCCGACCGGCCCCCAATTGACCGGCATCCTCGCGCCGGACGAACCCATCGAAGGGAAACACGAAGAAGAGGGAACCAAAGGATGGCGCATGGCGCTCCGCCTGGGCGCGGGCCCCATTAGCCTCCCCGCCAGGGCGGGGATTCGGGTCCATGGCCATACCCAGCGCCTTTCCCTGGACCAATGGCTTCCCTTGCTCAGGACGGGGTTGACCGAAGGCCAAGGTTCATCCGAAACCTCGGCCCTGTCCACCGCGCCAGGGGATACTTTCTCTATAAAAATTCCCTCCGATCCGCCGAAGACCGACGCGAAAGCGGCCAAGACGACCTCGAAACCGAAACGGACCCGGCCCAAAACCCGCCGAGTGGCCAGGCACTTCGACATCCGGGTCGGAGAATTCACCGCGTTTGCCCGAACCTTCCGAAACGTAAGACTCAGGGCCGGCCCGGCCGATGACGGTCGCTGGTATATTCGGATACAAGGCGATGGGGCGGACGGCTATGTCCGATTGCCAAGGCCCAATACAAACGAAGCGATCGTGGCCGATTTCGCGCATCTGCAATTGCCGCCAGCCAATGACAAGGGACAAGGCAACGACGCCGATCCGAGGAATATTCCCTCCCTACGGTTTACCTGCGGCAAGCTTACCTACCAAACGCGCCCATTCGGGAAGACTCGACTGGAACTGGCACCAATCATCACCCAAGGCACCTCCCAGGGCGTGCGGTTCAAGACCATTGATATCGAGTCGAAAAACCTCCGGGTACAAGGCCACGGGACATGGCGGCATCTGACCCAACCGGATCAATCCTCGTCCCGGCTGGAGATCGACATTCGCGCACGGGACCTTGGAAAATTGCTGACCTCATTCGGTTACGAGGGAAACGTGGCCAAGGAAGGGAAAACGCGCCTGAGACTCAACGCTACCTGGCCCGGTTCTCCGGCACAGTTCGAGTTGGCCCGAATCAGTGGCGTCCTCCACCTAAAGGCCGAGGACGGGCGCCTGTTGGCCATCGACCCCGGCACCCCCGGACGGGTGTTCGGCCTACTCAGCGTCACGCAGCTTCCCCGGCGATTATCGTTGGACTTCCGGGAACTCCATAAGAAAGGGTTCGTCTATGATCGGATGGTGGGGAAATTCAAGATTGTCCAGGGAAAGGCCGAGACAACCGATTTCTTCGTGGATGGGGCAACCCTGCGCATCGGCATCACGGGCAGTACGGGACTGGTGGATAAAAGTTACGATCAAGTGGCCACGATAATCCCGAAAGTCACCGCCGCCAGTATTGCCTTGCCGACGGTGGGCATCCCCCTGGCGGCCATCGGCATCGCCCAACACCTGCTCGACGAGCCCTTCTTCGACAAGGTATTCGCCTACCAGTACACCATCAAGGGCGCCTGGGACGACCCGCAGATCGAACTCGTTCAAAGCGATTGGGAAGATGAAGATACCGATAACAACCAACAAAATCAGGAGAAATAAGAGGGTACCCGAAAAACGGATTTTTGGCGATGGAACAGACTGAGAGCGTGTCTAAAAATTCCCCGGTCTACCGCGACGGCCCAGGGCGACCGAATGATAATCACTGATGAGACAAGATATTAGAACGAAAGGAATCGTTCCAAGCAGCCTTAAATCTAGTGGTCTGTCCATGAGATAAATTAGGATGCCGGATTAAGCCAGCTTTTCTACTTCGGCATGTAAACAAACTCCAGTATCCTAAATTATCAGATTGACGAACCACTAGTGGTCTATCAATCTAATAACTTTGGATAAAGATGTTTTAGCTTGATA
>CAZQHJ010000059.1:0-12974 GCA_964593225.1 uncultured Thiotrichales bacterium
CTTGCCCTCTATTCCGAACTGATGAGTTGCACTTAGTTGCACTTACAAGTTGAATTCAGGAACCATTGGAAACATCCATCGGGTATAGAATATCCGGGATAAGAATCATCGATAAAACTTAAATCGTATCGTTTTACGCAAAATAATACGGGGCCGGATTGTGCCATTATTACGTTATAAAGCCGTGGATGCGCGGGGAAAGGCCCATTCCGGGCAAATGGTGGCGGGCGGCGCCATGGATTTGGAGCTTCGTCTTGAACGTATGGGCCTCGATCTCATCCGATGGAGGGTGGTAAACCCCGGAAGGATGAATTCGGGGATACACCGGATTGGAAAGGTAGGACGCCGGGAACTGATCGCGTTTTGCTTTCACCTGGAACAACTGATCAGCGCCGGCGTGCCCCTGTTGGAGGGCCTGGCCGATCTGCGCGATTCTGCGGAAGACCCGGGGCTGCGTCAGGTGGTTGCCATGTTGATCGAATCCATTGAGGGCGGCAAGACCCTGTCCGATGCCATGGAAGCGTTTCCGCGCACTTTTGACAAGACGGTCGTCTCGACCATACGGGCCGGAGAATCCGGCGGTCGACTCGATGAAGTGCTGCGCGACATCACCGAGAACCTGAAATGGATCGACGAGACCGCCGCGCAGGTCAAAAAATTATTCCTGTATCCCGTCATCGTGGGCACCGTGGTGGTGGCCATGGTCTTTTTTCTCATGACCTACCTGGTGCCGAAACTCATCGCCTTTTTCGGAATGATGGGACAAACGTTGCCCGCCCACACCCGGCTCCTGATCACGGTGTCGGATGTCTTCGTTGCCTATTGGCCCTTGATACTCACAGGACCCGTGCTGGGAGCCGTCGCCGTGAAGGTCCTGATGGGGGTCAGTCCCTCCGCGCGCTTTTTTATGGACACCCTGGCGCTCAAGGTCTGGGTGATAGGGCCAATCCGGAAGAAGATTATCCTCTCCCGGTTCACCAACTACTTCGCGTTGCTGTACGCCTCCGGCATCGACGTCCTCGAATGTATTCGGATCAGCCAATCCCTGGTGGGGAATAAGGCCATCGAGGAAGCCGCCCGGCGCGCGGGGCATCACATCGCCCATGGCACCGGGATCAGCGCCGGATTCGAGCAGGGGGGGCTCTTCCCGCCGTTGGTGCTTCGCATGTTGCGGGTGGGGGAGAATACCGGCGCGCTGGAGGTCGCCTTGCGAAAGGTCAGCTATTTCTACGATCGGGATGTGAGGGAATCCATCGCGCGCCTACGGACCTTGATCGAGCCCACCATGACCGTCGTGCTGGGCATCTTATTGGGCTGGGTGATGATCTCGGTCCTGGGCCCCCTGTACGATCTCATCACCGATTTCAACTATTGAGCGCATCGGGAAAGACCGAGGCGCAACGCCGCCGAAATCTCGTCACCACGGGCCGTCACCACGGGATCGTGGTGCCATCCATATCCATGAAACGGCCCGAATCCGAAAGGGTGATCCCCGCCAGGTTTTTCCGCAGGGCGACCACGGAGGCCGCCACGGAAAGCGCGGCGTTGGGTCCGCCCATGTCCGTGCGCACCCAGCCCGGATGCAGGGCCACGACGGTAATCCCGCGCCGAGCCAAGTCCCGAGCGCAGGACAGGGTGACCTTATTCAGCGCGGCCTTGCTGGAGCAGTAGAAATAACAATCGTCGAAGGCGTTGGGGAAGCTGCCCAATCGGCTGCTCATGTTCACGATGAGCCGGCGAGGGCTGGCGGCGACGTTTTCCACGAAGTCCTGGGTCATCAGCATGGGCGCGATCACGTTGGTGTGGAGCACCGCCAGCCAGGGATCCGCCTGGCACCCACCGAAGCCCTGGGCATCCCAGTCGCCGGAAATGGCGGCGTTATTGCACAAGATGTCGATGGGGTGACCTTCGAGCCCCGCGGCAAGGGCGGCGCGCTGGGCGGCATCCCGCACATCCAGTGGGTACACCCGGATCCCGCCGTCGGCCTTGGCGTCGGCCTCGGCGTCGTCCCTGTCACGGAATCCCGCCGCCAGGGTGTTCAGTTCATCAGCCTTTTCGGGAGAACGGCAGCAGGCGAGCACCGTCCAGCCGCCATTGGCGTACTGACGGGCCAATTCCAGCCCGATGCCCCGATTCGCGCCGGTAATCAGAATGGTTGACATAGTGGGTATATTTTCTCCTCTCGGGTGCCTAGTGGTCTGTCCATGAGATAAATTAGGATGCCGGATTAAGCCAGCTTTTCTACTTCGGCATGTAAACAAACTCCAGTATCCTAAATTATCAGATTGACGAACCACTAGAATTCACCAGGGCCGCTTCAGTGTCCTCGGCAAAAAACCAACGATATTTAAAGAGTCCATCATGCCTCCTTCCAGCCTCTTCTCCACCCGATTCGGTCCGGTGATCCTCTTCGTTATCCTCATCTGGGTCATCGAGATCGTCAACCTCTTCACGGGACATGGTCTGTCCGCCCTGGGCATCCTGCCCCGCACGCCCCAGGGCCTCATGGGCATCCCGCTGAGCCCTTTTCTACACGCGGGCTTGATGCACGCCGCCCTCAATACCGTACCGCTCTTGGTGCTCGGCGCCCTGGTGAGCCTGCGCGGCGTGGGAACCTGGCTGATGGCCTCCGGGATCATCGTGTTCATCGGGGGGGGCGCGGTATGGCTCCTCGGGCGCGAATCCTACCACATCGGCGCAAGCGGCCTGGTTTTCGGGTACTTCGGTTTCCTGGTGGGCCGGGTTTGGTACGACCGTCGACTGGCCTCCCTGGCCGTGGCCGTGATCACGGTGTTGTTATATGGCGGGCTCATCTGGGGCGTATTACCCACTCGGTGGCATGTCTCCTGGGAGGGGCATCTCTTCGGCTTGATTGCCGGGATCATCGCCGCGCGGGTGTTGTCGGAAGGGAAGCGGTAACGGCAGGGCGACGGCCCGACTCGCCGGGCCGCCACCCATGGGGCGCATGGAAACGCACAATCGTACAAGGGGTCACTCCGCCTCCGGCGGGATGAGGTCCTCGGGGATCTCGAAACCGTTTTCCTTGTAGTAGCGATAGGCCCCCACATGCAACGGGATGTTCATGGACTTGAAGACCAATGCCCTGTTCACTTTCCTGAGATGCGCGCCGTAGGCGTAAAACTCCTCCATGTTCTCCCAAATGGCCCGGGTCATCGCGTAAACGATATCCGGGTCCACATGTAGACCCACCCCACCCATATGGCGCATGGAAAGCACCTTCACCGGCGCCTCGTTCACCACGCCTTTGTAGGTATCGGGCGGTATGATGCCCACATCGCTGCCCGGAGCCGACAGCATCTCTTTCAGTTTCGGCGTCTTATCCATATCCGGCAGACCGATAATCCGGACCTTCCGACTCACCGCGAACTGCTCGATGACAGGCGAGCCCATGGGGGCCGCCTGAATCAGGACATCCACATTGCGATCCCGGAAGACCTGCCCGCCGGACCCCCAATCCAGATTCACCGGCGTGTAGTCCTCCCCGGCCTGGAGTCCCGTGGCGCCCATCATCCCCTCTAGGATATGTTTCGCCACGCTCCCCGGCGGGCCCGTATAGATCTTCTTGCCCTTGAAATCCCCAAAGCTTTTGATGCCGGTATCGGCATAGGCCAGGTAGTGCCAACTGCAACATTCCCACACCATCAGCCCCCGTAATTTCGCCGCCAGGGCCGGAGCGCTCTCCAGCTTCCGATACATGGCCTTTCGCTCGCGCATGAGGGTCACGGCATTCACGGGAATCAGGGTGAAATCGATCCTGCCCCGCGCCAATTGGACCATGGACTTGGTGCCGGTTTGGCCCGCCTGGATCTGCATGCGAAATTCCGTGTGCTTCTCCAGCATCTTGGAAACCGCGATGGTCGCCGTGTAGGAGCCGCCATCCGGCGCCGGGCCGTGGGCCTTCAGCACTTTTTGCGCGTGGCCCGATGCGGGAAAGGCGAGGGTCCCCATGACGAAAAGACCGAATAGTAATCTTGCCCATGTCTTCATAATAACCTCCAAGTGGTGGAAAAATGCCCGGCCCTCCGGGAGGGCCCCATGGCCAGTTTACCCCGCCTTCTTTTCCGCGCACAAACGGGCCCCCCGGTTTATGCGCAATTCATGCCCGATAACGCCCGGGTCCCCTCCGCCCGGCCTGCCCCAGGGCCGCCAGGGTCTCCAATATCTCCGACACGCCCTTGGTTTGCGCGCCCTTGACCCCCCGGTCCAGGTGGTCGTGGCGTTGCCCCAGGACGGAGACGAGGCCCTGCTCATGGATGGATATTTCCCCGGGGGCGAGGGTTTCCTGGGATGGGACGCTCCCCTGGAACGGGGGAGCGTCGCCCACCGAGGGTTGGCAATGCTCCCCAGACGCTGGCGATCCTACCCCCGCTATTTCCCGTTGCCCCTCGTCCGCTGGCAATTGCCCATTACAGGCTGGAATCGGCCCGTCACTGTTGGGAACGACCCCGACGCTTGGGGAAATCCTTCGGGCATCCTGGAGAATCGTCCCGACACTCCGGGAGATCAGCCGGGTACTTGTAATAATTGCCCGGACATCCGGGATAATGGTCCAGGAACTCAGTAAGATAGCCCTGGCGCTCCGGGAAATGGTCCGGGCATTCGGGGTGATGGGCTCCTGGCGAGTGGCGATGGTCTTTTCAGGGGAGGACGGTGAGCCCTGCCCCCCCCGGCGGCGTCCGCCCCTTGTGGGTAATCTATCCGGCGCCGCTTCTCCAGGACATTATACATGTCGGTGAGGGTGAGATCGGGGTGTTGGGCCTGCTGGCGCTTGCGGGGCAGGCGTCGATTTGTTGGGCGAGTTATGACTTCTTTCCTTTATTGGTCATCTTTTTGGGAAGTGGTTCGTCCGAAAAACCATCGTGCTCCACGGCAATTAAAATGATCGGATAGGATTGCGCCTCTCTTAGCTCTTCTTCAACGTAACGAACCGCATAGCTATAATTTGCCACGCGATCCGTCAGGAAGTATTCGAATGCATCCGAGGGAACGACAATCACGCCAGCATCTATATGGCTGTCCTGGAGATTATTGCGGATGTGTACGATATCTCTTGCTAGGAGATCACTTCTACCTGATACCTGAACCTCGACGCCAAGCCTCGAAACGATCGTTTGATTGAATCTCAACCTCTTAACCCAGTCGATATCCCCGGATTTCGATTGAATCCAATCTTCATATTCCCGGAACCGTTCATTGATAAGCTCTCGGACCCGACCCGCGCCATTTTCCTGCTTCCTATCGAGGATGCGAATCCTGGTGGAAATTAGAATTTCCTGGAGTTCAAGAAAGAGGTGCGCTAACCCAAGCCGGCAAACTTTCTCTCTCGACCCGCCGTAAAAATCGAGGTTGCTGATTTTCATGGATGAATAAATCCTCGAAAGGGAATTCCGGTTCCCGAGAAGCAAAAAGCGGGAAATTTTCCTCGATACGCTTTCGGATGTGATTCGTGTCGTAAAGCTCGATGCCGATCCAGTTGCGAGAATGTTTTTCCGCCGCTTGATATGTAGATCCGCCACCGCCAAATGGATCGAGCACGATGTCGCCCGGATCGGTCGAGATCAGGATTGCTCGTTCCGGGATGATAAGCTTCAACTCATTGACTCCCTGACGAACCTTGAATCTCTTGTGGCGATTCGGTGAGGTGTCGGTCCAGAAATCGGTCAAATTGACACCCGCCGGATTCATTTTATTCCGATGTCCGCCGTAGTCATGGATTTCTTTCCCACAATGCCGACAAACCGGAATCGGAAGACGCAGTTTATTGAAAACCCGTGGTGTTCCACGAGTGTAATAAAGAAGCGCGTAATGCGCCGGATAGAGTTTATTGCCTCTTGGATAGGTACCCTTCATGGTCAGCGCAATCCAGTGCCTGAATGTCAACTCCCCGCCCATGATGTTGGCGAACTGTATGGCAAGTTCCGGGATAGCATAAAGAAAAAATGCCCCGCCCGGTTTCAAAACACGGCAACATGCCAAAATCCAATCGCGACACCATTCCAGAAATTCGTTCTGTGGAACAGAATCGTTGTGGCCATTTTTATAGTCTTTCCCCATATTAAAAGGCGGGTCGGCAAATATGGTATCGATAACCCCGGACTTCATTCGCCCAAGGATATCAAGGCAATCGGCGCTATAGAGAACGCCATGAGATGTGGTGAAGAATGGAATATTCATTCCCGTATCCTAGCGTTTTTTCGCAGTTAAGGGGATAAACGTAAACTACGTAACGCTTCCGCGTAACCATCCCATCCCCCAGGGCGGCGCGCATCCGAGCGGTGCCAATAAACGGCGGGTTCCCCACCACGAAATCGGCCTCGGGCCACTGGGCCTTCCTCGGCCCGATGTACCGTTCCACCGCCACCCGCGCGGTCTCGTCGGGGACCGGCTCGCCGGTCACGGGGTGGATCTTGAAGGTCCGTCCGTCCCAGCGGGTCACGGGCGCGCCGTCCTCGTGGCGCTCGGTCTCGACGCGCGCCCAGGCCAACACCGCGTCCCGGTTTTCGATGTTGCGGAATTCGCGCAAGACGGGCTCGGGCGGTTGGATGTCGCCGCGCGGAGGCGGGGCCTTGGTAGCGCGGCCGTCCTCGGCTGCATGATATCGCAACGCGCGGGGGATGCAGGGGAGACGCCCGCGCTACGGACGCCCGCGCGACGACCAATCCGGCAAGGCCGCGTTCAGGAATTTTCCGGGAGATGCTGGCGGGAAATCGGCGCTCCCAGGGCCGATGGCGGATGCGCGGCGATCCAGCCTTCTGAGTTTGTTTAGCGGTCGAGCGACGCGTTTCGCCTCGTGATTTCTCGCTAATGACCCGCCGTTACTGTCCCTTCCAACTCTTCGCGCTCCTTTGCTTGGCGCAAGGTTTCGTTAATCAGGATTTGATAGTCCCGCTCTCCGGCCTTGGATTTGAAATAGTCGACGAGGTTCGTGTCCAGCGAAAGGGTGATGGATTGCTTGCGTGGCGCGGGTTCGAGTCCGACGCGAAATCGCGCGCGGTCCAGATCCACTTGCGTCACCTTGGGATATTCATCCCGCCCGTCAGAGGTTGGCGAAGAAGAGACGTTGTTCATGGTTGTCTGCCTCGCCCATGGAAACAACGTTACGTTAACCCGCGCTTGTCGGTAACCGACTGGGAGGGTGCGAAAGGGGAACGGTCTGCATGGTAGGCGCGTCTTGAACACGCCGCCCTTTCCCGCCATGACGTCCGGAAGTCCAATTCGTTCAAGAGCTGAAAGTTGTGGATGCAACGAATGTTCAGATCATGACAGACATCCGGAATCTTCCTATTGGCACCCTTTTTGCTCGGTCTGGAGACTTCCGTGGTGACGATGGTACGGTTCTTTTCATCCATCGATGCATAGGAGATGAGAAAAGGATCGCGGCCGATGGTTTCGATTTCCGTATCCGAAAGATTCTCGCCGTAACCTTCGATTGTCACGGTTGTCACGAGTTCCGGGTCCGCCTCCTCGCTGAATAACAACGCCGCCTTCACGTCGGGACAGGCCGCCCATTCCGCCAGTTTATCCCGGCTTCCGTCCTTGCGTTTGGCATCCTCGAACTCTTCGTATATCTCGATGGGGATCTTGATATTCCCGACGGTCCCCTGGTGACTCAACCATGCCCAGAATTCGGGAACACGCCGAAACGGATAGTAGTCCCGATTGGCGTCGATGAGGGTATTGGCGTCGAGCAGATATGTTAACTTCGTGTGCAACGTCGGTCATTCAGGCAGCCTGCCCGCCCCCGGAGAAGAGATTCCCGACCTTCAGCGCCCTGACGCCCAAAAGAGTCCCGACTTGTGTCGTGGATAACTCTTTTGATGCCAGCATTCTTTGCGCCGTATTCAACAGAGCATTCCCGAGCCGAGACCTTTGAACCACGTAATAGGAGGGGCCTCCCTTTGCTTTTTGTTTTTGATTCCGGCTATCTCTCCACCGCTCATGAAACATTGCTGTGAGTGTTTCGAAACTCGACCGCTCGATGATACCGCGCCGGAGTAATCGATAAGCGACCATACCGGGGCTAATCTTACGCCGACTGGCAAACGCATCTATCGAGGCCATCAAACGTTGGTTATCGGACGTACCCGGAACCGGAAGATCACGCGGCATATCCGAATCCGGCAAGAGTATTTCGGATGCCACATCGTTGCAGAATCGTTCAATCTTCCGCCCTCCCGTTCCACCGCTTATCCCCGTTGCGCCAAGCCATAGATGCGCGGCTTCATGCAACAAGGTAAAGCATTGAGCGGTTTTGGCGTCCTGGTCATTGATGACAACGAACGGGGCTATTTCATCGGAGAGCGCGAATCCGCGAAAAACGCTTGGACTCAGATTTGTATGATAACTACCCAGATTCCCCGCAAGCAGGGTAAAAATCCCTAACCCTTCCATACGCGCGCGCAGGTACTTGAAGGCATCGTTTTGCGTGGCGGCGGCCCTGTATTCACCAAGATCGAAGCCAGCCGTGCTGGAGATTTCCCGGGCAAGACCGGCCACACCCCTATCCATGGAATAAGCGCCGATGAATGGCAGTTTTTCCGCGTCTCCTTCAGAGAGCAAGGCCTCCTTCAATATGCCTTGCCGAACCTTGATGCCCCTGACCAATGCATCGACGATCGCCTCCTCGGCGGGGTCGATGTCGGAAGGTAGCGTTCGATAGTCCTCTCCTCTATGGGCCTTTCTCGGGGGCGAAGGCATATAGAAAACCAGCAAGGGGCGGCGGTACTGCTTTGCCATTTTAGCAAGCAAGGCGCGAGAGGGAGGCTTACCGCTTTCGTAAGCTGACAGTTTCTGTGTGGCGGTGATTGCTTTCGTGTCTCGAAATTGGAGCTTCCCTGCCGCCTGTTCGACACTGAATCCGGCGGTTTCCCGTGCCCAAATGAGGATTTTCGGATTGACGTTCGGCATCGGGATAAAATAACGGAGTCTTGCTTCTTTCGGGGTTGGTTCGTCAGTCTAAAGCATTCGACAACAATAAAGTTATACGATGTTTGCATATCCTACCAGCCCATGGCGGCATGGCTCCACTAGAACGCATCGACTCTCGGAAGGAGCATGATCGAAAGATATCGTCGTGTGCGGCATTGGGTAGAAGGATCGGCGAAGAGACCGCCGTTGAATTGGAGGAGTTTCTTGCGAATGGCGGTGGAGAATCCGCCGGTGTTCATCTTTTGCCAGAGTTCTTCCACCAGGGGGACGAAGTGTTCCGGGGTCTCACGGAGGGATTCCAGGAGTTCGGTGAAGGCGCGGTTCTCGATGAGGCCCACGTCCTCGGCGAATAGGGTGAAGATGGCGCGCATGAGGAAGGCGGCCACTTGCGCCGGATCTCCTTGTTTCGAGCCACCGCCGGATTGTTCCAGGCCCCGGGCCAGGGCGGCCAGGCGCGTAGCGATGGGGGGATCGGGTTGGGGCATGGGGTGGTTTTCTTTCAATGTCGAGGATGCCGGTTCAATGGTCATGGTGGCGCGTTACGCACACGCCCATGG
Organism: uncultured Thiotrichales bacterium; assembly: GCA_964593225.1. Taxonomy (GTDB): domain Bacteria; phylum Pseudomonadota; class Gammaproteobacteria; order HK1; family HK1; genus JABDQX01. Next base: position 9,507 of record CAZQHJ010000059.1, read on the forward strand.
CGGATGCATCCAGTGCGCATGGATAAAGCAGGATCGGTCGAAGGGGGTGTAACCCGAAAGGTTTTTGGGCGGGATGATACGGGAATGAGACAAACGAAAAGACCTACGCCGGAATCCCGAACGTAGGCCTTGGATTTGCTTGGGTGGGCCGTGTGCGATTCGAACGCACGACCAACGGATTAAAAGTCCGGTGCTCTACCGACTGAGCTAACGGCCCCGTGTGGGAGGATTTTGCTTGGCAAAATCCACAGCCCCGCCGCGCGGGAAGTTGTTCGGAGATTTACCCGATGCGGCAAGAGGGAAGACAAACCCTTCGCTCATCCGTCCCTGTCATTCAGAAACAGGCCTTGAATCCCATGAGCGGGGCGCATTTTACATGGTTTCCCTGTTGATGAGAAATATACTTTCAACGGCTGCATTCAGACTTGGTGAGGATGACCCGGGTGGATGCACTGGGCAGGACATACCTCGGCGGCGGCTACCCATTCGTCGTGTGTCCCTGCCGCAAGATCCCCGATTTCCGCCTGCTTGTTATCGTCATAAACGAACAACCTTGGATTTAGTTCGATACACTCGTTACAACTGGTGCAAAGGGGGGTATCGATCCACGGCTCGGTGTCGGCTCCAAGGGCCCCGGCATCGATCTCCGATTCCTCGGTCTCATGGGCTCGCTGGTGTTCCCCCTTTTGGCCCGCGGTGGGGACATGCGCCACGGCCGGCAAGGGCGTCGGCGATGAGGCCTGTGATGGTAGGGTGCCCACTTCGCGATCGTCGTCATGGGATGGACCGGACACCGAGGTAAAGTCCATGCCCAACAGGGTCTGCGTCAATCGCCGCAAGGCATCGGCACCGGCCTCTTTCCGCGCCTTTTCCAGCGCTATCCTGTGTTCCGTCACGAGCAGTACCCGTTGCGCCTCGATATTTTCCTCTGCTCTGGCCTCGACCTTTGCCACCGCGGACTCCACATGGCGGTTACGCACGCCGGCCAGGGCCTGCAGCGTACGCCAGAATTCACGGCGATCGAGACAAGCCTCGACCAGCGTTGCCGATACGATCAAGCGACGCAACTGTCCCCCCCGGGTGCGCTGGTCATCGTGCACGGCCCAAACGAAGGGCAACCGATTGCCTCTGTGTTCGGGCTCCAGGGCCAAATAATCATCCAGATGGATGATCTCCCTTGCATCCAGGATATCCGGTACCGGGTAAAAATGCCGCCACCAGTGAGGATCGAGCAAGGCATAGTCGGCGAACCCGAACGTCATGGTCATGTCCGTCACGGCGCCGTCCTCGGTGCGGTATTGAAAAGGATAACCCGGCCAGTCGATCTCCGGTTGGGGGTTATCCGCAAGGGATAACGGAACCGACCATTTCCCGCCGAACGTGGGGTCATACTGAAAGAGCGGATGGGCGCGACTCTCCACCGCCGCGCTTTCGAAGAGCCAGGGCCACGGTGGCAGTGATTGTTCCGCATTCCCGGGATAGCAAGCGCCTAACAGGTGCAGGGCGGGCCGCCGTGTGCGAAGCGCCATGTCGAACCCCGCCAGCAGGTGTTGGTGGCGCGTGGCGGAGGATTGCGTGACAACCGCCTGGCGATGACTGACGCCGAGATAACCCAACTCCGTGCGATACGCCGTAAAACTGTCGAGGGCGGCAGGTTCCTCATTTTCCGCTCCCGGATCCACGCCAGGTTGTGTCTCCAGAATCACCTGTATGGGCCGATCGGCATGTAACAGGCGGGATAATCCGACAAGTTCATTGCGGGCTACATTCGAAGCGGAATCGATTACCAGCACTACCGGCGCCAGTTTCGATTCGGATTCCGACAACGCACGCCAATCGAAACCTGAGAACCAAGCGTCGTGGACCTTGGGATCGTAGGTATTCTCCAACTCGATGGTCGCGATCCGCATGGCGCGCGCGACCCGGATCAGCCACTTTACCTGTTCATCGAAAACAACCCTTGCCGTCGGAAAGGGATTCGATGACTCACGAAGCGTCCATTCCCCGGACAGATCCGACGACAGATGATCGTCCGCCAATCCGTATGCGCCGCGCACAGTGGCGCCGTGCACGAGGGTCAACTGCGGTGACCGACTATTGGTTATCTGTTCATTTTCCAAGATCTCCAGAGTTTCCTGAATGCGTTGGCGCCGCGCCGGAGACATGACTTTCGATCCGTGGCTGTGATCCATCAGATTGGATAACGCAAGGGGATCCAGAAAACGATTCCCTCCAGGACCGATGCTGTCCTGGACCATTCGAGGCTCGATGGATTCGATGGATTTGCTTTTCTCCATTTCCAGTAGGGCGTTTAGCTCACCGACGAGGTTCCCCACCTGCATCAGGATCCGCGCGTGTTGTAAGCGGAAACGGCGTTTGGCCATGTGGGCCAGCATATGCAATGGCGCGCGTCGACTAAACGGTAAAAAATGCCCCGCCGGCATCTCTTCTTTAAGTTGAAATAACCCCGTTTCCAGTTGTTCCCGTCGTTGGTCTCCAAGATGTACAGAGGAAAGCAGCGTCTGTATGGCTTGCTCCAGTACCGTGTCCGCGTCCCGCGGAGCTCTGTCGCCGCTAGCATTGCTATCGGCAACAATCTCGACGATATGTTTTTCCAACCGGGCCAGATTCTCTTTCAACAGTTGTTTAGGTTTTTCTGCAAAACTCCCCATGCGATCGTCAAAGAGCCCCGGTAGCGGAAAGACGCCATTATTACGGTCCTGTGTAATCGGCAAGGCATTAAGAGTGGATTGGATATCCATTTGGACTGTATCGATGGAAGAAGCAAGGAAGAGCGGGTAATCATGACGCAGGACCGGTCCATCCCGATAAGGACTAAGAAAAGCAGGTAAATATCGCCCGTCGACGGCTTCCTCCGGGCCCGGCACTTCCGGATTGCCCAGGAAAAACCCCCGTAATCCCCGGACGGCGTTGTCTTCCCAGGTGACTTTTCCCGCCGTTTGCGGGCGTAGGGGGATCGCCCTGGCCGTTTGTTCTATTCCGGCTGTCTGATCGCCCAGGCGGAATGCGGTATGAACGATTGGTTCATTTGACAGTTCCGAGCTCCTGGTTTTGTCGCTGTCTGTAGATGATGGCATGCAAAATTTATCCTCCGCGTTTTCCATCGGGGTTGGGATCGCGATTCGGAATCGATCTTTAATCGTTTCTTTTCACTCCGATCCCGAGGAGAGAGGATCATGGATATCTCGAACGGGCCATTATTTTAGAGTGTGTCTGAAAATCCCCGGTCGTAGCGAGGCAGTAATCCAATTGTGATCGGCAAGGCTGAGGGAAGGTGTGAAATCGGAAGGTGTAACGGGCTACATGATGAGATTTCACACCTTCCGAAGCGCAGCGGGCTCCCATTCAGGGATTTGCCGCAGGAGAGTGGAGATTTTTTCACAGCCTCTCGGCGCAGGGCAACCGAATGAAACTGTTTTCCAATTGCCATTGACGTATTTTGTTGCC
>CAZQHJ010000060.1:0-12922 GCA_964593225.1 uncultured Thiotrichales bacterium
CGGCAACAAAATACGTCAATGGCAATTGGAAAACAGTTTCATTCGGTTGCCCTGCCCAGGTAGGCGGCATAGAGGACGAAAGGCACCAGCCAGGCGTATTCTACCCATAGGGTCTCGAGCCATTCAGGATTTATCGGCATGGGCGTTTTCGATTCAGTCTCGGATTATCCCATCGGATTCGGCATCGGTGATGGCCCTTTTGGTTATGGCAAGGGCCGCGCCCAGAATGCGCGGCTGATTTCTCTACCCCAAATAGGGTAGAGTGTACCCGAAAACAAGAGGAGGTATCGGGATGTCCACTGTAATAACGCTTCACCCGGATGTTCTACAAAAGGCCGAGCAGGCATTGGCGCTGACACCGCTCGATAGCGTGGAAAAGTTGATTGCTTTTTCGATAGAAGAGAAACGCAGCGGCGAGGCGTCGGCGCAAGAAGATGCGATTTACCGAGTGCGCGGCATGCTAAAAGGCAAACAAGGCGGAACGGCGCTGTTTATGCGGGACAAACAGGATGAGATCGAGCAGGAATACCGGTCGTGACGGCCCTTGTCATCGATGCCTGCGTATTGATTGCCTATCTATTCGATGAGGACGGATCGGATTTCTTCCAACGCCTGCTGCTCGATGCGCGCAATCATGAAATCGAATTGGTCATGCACAACATCAACCTGGGCGAAGTCTATTACGACATCCTGAAACGGAACGATGTGGCCTCCGCCCGGGAGACTTACGAATACATCAGGCGTCTGCCGATTCGCTTCGAAGACAGGGTTGGCGATGAAATGATCTACGCGGTCGGCGAATTGAAAAGCCGCTGGCGAATAGCCTATGCGGATGCATTCGCCGCCGCCCAGGCAATTTTGCTGAACGCCGCATTATTGACCGCGGACCGAAAGGAGTTCGAGCCCTTGAGACAGGCGTTCGTGCTCAGGATCGAATGGCTGAGGTGACGGATATCGGCCTCTCCCGGGGCCCAAAACCGGCAGGCATGCAACACGCCCGAATCCCACCCCCCCCCTCCCCGAACACGCGATCGAAAAACCCCGGCAGGCCATCCAGGGAATCCCGATAGAAGGTGCGCCAGCGGTTGGGGGCGCCGATCTTCCCGATGGCCGCCTCGCGTCCCTCCGGTTCATGCAAGTCCGAGACCAGATCATTGTAGAGACCGGTCCGGAGCGGTCTTCTCACGAGGAAGTACCGCCCCAGGTAGGCGGCATAGAGGACCAAAGGCGCCAGCCAGGCGTATTCTACCCATAGGGTCTCGAGGCATTCAGGATTTATATGATTTATCGGCATGGGCGTTCTCGATCCGGTTTCGGATTACCCCATCGGATCCAGCATGGGTATTTCCGGTGGTGTCTCGGTTTGGAATTTTCATGGCTTCATGCCCCCGAGGGGGCTATGTATTTTAGGGGAACTCTATACATGACTGGCCATGGGCTGGCCCAATCCCGGGCATGGCCCGCTCCTACGGGATAGGGCGTCCCTTGTAGGCGCGGGCCATGCCCGGGATTCTCACGCCTTTCATTCCGGAAACCGAATCAACGGTTATTCTCGATGTTGGCTGGCAATGTTGTATATAGTTCCCTATTTTAGCCCCTTCGGGGCTTCGATAACGCCAACTGAAAATCCCCCCCTTCGTGGCGAGCGGCTTGCTTTTCACCCTATTTCCCGCTACCGTACCCCCCTTATCCCGGTTTCGGGATACCCCTTCTTTTCGAGACCCCGTATCGTTACTCCAGGGGCGGAGGGTTCGGCTTTCGGACCGCGCGCGGGGTGCCTCGGCGTGAGGTTTGGAACCCTCAATCCGCGCGCTGGAGGCCTGAAATATCCCCTTTAGTAGCCTCAATCACCCTACATAAGGCTTTATTCATAATACATGAAGCCTTATGTAGGGTGGATTAAGTTTTATTCGACACATATAAAGTCTCATCTATCGTATATGACTATTTATATGCGATAGATGAGACTTTATTTTTTATAAATTAAATTTTATATCCCGTATATAAAACCTTATACGTCATCATTAAGTCATCATGGATGATGTTATGACCTTCATGAGTGGTGATCCATGCGAGGTGGATTTCATGGGAATACAACGACTATCAAGGCCTTGTGGACAAGTTACGGACAAATAGGGCCGCTTCCCCCGGGGAAGAGCGCCGGCCCCTTGCCCTGGCCGGGTCGAGGGTCGGCGGACCGACCATCGACCCGGCCCCGTTCCGGCCCAAGGGGCCGTCGGCGCACGGGGTAAGGTTTCCTTGAGTTTTGTGGGAAGAAGTCGCGTGGGGCGCTAAGGACATCACGGTGGATCTCATCATTCTCGGCGGCGGCGTGGCGGCTGTGGACCCTCAATCGCGCCGTTCGGGCCGGCTACGACGCCATCCTGCTGGAAAAGGACGAACTGGGGGGCGGTCAGACCATCCGCGCCCAGGGGATTATTCACGGGGGGATGAAATACGCCATGGAGGGCGTGCTGACGAAGGTGTCCAACACCATCCGCGACAAAATCAAACCGGAACTTACCGTTGGGGCATCATAGGCAAGATAACTTCCATGTTAAAGTAATTCTTATGCCAAACCACATCCAAGAACTCATGGACCAGGTCCTCTCCGCCGCCGAGGGCCGGGGTCTGTCCGAAACCCGGCTCGTGACCGAGGCCGGACTCACCGGGGCCGAGCTCAACATGGCGCGGGAGTATGGCGATATTCGGGTCGCCGCCCTGGTGGCCCTGGGAAACCAGGTGGATCTCAGGCTAATCTTCGTTCCGCACCAGAGCGAGGGTCGGCAAACCCGGGAAAAACTCATCAACGACATCAAAGCGGGGGTATTTTTTCACCGTGGCGCGTAACCAACACGCGGTTGTCTGGACCCGGTTGTCCGGGATGCCGGAGAAAATGGGCGATCTCGTGTTATCCGAGGCCCGGGAGTCCCTTACCTATGGGGGGTTGATGCTCTCCGAGGCCCGGGCGTCCTTCACCTATGTGGATGCCTATCTCGCGTCCGGTCGGGCGGGGTTTTGCCTGCTGGGGGATGGGGCGGTCTGGGGAGAGGATACGGTCTGGTATCCCATCAGTGAACGGATTCCCGTCTTTCCCCGGTTGCTGACCCTGATCCCCGGACAGGCCCCCCGGAATCTCCAGAGGAAGCATTACCTGGATATGCTCCGGGCGCAACTGGGGAAGGAGCCGCCGCCGGGATTGGAGACGGAGTGGCGATTGCTCATCATGGGGGGACACGGCGGCATTGGGCATATCGACGTCTTCTCCGACGACATCACCGCCGATGCCTGGTACCGGGCCAGGGAGATGGCCCCCCAAGAGGGGCTGCCCCTCCGGAAATCCGGTCCGCGTTCGGAGCTTTGGCGCATGTTGAAACACGAGGTCCTGGATGAGAGCGTGGATTTCGATCCCCAGGTCATCGAGGGGGCGCTGGGTCCCACGCCGTCGGTGGGGGGGATGATCCCGAAACTGCTCCTCTCCTTCCCCAAGGAGGGGGACGAGCTTCGCTTCTTTCCCCCCGAGACCCCCGGAAGGCGGGACGTCCTGCTGAAGATCGAACCCCCGGAATACGCGGGTCTCCTGGATCTGGAGGCCCTGTGCCTGGATGTTCACCGGGAGGCCGGATTCGAAGTCCCCACCTACCGCCGCTACGATGACGACGCCCTGCATTTCCTCGCCGTGGCCCGCTTCGACCGCACCGAGGATGGCAAACCCATCCCCCTGGAGTCGCTCTTTTCCATTATTGCCACCGGCGATCACCAGTTCCGGGAAACCGGCGATCTCATGCTGGAAGAACTGGGGGAGATCGTCGCGCGCCTTGGGGAGATTGCGGGCCTGCCGAAGGACACCGGGGAAGAGCTCTATCGCCGGTTCCTGATGGCCCTGCTCACCGGTAACGGCGACCTGCATCTGGATAACCTGTCCATCTTGGGGGAACTGTCCCGATGCCGCCTGGCCCCCGTGTACGACCCGGCGCCCATGCGGGCCTGGCCGCGGCATAATCTGGTGAGCGCCGTCCCCTTCGACGCCCCCGAATACAAGGACCATGGCGCCCTTTTTATCCATTTGGGTGGCACCTTCGGCCTCTCGGCGACCGGGATCCGGCGCTGTATCGAAGAGGCCCTGGCGGCGACCGCCGACTTCCCGGAACGCGTCATGGCCCTGGCGCGCGTGCCCGAGCGCCAGAGAGCGCAATTGGTGGAGATTGTCCGGAAGGAGCGGGAATCCCTGATTGCCCACCACTGACGCGGGAAATCGATGGGTGCCTTGGAAGCTGTTTGGAAATTCGCAATCTACCGCGGCGTTGCCCGAATTGCGTCCCGCCGCGTTGGGACGGGGGCGAGGTTCGTTATGTGGTTGGGCGTCGTGTCGTCCACTACAATCCTTGATTTTCGCTCCCATCGCGCCTTGCGGGAGCCACAATCGGAGCGCCACCTCTACGACGCGAATTTCCAAACAGCTTCTAAGAACCTACCTCAAAAATTCGTAAACACTATGTGTTACTTTTTGCGTAAGTCCTTATAAGGCTAAGTGTGGTGAAAAACCCGAGTATGTGCAAAAATGCCGCCCGCAGTAATTCCTCATTAACTGCCATGGGTCGTTTAATGAGAAATTACTTTTGTTCTCTGGGCAGTCCAAAATCCGACCGTTAAAAGCATCATGAGCCAAGCCTATCCGACAAGCCCCATCCCAGCGGTGGGGGCCGTCGTATTCAAAAACCGAGCGGTATTGCTGGTTCGCCGGAGCCAACCCCCGAACCGGGGCCTTTGGGCGATACCGGGCGGGTGTATTCGGTTGGGCGAGACGTTCCAGGCGGCCGCGGAACGGGAAATATGGGAAGAGACGGGGATCCGCATCCGCGCACGTCATCCGGTGTATATCTTCGATACCATCGATAGGGATGACCAAGACCGGATTCGGTATCACTACGTGATCACGGATGTGTTGGCCGATTATGTGGAAGGCTGGCCCACGGCCGGCGACGATGCCCTGGAGGCGCGTTGGGTAACGCCCGAGGAATTCGATACGTTGCCGGTGAGCGAGACGACGGTGGATCTGCTCCGTGGCGGGGGGAGCCAACCCGGCTTCCCGTCCGGTTGGCGGATCGAAAAAACAACAACAACACCATAATAATAACAAGCCTATTTTATAGACCCCCCATGGCGGGGTTATATGGGGAAATGCAGTTCCCGAAGGAGGAGGAAAATTCCATGAGAATCTATAATCTGTTTCCGTTACTGGCCGGCAAGTTTACCGACTGGCCCAAACATCTGATGCGCGCGCGCGAGATGGGTTTCGACTGGGTCTTCTTCAACCCCATCCAAAGGTCGGGCCGTTCCGGGAGTCTGTACTCCATCGCCGACTACTTTCAAATGGATCCCAGGATGGTGGATCCCAACGCCAAGGCCTCCCCGGAAGAACAGATCAAGGCGATCGGACGCGTGGCGGAGAAACAGGGACTGCGGCTGATGGTGGATCTCGTCATCAATCATTGCGCGGAAGATTCCCATATCGTGCGCGAACACCCCGAATGGTTCGCCCACGAACACGATGGCAGTGTCTCTCATCCCTTTTGCGTGGAAGATGGCAACAAGGTGGTTTGGCAGGATCTCGCCCGTTTCGATCCTCAACACACCTCGGACCCCAACGGGCTCTACGAGTATTGCCGTCGGATCGTCCAATATCTGATAGGGCTCGGGTTTACCGGGTTCCGATGCGATGCGGCCTATCAGATCCCCGGCCATTTCTGGTCGCGGCTCATCAATGACATCAGAAAAGACAATCCGGATGTCGTTTTCACCGCGGAGACCCTGGGATGCACCGTGGACCAGACCCGGGAAACCGCCCAGGCGGGCTTCGACTATGTCTTCAACAGTTCCAAATGGTGGGATTTCGGCAGTCCCTGGCTCCTGGAACAGTACAGTCTTATACGCGAGAGCGCCTCTTCCATCAGCTTCCCGGAGAGCCACGACACCCAGCGGCTTTTCCAGGAATTCGACGGCAACCTGGACGCCATGCGCCAGCGCTACATGTTCTCCGCCCTGTTCTCTTCCGGGGTCATGATGCCCATGGGTTTCGAGTTCGGATTCAGAAAACCGCTGCACGTGGTCCAAACCCGGCCCGAGGATTGGGAAGACACCGGCGTGGATATTTCCGATTTCATCCGGGATGTCAATCGAATCAAGGCGGACCACGCCATCTTCCAGGAAGACTGCCCCACAACCGTCATCGGATACGACAACCCCGGCATCTTGCTCATGTGGAAGGCGTCCGCCCGCTCCCCCGACGAAGGCCTGATCATTTTGAACAAAGACCCGTGGAACCGGCAGCACTTCTACGTGGACAATCTCCGGCAGTATGTCCAGGCCGGGGCGCCTCTGCGTGATGTATCCCCTTCGGACCGGATGGAGTTTCTCCCGGAGCCCTTTTCCTATGAGCTGCGTCCGGGAGAGTGCCGGGCGCTGGTGACCTCGAGGAATTCAACCACTACCAGCTAAGCCTGGTGGATTGGGCCGCCACGGGCTCGGCGGATTGAAGTTTTCGGAGACTATATTAATGATTACAAGCGCTTCCTTAAGCTTCGAGCAAGGGCGCGAGGTTACATTCCAAGCCTTATCGGATGCCACCGTTTCCTCCGCATAGCAACTTCGTTCAGCTGTTATGAAAAACCATCTTATCTACTTGCTATTACTTGCTGCCTCGACGATCTCCGATACCCCCTTTGCTGTGGAAATCGCGCCGCGGATTACCGATCGCGAGATCGTCGAGCGCCTTGTCCGTCTGGAGGAAGGGCAAAAAGCGATACAAAAACAACTGGATGATCGCCTGGATTCCCTGTGGAACCTCACGACGATTATGCTTGCCGCGATCTTCGGCCTTATCGGTTTCGTGGTGTGGGATCGCAAGACGGCTCTCAAACCGTTGGAGGAGCGCCTTCAAAAGATAACCGATGATCTCGAACGCGATCTTGATCTTGGCTCATCCGAAGGCTCCAAACTCACCCGCCTGATGAACGCGCTACGGGAACTGGCCCCGAATGACCCGCGACTGGCCGACGCATTGCGACGCCATTTCCTTTTGTGATGGTCGTGGCTCTCTCGCTGTAATAGAGAAACAAAGGACCCTGGAAATCATGACTACCAAAGATGTATGCGTATACGTTGGAGAAGGCCTGCGCGGCTACGGCTTCGGGCAAGGTCATCCCTTCGGTCCCGATCGAATGGACGCCTTCTGGAAGGAAGCAAAACGCCAGGGCATGGATGGCAAAACCTGTGTGCTGGAGCCGGTGCTGGCCGACCGGGAAGTCATCGAACGCTTTCATACCGGGGAGTACGTCGACCGGGTCGTGGCCCAATCCAAGACCGGGGAGGGCCTGCTGGACTACGGCGACACCCCGGCCTTCCCGGGGGTATTCGAGGCCGCCTCCTTCGTGGTGGGGAGCACCCTGGATGCCTGTCATCGAATCATGGCGGGGACATGCCGCCGGGCATTCGTTCCCATTGGGGGCCTCCATCACGCCCGGCGCGGCTCCGCCGGGGGGTTTTGTGTCTTCAACGATCACAGCGTTGCCGTGGAGGTCCTGCGGGCGCGGTACGGTCTTATGCGCATCGCCTACGTGGACATCGACGCCCACCACGGCGATGGGGTGTTCTATTCCTTCGAGGAAGACCCCCAGCTCTTCATCGCCGACATCCATGAGGATGGACGGTTCCTCTATCCCGGCACCGGTTTCGCCAGGGAGACGGGCCGCGGCGCCGCGGCCGGCACCAAGCTCAACATACCGATGCCCATGTATGCCGATGATGAGGATTTCCTGGCGGCCTGGGAGAGCGTGGAGACATTCGTGGATGCCGCGAAACCCCAGTTCATCCTGCTCCAGTGCGGCTCGGACGGCCTCGCCGGCGACCCCATCACCCATCTGCAATACAGCGAAACCGCCCATGCCCATGCGGCGGAGCGCCTGTGTGTCCTTGCCGATCGCCACTGCGAAGGCAGGCTGGTCGCCGGGGGAGGGGGGGGATATAACCGCGATAATATCGGCAAGGCCTGGACGGCCATTGTGAGGAGCATGGTGGAGAGTCGTCCTTCGTAATTATCGAAAATCCCCCCAACGGAGCTGAGCCGCGGCAAGGATCGCTATCGGGGCGGTTTCCGTGCGTAGCGTGCGCGGTCCAAGGCCGATGGGAATAAAGCCGACGGCCACCGCGCGCTCGATCTCCGCCTGCGTCAGGCCCCCTTCCGGTCCCACCAGCAAGGTCACCGGGCCTCCCGTATGTTCGATATCCGTCAGTTTTCTTTCCACGCCCGGTTGCAATAACAGTCGGTTACCCGGGAGATCGTTCGGGACATCGCGCGCCGGGCATTCGCCGTTTCTCCATTCGCTCAGGGGCAGGGGATTCGTGATCTCCGGGATCCGGTTTCGTCCGCATTGTTCACAGGCGGAAACGACGATACCGCGCCAATGCACCAGGCGCCGGGCGGCGCGTTCGGGATTTAGCCGCACCACACTGCGCGCCGTGAATATCGGCTCGATGCGGGACACACCCAGTTCGACAGCTTTTTGGATCACCCAGTCCATGCGCTCTCCCCGGGAGATGCCTTGGACCAGGCAAAGCGTCAGTGGTGATTCCCGATCCACGTCCCGATATCGCCGGGTACACACCGCGACGGCCTGTCCCCGAACCTCGGCAACCTCGGCGTCGAACTCCCCGCCCTGGCCATTGAAAAGGACGAGGGGCATACCGGTGCCCAGGCGCAATACCCGGGTCATGTATCTCGCGGCCTCTGTGGGTAGATCGAGTACCGAATCAGGATAAAGAGGGATATTCAGATAGAGTCTGGTCTCCGACATATGTAGTCGTTCGGATCCAAATCCGACAGGCCTCCTAACCGATTTCCCAAATCTCCATATCCGCCTGAATGCGTCCACGGCGCCCGTCTTCGTAGGTCACCTGGGTGTCGATGTGGGCGACGGGGGCGTCTCTGTAGAAGGCGTCGATGATCTCGCCATAACGTTCGTGGATGAGCGCCCGGCGCAGTTTCCGGGTGCGGGTGAGTTCCCCGTCGTCCGGGTCGAGTTCCTTGAAGAGGAGCAGGAACTTCCGAATCCGCTGTCCTGCCACCAGGGTCTTGTTGACGCGCCCGAGCTCGTCCCGGATCAGCTCGTAGACGGCGGGGTTGGCGGCGAGATTGGTGTAGGAGGTATAGGGGATGCGCCGCTTCTCGGCCCACTTGGCGACGATGGAAAAGCGGATGCAGACCATGGCCGTGAGGTAATCCCTCCCCGCCCCGAGAACGACGGATTCGCCGATGAAGGGGGAGAACTTGCTCTTGTTCTCGATGTACTGGGGGGAAAATTTACTGCCATCGGCCTTGATGGCGATGTCCTTCATCCGATCGATGATGACCAGCCGCCCGGCCTTGTCGAAGTAACCGGCGTCCCCGCTGTGCATCCAGCCATCCCGCATGTCGGCCTCGTAGGTTTCGCGGTTCTTGTAGTAGCCCACGAATAGGTTGGGGTGGCGGGTGACGATCTCGCCGACGCCGTTTTGGTCCGGCTCCCGGATCACCACCTGGACGCCCCGGAAGGGCAGCCCCACGCTATCGCAATCCATCTCGGCGCCGGGGGGCGCTTGGAGGGTGTAGGCACCAATGAGTTCCGTCTGGCCGTAGAGCTGGCGCAGGGGAATCCCCATGGCGAGAAAGAGCTTGAAGGTGTCCGGCCCCAGGGCCGCCCCGCCGGTGGCGGCGGAACGCACGCGACTGAACCCGAACCGGTCGCGCAGGGCCGAGAACAGGAAGATATCGGCCAGGCGGGAACGGCGGCCCCGGTCGATGGCGGCGGTCCCTCGCTGGATGAGGGTATTGAAGATCCACTGATTGAGCTTTGATGCATCCATGATCCGCGCGCGCATGTCGGCGGCAAGCTGCTCCCACAACCGGGGGGCGCCCAGCATGAAGGTGGGGCCGATCTCCCGGAGGTCCGCCATGGCGGTCTCCTGGGACTCGGGGAAGTTGACCTTCATGCCCGATATCAGGTTGAAGCCGAGGGCGTAGACCTGTTCCATGATCCAGGGGAAGGGCAGGACGGAGACGTATTCATCGTCGGGGGTCTTGGGGTCCACTTCCAGATAGCGGGTCACGTGATCGATAAAGCGCTCGCCGGTCAGCATGGCAAGCTTGGGGTTGGAAGTGGTGCCGGAGGTGGTGCAGAGGATGGCCACATCGCTACCCCGGACGGCGTCCACCCGTTCATCGAACCGGCCCGGGCTCTCGGCCAGGATGGCCCGGCCCTCGGCGGCCAGCGCCCGGATGTCGATGATGCGCTCATCCCCGGTATGCCGGAGGCCCCGGGGTTCGGAATGGAAAATGAGCCGGAGCTTCGGGAGCCGGTCGGAGAGATTCAGGAACTTGTCCACCTGTTCCTGGTCCTCGGCGAAGACGGCGGAGACATCGGTATAGGTGGCGAGATAACCGACTTCTTCTTCCAGGGTGTCGCGGTAGATCCCCAGGCTCATGCAGCCGGCGGCGTGGGTTGCGACCTCGGCGCAGGCCAGCCAGATCTCGTTGTTGCCCATAAGACCAATCACGTCATCCTTGCCGAAGCCCCGGGCGGAAAGGGCTACCGCGAGTTCCGCGACGCGGTCCCGGTACCCACGCCAGGTCAGCTCGTGCCAGATGCCGAAATCCTTTTCCCGCAGGGCAACCGCGTCGGGCGCGCGGTCGGCCCACATGCGCAACAGTTTGGGCAGGGTGTTGTGTTCGGGATTGGGGCTGGGGGCGGGCGACGTCATTCCACCACCTCCGCCAGGGTGTGTTTCGGAATGTCAGGTTTCGAAGCCATATGGATAAGCCTATTGGTTTTCGATCCACGAAGGATACGAAAGAACACAGCGCAGCCGAGCCGCAACCAAAGAGATCTCAACCACAAAGGCACCAAGGCACTAAAGAAAACCAAAATGTTTTTCTTTAGTGCCTTGGTGTTCTTTGTGGTTCGATCATGAACCAAAGAACGTACACCAAAAACAAGACCTAAATTGATAGGTGGTAAAGCCGCATAAGGAAAACCCGCCAAAAGGCGGGTTTTTTGTATATAGTCCCTCCCCCATCAGGGGGTTACAACCCTACAGCCTATTATATGGCGTGTAAAAAAACGCATATGGGCATAAATCGGAACGCTGCGTGTTCGGATAAGTCTTTTTTGTTTACACGTATCGGAAAAGATTTGTTTTTTCCGATACGGAAAAATAAAACAACCGGCGAAGCTTCGCCCCAGACCGACAAAGCACGATTTAGCCTTAGTAAAGTAAAACCGGAGTCATTTGCGAAGCCGAGCGGTAAACAAACAAATTAAGACAATAAATATCAGGGAATTATAGAATACAATGAAATTCCCCACCGAAGAAGAGAAGATCGTCACCCTCGGACAAAAGATGTCCGGTGGATTCCAGGCCAACAGCGACATCCACCCGGCCCCGCCCATCAATACGCTGGAATTGGACGAAGCGCTCACCGCCTACGCGGCCAGAAGGGATGAGGCCGTCGCCGCGCGGGCCATCACCGCCAAGCAGGAAACCCTACAGATGCTGGCCGACAAGATCAAGACCAATCTCCGTTACGCGGAGATGGCGGTGAACTTCGACGACGACAAGCTCCAGGCCATCGGCTGGGGCGGACGCCGTGAAAAAACGCCGCTCGCCCCGCCCGGCCAGGCGCCCAATCTCGTGGCCGCCGAGCAGGGAGTAAGGCTGGATCAAACTCAAGTGGGACAAACCCGGTGACGGCAGCAAGGCCGGGGCCTACAAGATCCTCGCCCGTGAACGGACCGCGGGCGAGTGGAAGAGCCAGGACATCGCCGTGTCCGGGGTTCACAATGAACAAACACATATCAAAAACATACGCTATATTGGGCTTTCTTATACTGTTCCTCGTCATGGGTTGCTCACAAAATGGTTCCGGTCACCAATCTACCGAGAAAACTGTATACGAAAAGGTCTTGGAATCCGGGCGGATCAGAGTTGGCTATATATCGTACCCGCCCAGTTTTATTAAAGACGCTAATTCCGGAGAATTGAGTGGAATCTTTTATGAAGTGATAGAACAAGCTGCTAAAAATATGGGGCTAAAACCAGCTTATACCGAAGAGGTTGGCTGGGGAACCATGATAGCGGCATTGAATGCCGGGAGAGTCGATATTGTCGTAGCCGGAATCTGGCCCACCAGCACAAGAGGGAAGAAAGCGGATTTCACAAATCCCATTTACTACAGCACGGTTCGCGCCTATACAAAATATGGTAATGGAATATTCAATGGTAACGCAAAGAGAATAAATAGCGAAGATGTCACTATCTCCATCATAGATGGCGAAATGAGATCGATAATCGCTTCTTCGGACTTCCCCAATGCCAAGACCAGGGCATTGCCACAGACCTCGGATGTTTCACAGGTATTATTGGAGGTGGCGACGGGAAAGGCGGATGTTACATTCGTTGAGCCTGCCATAGCAGAGGAGTATATAAGCAGAAATCCGGGATCTGTTATTCCTATTCAAAATGTTCCTCCCCTGAGGGTATTCCCGAACGTGATGATGGTAAATAAGGGAGAAACCGATTTCCTTTCGATGATGAATATCGCCATCACCGAACTTGTCAACAATGGCTATGTGGACAGAATCATCGATAAATATGAAAAGTATCCGGGATCTTTCGAGCGTGTTGCCCTGCCGTACAGAAAATAGATTCGCCACATGATAGACATCCTGATTAAGTATCACACGGGTTTTCTGAGTGGTCTTGCCGTTACGCTTAAACTTGCGCTGCTAATATGGTGTAGTAGTTCAGACTCGATCGGACAGTTACCGGTTTTGGCAGTAAAAATGTCAGCTCGGATTCAGCCTACAAACTTCTCCTTCCAAATTTGTTT
>CAZQHJ010000061.1:0-12743 GCA_964593225.1 uncultured Thiotrichales bacterium
TTCTTTTCGCTTTAAGGTTTTGTCTCAGCAATAATTATCATTCGGTTGCCCTGCCTCCATTGCTTTGCCTTGCTCGAACATGCCCAATAAAACGTTATACTGGGCATTGTCAACCGGAACAGCGAACAAAAGATGAGCAATGGCAATGGCCGCTTTTCGCCTGTCCGGGAACTGACCACGGTTCGCAACGTGCTGGCCGTTCCGAATCTCATCGGCAAAGATGAGGTCCCGGACATTGCCGAAAAGATAAACGCCGAACTTGACGAAAACCAGTACTTCACGGTAGTTCGATACGATTATCAATCGAAAGAGCATAAAGACCCCGGCGATCCAGGCCGGGCGATGATCATTGATGAGATGCAGCGCGAGGAATTGCGCACGATTCGCAAGATGATCGAGCAGAACCTGGTGGGCGACCGGGCCATGCTTGCCAAGGACGGCGGCTTGCCGTATCGCAAGGATAAGCAGGATAAAGAACTCAGCCCCTTGAAGGATGATGTCGTGCAGTTGCGCAACGTCATTGGTTTAGCGAAAACCTTCAAGCCGGAATTGACCCTCGGCAAGGGCCGCTCTCGCCAGCAAAACCTCCTATGCCATGTTTCTGCTCAGCGCCCTGCAACAGCGGATGCAAGGATGAGGTCGGCATCATCCTTATTCAATGTGAAATGCCCGGATCTGCTGGCGGTGTATAGGCCAAATGATAAATTGACCGAACACCAGAAAGCGGAATGGAGAAAATGCGGCCTCAAGCCCCGCCCCTTGGAGAACGTCACCTATTTCCATCCCTATGCGAAGGACCGGAAAGGCGTTTTCACGGACTCCCAGGCGCCCCTCGATGTCATCGAGGCGCAAATGGCGGGAAACCGGGCCTTCAATGACTACTACGACGTGGAGACCTTCAAGGGGGGCGAGGAAGGGAACGAGACCGATGTGGGCCGAGACAAGCTCGGCCTGCTCTTTTCCGATATCGACGACCCGCAATCCACCATGGAGAGGTGTATCCACGCCCTGGGAGAGAAAGAAGCTTACGAACTATTCCCCGGAATACCGGCTCCGCGTGGGTTCTTATAAGGGATACTT
Source organism: uncultured Thiotrichales bacterium (assembly GCA_964593225.1). Classification (GTDB taxonomy): domain Bacteria; phylum Pseudomonadota; class Gammaproteobacteria; order HK1; family HK1; genus JABDQX01. The sequence goes on from CAZQHJ010000061.1 coordinate 1,081, forward strand.
CTCTCTTTTACTCGGAGTATAACCATGAGCGAAAAGGAAATGCCAAGAGCAATCCCCGTGCAACAGGAAACCAAGGCCGAACCATCGGGAGCAATACCCGCGAGAGAGCCGGAAGATACCGACGGCGCTGATGCGCCGGTGGCGGCCCCAGCCCTCGAACCCATCGCCTTCACCGGGAGCGCCAAAGGATACCTTGCCATATGGCTCAGCAATCTTCTGCTGACCATCGTCACCCTCGGGGTCTACAGCGCCTGGGCCAAGGTCCGGCGCATCGGCTATTTCCACAACAATACCCGCATCGCCGGGTATCCCTTCAACTATCACGCCACTGGGGCGCAAATCCTCAAGGGCCGCGCGATGACCCTTGGCGTCATTTTCGCCGCAAGCCTGATGGCCGATTTTGTACCCGCCACCGCGTCCGTGATCGGTCACTTTGCTTTTATTTCTGATACCTTGGCTACTCAATGCATCCTTGCGTTTCTCCGCCCGCATGACCTCCTGGCGGAACGTGCGCCTGAATTGGCATGGGACCTACGGCAAAACCTTTTGGCTCCTGTGGATAGGGCCGTTGCTCGGGTTTCTATCCTTCGGCATCCTGCTGCCGCTGATCTACCGGTACTCCTACCGCTATTTTGCCGAGAATCATTCCTACGGGACGACAAGGTTTTCCGCCTCGCCCACTATCGGTTCCTTCTATTGGGCGTTTTTCGTGAGCGTTCTGCTGCCTATGATCTTCCTCATCGCGATCAGTTTTGTGGTGGCACCGCTCCTTGCCGTTACGGTTGATGCCGATCGCCAGTCCGTGCTGATGATCTCTGCCGTTATAGGCATGCTTGTTTTCTACCTGTTCCTTTTCCCGCTTATCTTTGTCTTTGACATTTTGTGCCGAAACCTGTTGGTCCGCTCCCTGGTGCTCGGGGACGTGGCCGGCTTCCACTCCACCATAAGTCCGGTCCGGTTTATCCGGATTTTCCTCTCCAACCTCGTGGCCATCCTGCTGCCCTGGGCCAAGGTAAGGATGTATCGCTATCTTTGCGCCTGCACCAGTATCGGAATCTCCGGTAATCTGGACAGGATCATCGACGAGGAACAAGGCGGAAAAAGCGCCTTCGGAGAGGAATTCGCCGAGATGGAAGGGGTTGATTTTGGGGTATGACGAAACAATGCCGGGAAGACCTAAGGTGAATGAAATAGAAATTCAAGGCGACTTCTTCGAGCCCCTGTCCCCCAAAAGCCAGGAGGCCCGGATGGTCGTCCAGGGAGACCGGATCGCCATTTGGCGGGGCGAGAAACGGCTGGCCGACGGATTGGAGATCCGGTCGATCCACCAGGAGGAAAGCATCTTCTTCCGTTGCGGACGGCAATTCCGGGCGAAAACGCCCCTTCCCGCTACCTTCCTGACGGCCCGGCGAACCAAGATGCAGAATTTCATCGCTTGGCTGGAGGAATTCTCCCTTGCCAGGGCCTTGGCGCTGTCCCTGATTCTCCTGGCCCTGATTTTTGCCTATCGGTTCGTTTTTATGGCATTTGGCGAGACCATGGCCCAGGTGTTTCCCGATGCCTGGGAGCGGCAAATCGGCCGGAATGCCTACCGGGGCATGGCGCTGCTGTACTTTTCCGAAAGCCATGTTTCCGCGGAAAGGCAAAAGAATATCCAGCGCCGGGCGGCGGATATGGCGCGAAAGGCGTCCCTGGTCCGAAACCCGGAAATCCTCTTTCACGCCGCGCCCAGGATTGGCCCCAACGCCATGGCCTTTCCCGGCGGGCCGATTGTAGTTACCGACGAACTGGTGGCGCTCCTCGACGCCGATGAAGAATTACTGGGGATCATTGCCCACGAACTTGCCCACGTGGAATACCGTCACTCCCTGGAGCAGATCATCGATATCGTTGGCGTTTCCGTGCTGGCCGCCCTCCTCTTTGGTGCCGACGATACGATTATGGAAGAGATATCCGCCGTCGCCATCAACGTCTGGGCTTTCAAGAACAGCCGGGATTTCGAGCGGGAGGCGGATTCGAAGGGGGTCGGGATATTGGAAAAGGCGGAAATCAGTAAGACCCACTTCCTATCGGCCCTTGGCAAACTTGTCCGGCATGCCTGCCGGGACAAATCCGCGAAAGCGAGGGAACAATGCATCACCGGAACAAAAAGCGGCTGGTTGTCCTCGCATCCCCCCACGGCAATCAGGATCGAGTCTCTTTCCGGGCGGTAGCCCCGCACACGGCGGATATCTTCGAACATAATGATTTCGCCACGCGAAACAGGCCTATGGACAAGAGCACTGACAGGAGCATTGACGGCCGTCGATATCGATGTTTTATGGGCTGATTATCTATATGTATTTCAGGGATAACCGCCAGCACAGACTGCCGCACATCCATGTGAAATACCAGGAAGAGGAAGTCATCGTATCGATTCCCGATGGCGCCGTCCTCAAAGGCAGAATACCTCCCGCGTGAATCTGTTAGCGCTTCGCGCCTGGACCGAAAGGGGATAGGCCTTGATTCCGATGCCGGGTTGTACAGGATTTTTCTTTTCCCGATACGTAAAGAAACTCCTGCAAGTATGGATTGATCCGCACAAGGAAGAGCTTGTCGCGGATTGGGCGCTCGCCCCGGCGGGAGAGCAGCCATACAAAATCGAACCATTGAGGTAGCAGGCATGAATCCCAGGGTAAGGAAGACCGTACCGCTGTCGGATTACAGACTTCTGATCGAATTCGCCAATAATGAGCAGGGCATATATGACTGTGAACCGCTTCTTGGCTTTGGTGTATTCAGAGAATTGAAAGACAAATCCTACTTTGGAAGGGTGCGGGCGGTGGATGGCATAGTGGCGTAGCCCCACGGACAAGATATTTGTCCCGATACGTTGTACCTGAATTCGACGAAAAATACGGAACCTGTACAAATTCATGCATCAGAAAACGATCTCCGATGAGACAGGGAAGTAGGACGATAATAATTCAACATCCGATAGATCCGGACTATTTCAATGATGGCGGCAGCGTCCCCTTGGGGATCGATACTGGAAAAATCAAGCCGCAACACGAAGTATTGGTTGCGCTTGGGCGTCGGGTTCCGACCGACGTAGGAACAGAAGCTGATCGCCAACCTGCTCATGAGGGCAATACGATCGGTGCGGTCCACGTAGAAGTAGTTTTGCTCTCGGATCTTTTGAAAATCCGCGATGCCCTAGGGGAATCCGATGGTCATTTTCGGGATGAGGTTTCCTGGTTCGGTCCTTCGATGTCCTTGGCCACCAAAAATCCCTGCAACAAATGTAATGGAACCGGAAGCCGGTAATGCCGACAGGCCACCAGTATCAGTGGCCACAGCCCCGCTTTTACGGCGGAGAGTTCGTGGAAAGCCGGTGTGTTTTCGCACTCCCCGAATAGCTGTTCCAGGAATTCCTCGTGGGGGGCTTCGATGGGGAGGTGAGACAGGGCAGCGCCATGGGAATCGCTGTTGGTGTAGAAATGTCCCTCGGAGGCTTCATCCGGATACCAGTACTGGAAATTGCAGTGTTTGAGATGTTGTTCCTTGAGGGACTGCACCTTGGCGTAGAGCGCCTCGTCATCGAGCAGGGCGGCCGAGAGCGCGATGATGGGATAGAGGATGCTCCCCTGTGTGCTGTCTTCGAGATAGCCTTCTTCCCGCTTGGGATGGTCCAGCAGGTCGCTGTAGGAGTGGATATTGCAGGGATATTTTCCCTGTGCCCGGAAGGAAAAATCCGCCCGATTTGCCATCTCCGAAAGCCAGGATTTGATATATTCGGCGTTATTCGCATCCATGGCCAACAGCGATACCGCGAGACAAACATCGATGGCATGCTCGTCTTTGATGGGCAGGAGGAGCGCGGGGTTGTTGAAGATCAGCTCCATGATTGCCGCCATATAACGCTGGATCGTCTCCTCTGTCTCTGCCTTTATCTCGGCTTCTTCCTTCGGTAGTTGCGCCAGACGCCAATAGAACCAGATGCCCCCCATGGCCAAGCGGCCCAATACATCGAACAGCTTCAGATTTACATCCAGGCTGTCCATTGCCCGGCTGTCTCTCGGACGAACAGCGGAAGACAGGGCATGGTGTTTGTGAACGTGAGGGATAATCTTTTCTTCCAGGAATTCAAAGCAAATCCGCTGGTGGGTAAATAGAATGACGTTGAATGTCTCATAAACCGGGTGGTTTTTTGAAGTTTCGTTGTAGAAGTAGGTTTTGGCGATTTCCCATCCGTGCAACAGTGCCAGCTCGCCGGACAAATAGGCGGACTCGACATTTCCCGCTTCCCGCGCCCAGGCGAACAGGATCTGGAGACAGAGATTGATCTGCCGGATGGCCGTGACCTTTTCCTTGTCGTTTTTGCCTTCCACATTGGACAGGGACCGAATCAAGCCGGAGAAATGCCGGTAGGACGCCTCCGGTTCGTCCAACAGGGCCAGGGCCTTTCTCAATTGTGATCGAATTTTCTCCGGCATCAATTCCTCGCGCAGGAATCTCGATTGAATTCGTTTGGCAAGTTCGTCGCCGTTCCATTCCTCGAAGGTGATATTGCTTTTCTTGTTGGATTGGATATATCCCTCCACCTGGGGTCTTACCTGCTCCCGAATATCGCCACCGAAACAGAGACAAATCACGATGCCCTTGCCTTTGTGTTCATCCGGGAGGCGGTTGGGAATGTAGGCGTCCAGGATCTCGTTCAGGGACGGACGCAGCGACTGAAGGGCATCGCCATCCCAGGAAGCGCGGGTCAGATCCCCTGCCTTGATGGAAAAGAGATAGACCTTTTCCGCCTCCCCATCCAGGCTGCCCACGGCGGCCACATCCACCCCATCCTGCCGTGTGCCCCTGCCGGGCCGGGAAAAGACCGTGAGCCCCAACTCGCTCAGGAGATCCGGGACGATGGCGTCCAGTTCCCCGCGCTCCTTGAGGGAAGCGAGATATTGCCGAATGATGAGTTTCATGCCTGTATCTTCTCGGCGCGGAATACACGCAGCGTGTAGTCGAGATCGAAGGGGGCGATGATGGATAGGCGTGGGATTTCTGTATTCCGCTCGTAGCTTTGCAACGGAATTTCCATGCGCCTTTCTTTTCCATCGGGTCCACGCATGTGATTAATGGAACGTATTCCATAGAGTAGAACTTCTTTTGCAGCTATTTTGCGCCACACGGATTTCTTTCCGGCCTTTCTCATGGCCTCGGACATCTGCTTGGAATAGTGCCGATGATAGTCCTCTTGCTGTGATCGGGAGGGATACAATTCCGGGATACCGCCCGTGGATTTCAAACCTTCCATATATTGATCGAGCAAGGCCAGGGACTCCTTACAGGCATTTCCTATCGAATCGTTCTCGCTATCCACTTGTTCCTTTAGATAATCCCCAACTTCCCCATAGTTGATCGACAAGGGATCGAAAAGAAGTCCTGTCAGTGCTTTTTTCGTCTCATCGTCTTCGGCATATTCCATCAATGAGAGAACGATACTAGCGGCGGTGACCGGGCGGAAAAAGAGATAACCGATGGCTTTTCTGGCCAGAAAACGGATACGTTCGGGATCGGCAGTACCGAGTTCGTTGGAATTGGCGGCCAGCCGTAGATTATTCTCGGAAATATTTTGATGATCGACGACATCATGAATCGCCTTGCAAAGCGCTCTCTCGCCGCCAAGAAACCACCTTGTCATGACGCGATTGAGAAATCCTTCCCGGTTCTTGACGAGTTCCCGGATCACGCCATCGAAAGCTTCCACGGACAGGGATTCGGCGTTGGTGGTCAGTAGCGCTTCGATGAATCGGATCGCCTTTTCCGTATTTTCTCCGGCAAGCAGTTTCTCCAGTCCATGATCGATATTATCCAAGGTGCCTTTGTGTGCCGGATTGACCCGCCGAAGATGCAGCAATAACTTATCCAGCAGCGGCTCCGGGATCTCTTTATCTTCAAAAAAAAGTATTTCGGAAGCGGCGTGTAACGCTTGGTCCCCGCCCCCAGTCAAAACGGTATCGATTAACCCGGTAACGCGACCTTCAAGGGCTTCCTGCTTTCTGTACAAGCTGAAGGCCGATTTTATAGTACTGCCGATCAGTTCATCGTCACTCTCTTCCCCGATGGCGTTTCCCAGTGTCATCAGCGCCTTTTCAGGCAAATGACTTTCTTCCGGATACTCGATTCTTCCCAATGAGAATACAGCCCTTCTCCGTATTGCGATATCCGAATGAGTCGAGAAGCGAATCGCCTCGTTCAGATACTGTTCGGCATCCAGGCGCGAGCCCGCCACGAGGGAGGGGGTGAGCAGATCGGCCAGCTTGTCCACCGACGCTTCGATACACCCGATGGCTTCTTTGGGTCTGGCGGGCTGGGCGCCGCAAAAATCCACGTAAGGTGGCAAAATCCAGCCTGCGGCCAGATCCTGGCCTGCCTCGTGATATAAATGCAGAACGCACGCCATGACATCCGGCATGGGCGCTTCGATCTTCGGCAGCATCTTCCCGAAGATATGCCTTGTCAGAAAGAAATCTGGCGACTGGTTATCGTTTTTCAGCTTCCCAAAGGCGGCGACCACATCGATCTTCCCTTCATTGTGGAGCTTGACCAGTGCTTCCGCGAGCGGAATCAGTATTTCCGAGAACGGGGTAGGGTCATCACGATCAGACAGCCATCTTTCGTCAATGTAGTCCAGGAGACGGTCCTCCCTTGCCGCCGTCAGGATGTCGGATTCGAGGGTGCTCACAGGGATCTCCTTGCTCGTCTCTCGATGCGTGCCCGAGAAATCGTGTGTCGGTCGATGGAATGGCTCGCCGTTGCGTGTCCATCATTCAACGGCGAGTCTTCGACACGCTCCGTTGAGTGTTCACAACGCTCGATTGAGTGATCGGAACTCATCGATGAGTGTTTATGACTCTCCGTTGATATCTCGACACTCAACGAAGCAGCTCGGAACTGCTCCGTTGAGGTTCCGAACCTCAACGTTGAATCTCGGAACTCCGTCATCTCAGTTCTGAACTGCTTCGTTGAGGTTCCAAGCTTCGCTATTGATGTTCCGAACCTCGACGCGGCATTTTCCGAATATTTTTCAGGCTGCCTCGCGAGAAAACACGTGGGCGCGGGGGAATTGGGACGGGTTCGCGCCTCCCATGACATACGGATACGCCGGATCGAATATTTCCACGGGAGCCTCAAGGGGCTTGATTTCAAAGGGCGTTGAATGGCTCCGGGGTATACCAAACTTCGCGGCTTCCAACACCGGTCCCGGATCGCTGAATTTTGTAAGCGGCCCCCGATCCCGAGAGAATTTTTCTTCGATCAAAGACTTCTCGGATTTTTTCTCCATCAGGTCATGGATACGGGCCATGAATTGCCCCAGAACAAACCGATAATCCTTCAGTTCCTCGTCGAGGAATGGATCTTTCGCATGGACCTTCGCCGGTTCTCCGGCAAGCGCCGAAGCAACATCGGCCACAACCCCCGCGTCGATAATCGCCCGCCGCGCGGCCTCGGGGTTGGATTCGCCGCCGAAATCGAAAAAAAGTACTTCATCCAGTATCCGCCGAACCACCGGAATCTTGCTCTCCACTTTCTGTAACGCTCCATAAAGCCCCTCGATCGTGGCGTTTTCGGCGGTAACTTTATCGCCTTCTGGTCTCTCGATCATACGGCTCCCAACGAGATAGGCGCTGATTTCCTGGCAAAGCCGAAGCCCCCCGCTGATATCGGCCTCTTCCGACGGCGGACACCCCAACAGGCGCGCGCGGACGAAATGACTCGTGTCGGGGTTCCATAACAGAAGCTCTTCGGCGGCCCGGATACAGGTGCGGCGGGTCCCATCCGTCAGCTGACTATCCATCCCGGCGATCAACAGATCGAGCGCCCGGTATCGGCGAGACCAGCCACGCAGATGCGTCTCCAGTTCATCGATATCCCGGAGTGGTTCCGGCAGGGCGCGTTGTTCGGCGCGGCTCGACATCAACAATGCCAAGGAATGGGTGCAGTCGATGGTCCCCTTGCCCGATGGGGCGAGGCGTATCGCCCGCCATCTATCGTCCTCCCGATAGATGGCGGCCTCCACCGCGCCGAGAATAGTGACTTCGGTAATCATGGTTCGCTGTAGGTCTTGTTATTGCTACGCGCCCAATCCCGAATCCTTTCCAGATCGGGTCTGTCATGAAAAGCCGCGTTTTCCGGCTTGGGTATCCGCACGCCGTCCACCGACTGGTTATCGAAACCGCAGTAAACATGGACTTCCATAAATTTATCGGTGGTACGGTCACCGTCGCTGTAGAGGAGCAACCCCGCAAAGGCATCTTCGGTGGTATTTGGGTCGATCTCGCTCGCCAGTTTCGCCACGGCAAGTTTATGGCGATCCTCCCAGACGGCCCGGTATCCGGCGGGGATGTCGTTGCCGGGAAGGATCTTATGTCTTCGAACAAAGGTATAGGAATTCTCCTCCAACAGGGTAGCCCTGGCGCGGGCAGCGGCTTCGACGAGGGTCAAGGCGCAATCGCCGTAGGAAACGAGGCCCGTATCGTCCAGGGAAAGGGCAGCGTAACAAATCTTCGACGGCAATACCGTACCAAACAAGATGCCTTCGCTACCGGCCCGCTGTCTGTCGTCTTTCATGGATGCCGATTTTCTCGATTCACCGGTTATCTGCAAGGTGTAACTGCTATAAAGCGTACGCGAATCATTGAGGAATTGTGCAAGAAACGATGGCCAAACATTGATTACCGCTTGGGATTCGGATTGAACGGCCTCCTCGAATGCGGCAACGCGTTCTTCCGCAGCCCTCGCCCGGGCGTCATCGAGGGCCTTCTGATATCGATTGTACAATGCGTCCCGTTCTTTTTGCCGCCCGAGTTCCCGCGCAAGGGGAAATCCGACATCGCGCATGCATCGCGGGCAACGCTCCTCATGCCACTCGAAGGTTGCTCCGCAGTTTTCGCAATGGTTAATATCAGTCATACCTGATTGACCAGCGCTGATTTTTATCCGGTTCCATATTCCGATCCGCCCACACCAACCCCAGCCCGACACACGCCACCGCGTGGGTGCGAAGGCGCGGCTTCTCGCCATGGACCCGTTCCAGGGTTTCGCGATCCATGGGGCCTTTCTGAGAAGAACCTCCGGCTTGGTGTCGCGGCCACGCACGCGGGACATGCAACGGTGGCGTTGCTCCGGGGTCAGGTGATCGACCCATGCGGGGCGGATCGATTCGGTTCACCAGCTATCGAATGCGGGACTGACCCGTTTCCGGATCGCGCCATTCATCGACCGATAAACCTCGGCATAAACCAAGTTCGGGTTCTTCTTTGTATTTTTGGCAATAGAGTTGCAACCCATTGGCTTCCACCGCAATGGAATAGGTGTAATCACACAGTACTTCGTCGATCTTCCCAGGTTCCACCCGTTCGGCGAATTGGTCCAACTTGTCTTGTAAAGAGAGAAGCCCCGGCTCGCTCAGGGCGTCCAGTGGTGTTTTCGGGAGAACGATTCCCAAAAGGGTCGGAATGACGGCTTCGGGATAACCATCCATCCCTCGATAATGAAGCAACCCCCGGGAGTCGCCCTGGAAATCGATTTTTATCAATGCTCTTGTGCCCATGATATAACCTTCGAAGTTTACGGGTCCGCGCCGGCAAACACCTGACCCGATGGTAACGTCCGGCCCTCTCGGCCGATCTTTGGCTCGAACCGGTCCGCCCGCGCCGGATCGTAGTAGTTTTCCAGGACCGAGAGCCAAAGGCTCTTGCCGAAGCGACGGGGGCGCAGGAAAAGGAGCTGATCGCCGGCCTGCTCCATGAGGGCAATACGTCCGTGTGATCGATGTAGAAGTAGTTTTGCTCACGGATCTTGAGGAAATCCGCGAGGCCGTAGGGGAATCTGATGGTCATTTTGGGGATGATTTTTCTATCGGGGGCCAGCCTTGGCGCGAAGCTAACATGTTATCGAAACAACAATGAGATGTTCCGTCGCCGTCTATTTGTTGGTTCCCGTGTCAATAATCTTCAAAAATGAATTCTCTTTTGCATTCTTTTGTACGTTTTCCAGGCATCCGAGCCTGTGATTTTTTCGATAAGTTCCGGTTCAAGACTGGTTTTTCCTTCAGACGCAAAGACTCTATCATCGATAAGCGACTCATCTATCTTGCCGACATTCAGATATTCCAACAGCTTCCTCAACCGATTGAGGTCATATAAAACGGAGTTCTCGATAAACAAGGAATTCGGATTTCTATCATCATAATCCATATATCTTTCCGATAATTTTGTATACTCATCCATGAAAAGATCGATATCATGACAGTATGGCCAATAATCCTGGACTCTAACGGATTCGAATTGTTTTGTCGGGTTTCTGAACAGGAAAACAACCTGGCTATTCGGGAAGAACCGGTTTATTCCTTCGATGGTCTGTAAATCATCGAGTTCAATGTCCTTGAAACCGATTCTTTCCACCTTGAACCCGGGGTTGAAGAGATTGGCGATCATCATTTTGAGGAGAACAATATTGCCTTCCAGGTTTAGGGGATTCGGGTATATAACATTATGTTTGTTGCTGATAAAAGAATTCCGGAACATGGGGAATTCCTCGCCGTAAAGATCCCATACTTCTTCCATACGGGCGAGAAGGTCGAGGGATTTTGTCAGCACACCGTGGGATTCGCCGAAGATGCAGATCTCATTACTGGAATTCAAGATCCGTTGTAATGCGGTGGACGAGGTTCGCCCCAAAACGGAATAAATGAAGATATTGGGTTTTCCTTTGATACGATTGTAATGTTCGAATAAATCAATCATCCTGTGATTTTAATTGGATTTCTTCCATTTTTTACCATCCTGTCAACGCAAACAAACCCGTCTCCGGTAACCCCGGGGCGTTTCTTCGAGCAAATCCATCAGATCTTTATCTTACAAAAACGAAATTGGAGAACTCATAAATATTGGATGCCGGTACATTTGGCCATGAAGGTTCCGATTTTTTCATACCCATGAGCCCGAATGAGCGGTTCGAGGAAGCGCTTGGCCAAGGTGAAAAGATCCATGACAACTACCGTCGGTATGCGGAGAATTTCGTGAGTATTCCCTGGTGCCTAATGAATCATCACATGTCCTGCTTTGCCCAATGGACAGAAGAAACACGCAAGCAATACCTTGGTTATTTGCAAACACCGCTGGCAGGCCGCCACTTCATGATGGGGGATCAGATCAGCTATCACCCAGGATGGCAGCAAGGAGCATTTTCCTCCGCTCACCATGCGCTTGGCGAATTACAAAAGCGGGTAACCATCGATTCCGGCCCGACTATTTGAGATCGTGATCGTATGGCATCTGATAAAAAAGGGGGAGGCTAATTCTATCTCGAATCTCAGATGTTTTCAGGACATAAATCCAAACGCCGCGCGTTCGGATTTATGTCCTTATGTTAGCGCTTCACCCCGGAACCCAAACCCAATGGGCTCGGATTCCGGCACCAGGTTTCCCAGGATTTTTTTCCGATACGTTATAAAGATGATTTTTGGGTCTTCAGAAAAATTACGCGCTCGAAAAAAATTATCGGCAATAGACTAGTGCTTTATCAAGGCTAAGAATTAGGGCTTGAACCAAGCCCGTGCAAGAGATATTTTGCTGGAAAATACGGAGATTTTCCATGCAAAAGAAATACACGATCCGTCT
>CAZQHJ010000062.1:0-12694 GCA_964593225.1 uncultured Thiotrichales bacterium
TGGAAGCTATTTATAGCGCCCTGAAAGAGAAAGAGAAAACGCTTGGGTGCAAAGTCGTCTATCGAGATCCACATCGTCTTCCCCTGGAACGTGCTCAGGAATCGATGGGATACGAATAAAGCGCGTAGCGCGTGGGTCGGGGTGAGGAACGAACCCCAACATGGGCATCGAAAACATCGGTCCGTCCAAATCTATCGCCCGTTCCTCGCTCTGCTTTTTGCTACCGGTGATGTGAAGCGTTCCATCATTGATCGACCGAACTCCGGATACCACTGTTTCGGCGGAGGTAAGAAATGACAACAGCGCAAGCGATAGCCCAACATGTCGAGACCCTGCCCGAGGCGGCTCAGCGGGAGGTGCTCGACTTCGTGAAATTCATCGAATCGAGGACCGGACCCGGCGCTGTACGTGAAACGGATGCGGGGTGGTCCACTTTCTCCCTCATCTCCGCGATGCGCGGAATGGAAGACGAGCCGTCCCCATACACGGTTGCCGATGTAAAGGAATCGCTCCGGTGATTGAGGAAGGCCGGATTGTCCTCTTCCCCTTCCCTCGGACGGACCAGGCGACAGGCAAGCTTCGCCCGGCGCTCGTGCTTCGCCGGTGCCCGGGTCCACATGACGACTGGCTGATTTGCATGATCTCATCACAGCTGCGGCATGAGATTCCGGGGATGGACACGGTTCTCCATCAGGACGATGCCGACTTCGCCCAAACCGGACTGAAGCTGCCCAGCGTTATTCGTGTTACCCGGCTTGCCGTTGTTGCATCAAGCATGCTGCAAGGCGCAATCGGGTCAATGCCGGCCCCGCGGCTCAGCTGGATTCGTCGGAGCATCGCGGACTGAATATCCGGGGTTCGGCCTGCGTCTGCTCCATCAGCGCGTAGGTTGGAGTGAGGAACAACCCCCATGGGTATCGGAAACATCGGTCCATCCGGGTTTATGTTGGGGTTCGCTCACCTCACCCCAACCTCCCTCGCTCGTTTCCACGCGCCGGCGTGGAAACCGGAAGGCCCTCAATCAAATAAGAACACAGGAAACCCTATTGAAACAAAAGGTATATATCGAAACGTCTATTCCAAGCTATCTGACAGCATGGCGAAGCCGTGATTTAGTGCTTGCCGGCAACCAGGAAACCACAAAAGAATGGTGGGACCGTAGGAACGATTTCGATTTAACTGTATCGGAATTTGTCTTGATAGAGGTAGCCAGGCGATCCCGGTGCGGCAGCGGAACGGCTTAACGCATTGAAAGCTATTCCGGAAATAGAAGTCACGGAACAAGCGGCAATTATTGCGGAAAAATTATTACTCGAAGCGCCGCTCCCAGGCAGGGCGCGGGTTGATGCCTTGCATATAGCTATGGCGGCTATTGGCGGTATGGATTACCTATTGACCTGGAACTGTACCCCCAACCAGGAAAATCCGGAATCAAGAATCTCGATGAGAAATATCACTTCTTGAGTTTCTCGAATTTTTGATCGTGTTGTTCAGGATTTTCCGGGAGAGTAAATATCGCAAATCCGGCATTCAGGCCGAAAATCGAATCCGTCATTCGTTCATTCGGATATGAACCACCAATTATTTGCACGCCCCAGGAACTTTTGGAGGCATGAAAATGGCCCCTAATACTATCATCGAAGATATTCACAAAATTCGTGAAGAATATGCCAAAGACTTTAATAATGACTTAAGGGCAATTTGTAGTGATGCCAGGGATAAACAAGGAAGGGAAGGCCGTAGGATAGTATCGGTAAACCCAAAACCAGTACAGGAAGAGATTTTTGCACGAAGCGTGAAATCCCATGGCATAGCGCGGTTGGGGTGAGGAACGAACCCCAACATGGGTATCGGAAACGCCGGTTCGTCCGGGTTTATGTTGGGGGGAGCAAAGCCCGCCCCAACCTTGCTCCGTGGGACCGCGGAAAAAGCCAATGCCACCCAAGATAAGAGAATTGATCGGAGACCTGAAAAGAGCTGGGTTCGTTGACCGGGGCGGGAAGGGAAGTCATAGAAAGTTTATCCATCCCCATGTGGAAAAACCCGTTGTTGTTTCCGGGAACCCCGGAGACGATGCGCTTGGCTACCAGCAAAAGGCCGTCAGGAAAGCCATCGAGGATTCGAAATCATGAAAGAGGGCGCGAAGTACACGAAGATCGTGGAATGGTCCGATAGGGATCAGTGTTACGTCGGCAGTTGTCCCGGACTGTTTTATGGCGGCTGCCATGGACAAGACGAGCGGGAAGTCTTTACTGATCTGTGCGACATCGTCGAGGACACGATTTTCCTTTACAAAAGCACCGGCAAGCTCCTGCCGCCACCGACGCGCGACAGGGATTACGCCAACAGGATGCTGGTGGCCCCATGACGGCCCGATCTCCGGAGGCTATAAAAAATATCTCCCGTTCCCACGCAAGGCGCGCGGGCGCGAGAGAAAGCGCTGAAATTCAAAAGCGCGTAGATTGGGGTGAGGGACGAACCCCAACACGGATATCGGAAACATCGGTCCGTCCGGGTTTATGTTCGAAGGCTGGAGGTTAATGGAAGCCGGAAAAAACAACACAACACACGGGACACCAAAACCGATGTACGCACACCGCATGGAAACCACCGTCGACGAAACCGGCGCCGTTACGTTGGATGCGCTGCCTTTCACGCCGGGCGATGAAGTTGAGATCATCATTCTCAAGCGGGAAACCGCCGGTGTTTCGGAACAGCCATCTCTATCCTTCCTCTCGCTCCCAAGCTCCGCTTGGGAGCGTATCCCCGGAAGCTTCAGCTTCCAGGAAAGAGGTACCCAAGCTGGAGCTTGGGCACCAGCGCAATCTCCGCATTCCCTATCTACGGCCACTATCGCTGGGCGCTTGCACGGAACATCCTGTTCGTAGCTGATTATGCACACTTGCAAAATCCTATCGGGCCGATCGACCCGCTGCGCGCTAGAGAGCCTCGCGAAATTCTCGAAGCCTCAAAATTTAAGGCGTGTGAGCGCGAGACTGCTTGGCGAAATCATGTACTTCGTGGTCAGAAGGCTGAGCAAGAGAAGGCAACCGACATAATAAAAGAAAGGGAATCAGCATCCACTACATCTATGTAGCGCGTTGGGGTGAGGAACGAACCCCAACCTCGCTAAACGAACAGAAGGAGATAATGATGAGTGACAGCCAAACTGACCGTGTTTCATGTTCCTTTGCTGGCAAGCATAGCGGGGACCAGAGCTTTTTCATCGCAGTCGAACCGTCGAACCAACTGGTTGGCCTGCCTGAACGCTGTGTCATCGGGTTCGACCTCACGGATCCGAAGTCGAAGGAGCAGGCTGCGCGGGTTGAGAAGTTCCTAAACGACAATCTCGTGGGCATAAGCATCACCACATGGTGAACGTCACGCACCCAACACGACGCCGGAGCATAGCTCGTTTCTCGTTCCCAAGCTCCAGCTTGGGAATGCAGTCCCGGAAGCTCCAGCTTCCCACTGAACAACAGCCCTGGAAATGCTTTGATGCCGCTACCGCATCCTCGCTCGTTCCCACGCGCCCTGCGTGGGAACCCTATACGGCGCGCCTGCGCCGCATACCCGTACCCGAACAATACGTAGCGCGTAGATTGTGGTAAGGAACGAACCCCAACATGGACACTGAATCCAATTTTTGGGTTGGCTGGCGCCATCACGTTATAAGCGCAACAAAACCGATAGCCACGTGGATGAAATCGAAACACCACCAAACGTTACTCTGCATATCTTCAAACCCTGTTCAGTCGAATATTCCCTGGAATGACATAGAGGGCTTGGCTTAGCATGTGGGGCACAAATCACGGAAGGCAGTGGTTCGCGAGTACGCGTGGCCCCTAGCGAGGCTACGCATCAGACCAACAAGGCATAATCCTGCATTAGTAAGGCGCTCTTAAAGGGTGACCCGTTCGCAAAGCCGAGCGGGAAATAAACAAACTCACGGCGTGCGTGCCGTGTTTCATCGACCTCATCCGAGGAAAGAAACCGATAGGGGCGCCGTTGTTTCCATACGCCGCTTCCTGACCGAAGCAGGAATAGAGCCATGATGCAATACAAAGGCTATTTGTCGAAGGTCGAGTTCGATGATCAGGCGAACGTCTTTCACGGTGAAGTGGTCAATATTCGTGATGTCATTACTTTCCAAGGGAGATCCGTCGATGAACCGCATGAAGCGTTTCAGGCTTCCGTGGAAGCCTAGCGAGGCTGCGCCTCAGACCAATGAAGCATGATCGTGTATTAGTAAAGCATTCTTAAAACTTGATCTATTTATCAAGCCGAGCGGGAAATAAACAAATTATCCGGCCTTCTGTGCCCAGCGAAACGAAGAACCCGAACGTCCGTTCTCCGGGCGGTTCATGGTCCGTCTTTCACCGGAACAACATCGGAGAGTTCTTGCCTCGGCCCGGAAAGCCGGAATGAACACCGACATGTGGATTGCGGAAACGCTTATACATGCAGCGGGGACAGACGCCTGACGAACGCCTCCAACAACCCCGTTGGGGTTGTGTCGGGTGGGTTTCCGTTTACCCGGGGTAGTCGCTTCGCGACAACCCCGGGCTGCATTGCATAGCCCCTTCGGGGCATGGAACAATGCAAATTTCAAACCGGGCCACGACTGAAAAGATATGGACCCGGAATCCAACAAAAGCCTGCGAATTTTCGGACACGCTCCAGCTCGGAAACATGCGGACCTCCTCCCAATCGAAACCCAATCCTTCACCGGACCGTTCCACCAGAAGGTGTCCCGCCCTGCTCGTCGGCGCGCCCGCCTCCGGTCAGGGGAAAACCACGGTGACCGCGGCCCTGGCGCGTCGCTACCGGGACCGTGATCTCAAGGTGCGCGTGTTCAAGACCGGGCCCGACTTCCTCGATCCCATGGTCCTGGAGCGCGCCTCCGGCGCGCCGGTCTATCAACTGGATGGGTGGATGGGGGGGGAGGACGACTGCCGCCGGCGCCTCCACCAGGCCGCCGGGGCGGGGGATGTGATCCTGGTGGAAGGGGTCATGGGATTGTTCGATGGCGGGACCTCCAGCGCGGAACTGGCCGCCAGGTTTCGCATCCCGGTGCTTGCCGTCATCGACGGGAGCGCCATGGCCCAAACCTTCGGGGCCATCGCCCAGGGCCTGGCGAATTACCGTCCGGGACTCCCGTTTGCCGGCGTCTTCGCCAACCGGGTGGCGAGTGAATCCCACTATCGGATGCTGGCCGAAGGCCTGCCCTCGGGTCTGGAGTGCCTGGGCTGGCTGGGTCGCGATGGGGCGGCCGCCCTGCCGGAGCGGCACCTGGGCCTGGTGCAGGCCAACGAGATCCGGGATATGGACGCCCGCATCGCCCGGGCGGCGGGGGCCTTGAGGGGTCTGGGGGAGGGGTTACCGGAACCGGTGGCCTTCGACCCGCCGCCGGCGGCACCGGATCGGGGCACGCCCTTGAAAGGCGTGCGCGTGGCCGTGGCGCGGGACGCGGCGTTCTCTTTTATCTATCGCGCCAATTGGGATACGCTGGGCGCCCTGGGGGCCGAGCCCAGGTTCTTTTCGCCCATGGCCGACCGGACATTGCCGGAGAGCGACGCGCTGTATCTGCCGGGGGGCTACCCCGAGCTGTACCTGGACGCGCTGGCCTCCAATGACGCCATGAAGGCCGCCATTCGCGCCCATCATGCCCAGGGCAAGCCCATCGTCGCCGAGTGCGGCGGCATGCTCTATCTGCTGGAATCGGTGACCGATGCAAAGGCCCGTAGCGCTCCCATGGTGGGGCTGCTGCCCGGGCATGCCCGGATGGGGAGCGGGCTCGGTAACCTGGGCCTCCACGAGGTCACGTTTCCCGAAGGGACGCTGCGGGGGCATGCGTTTCATTATTCCCGACTGGAGACCCCGCTTTCACCCGTGGGCTGGAGCCGAGGCGCGCGAGCCCATCAACGGGGGGAACCCCTCTATCGCGCGGGGCGGCTATCGGCGTCCTATGTGCATCTGTATTTTCCATCGAACCCCATGGCCACGGCGGGGCTGTTCGCGCCGTCGTGATGTTCACGTGGGGGAGAAACAAAGTTTTCCCATACGTTGGAAATGTATTCTATAATAGACGCCGAACGCGCCGCGTTCGGCGTCTATTCGTCCATGTCGTATCCGAAAAGGAGAAAAAACCATGTATACGCCTTCCGCCACCACCACCCTGGGGAAAAACGTCGATGCCGGCGTGAGCGCCCGATTCCTGCCGTCGCTCTTCGCCGCCCTCCTCGGCGCCCTGCTCGTCTTTACATCCGGGTTCGTTCAGACCGCCGGATTCAGCGAGGCCAATGTCCTGCACAACGCCGCCCACGATGCCCGCCACTCGGCCGGGTTCCCGTGCCATTGATAGCCCTAGCGCCTTACCCGATTGTAAAACTCGATCCATTTGTAACGATGTGGAAATTAAAGCCTTTAATGCCGGAAAGACCCGTTTCCCCCGTCGTTCGGCGGGCTTTGTCAACCGTTCGGCCGGCCTTGCGAATGACCGGGGAGGCCAGGTAAGCGGCTTGGCTCGCCTTCCGAGAGGCTTGCACGGCCCTTCCAACGGTCTGCCGGGCCAGCCAAATCGGTGAGGAGGGCTTCCCGGTGGCGGGGAAGGCGAGACGGGTCAGGGAGCGGGCCCGCCAAGTGGTTCGTCAAGGGTGCTCCGGGGCCCGTTCGGCCCGCCGCCGCCCTACGATGGGGGGATTTTTTCACAGGTTCCGGGTTTTTATTCAAGAATATCGACGATTGAAAGATGATGTTTGCAACCTTCAAGAAGATAATCACCACCGCGGCCATTACCAGCCTGATAGCCGGCGTGTTACTCACCTTCCTCCAACAGGTCCAGGTGGTTCCGCTGATTCTCGAAGCGGAAAAGTACGAACACTCGGGCCAGCCCACCGCCCCCGGCGCCCTGGCCGCGCACGGAAATACACACGCCCCATCCCATGAACCCCCCAATGAACAGGAATGGCAACCCCAAGAAGGCCTGGAGCGCAATCTGTTCACCGGGGTGGCGAATATCGCCGTCGCCCTCGGTTTCGCCCTGTTACTGGGGGCCGCCATTGCCCTGCGCGAGACAACGCCCGGTTGGCGATCGGGTCTGTTATGGGGATTAGGGGGTTACATCGCCTTCTTCGTCGCCCCCGCCCTGGGAATGTCGCCGGAACTGCCCGGTTCCCACTCGGGGGAGCTGGAGCACCGGCAACTCTGGTGGGCGGCCACCTCGATCGCCACGGCGGCCGGTCTTGCCCTGGCCATTTTCAATGGCCGATACACCGTCAAGGCCCTGGGTGCGATTCTACTCATCCTCCCCCATCTCGTCGGGGCCCCACAACCCGATGCCCATCACGTGGGCGTCGTGCCCGCCGAGTTATTGAGGGCGTTCATTGTCGCCACGGCGGTAACGAACGCCGCCTTTTGGCTGGCCCTGGGTGGCTTTTACGGGCTCGTCCACAAAAGACTGGCGGGCTGATGATGGGCAAGGTCTGGTTTGTCGGCGCCGGTCCCGGCGACCCGGATCTCATCACCGTCAAGGGCCGCGATCTCATCACCCGCGCCCATGCGATCCTCTACGCCGGTTCCCTGGTATCGGAAACGGCCACGCGCTGGGCGCCGGCCCATTGCGAGATTGCCGACTCCAAGGACATGACCCTGGACGGGATTACCGAATGGCTCATGGAAAAGGCCGGGACACACGAGAGGGTGGTGCGTCTGCAAACCGGCGATCCGGGGCTCTATGGCGCGCTGATCGAGATGGTGCGTCCCCTGGATGCCGCCGGTGTCGAAGTCGGCGTGGTCCCCGGCGTCTCCTCGGCCATGGCCTCGGCGGCGGCCGCCGTGGAGAGCCTCACCCTGCCGGAAGTCACCCAAACCGTCATCCTCACCCGGGTGGAGGGCCGCACGCCCATGCCGGAGGCCGAATCCCTGGAAGGCCTGGCCAGGCATCGGTGCACCTTGTGCCTGTTCCTGTCCATCACCCTGCTGGACAAGGCGCGGCGCGACCTGCTGGCGGCGGGCTGGGATGAGAATGCGCCGATGTTGGTGGTGCGCAAGGCGAGCTGGCCGGGCGAGGAGAAGATCGTTCGCGGGACGCTGGCCGACATCGCCGACAAATGCCGCGCCCAGGGCATCGACAGCCAGGCCATGATCATCGCGAGCCCCACCCTGGGCGCCCGCCATTGGCCGGAGCTCAAAAAGTCCAAACTCTACGATGCGGCATTCGATCACCGTTTCCGCCGTACTGCTTTATCCGCCGCCGAGAGCAGTAGAGACTGAAAATGCCCAAATCAATCCTCCTCGACACACACACCAATAACTTCCTAGAGCTGATCGGCAACAGCAGGATCTATCGCGTGCCGCCCTATCAGCGAGATTACTCGTGGACCATGGAACAGTGGGAAGATCTCTGGAAGGACATTCTGGAGATATACGAAGACCGGAATGAGTACCACTATATGGGCGCCCTGGTCATACAGACCCTCAGTGACCGGGAATTTTTCATCATCGATGGGCAACAACGGATGGCGACCCTGAGCACGCTGGCGCTCGCCGTGCTCGGACAACTGCAAAGGCTTGCCAAGAGGGGCATCGACCCGGCGGCCAACCGGGAGCGCGCCGCGGGACTTCGCAATCGCTTCATCGGCGAGAAGGACCCGGCCTCCCTGGTGGAAAGCAGCAAACTCTTCCTCAACAGGACCGATGACGGTTTTTATCAGGACTACCTGGTGCAGTCCAGGGAACCGCGCAACCCCAGGGGCCTGCCGAAATCGAACAAGCTGATCTGGAATTGTTTCCAGTACTTCAGCAACCGGATCGAGAGCGTCGAGGATTTCCGGAAAGAGGGTGGTTCAGTGGCCGCCCTACTCAACGAAACCGTTGCCCGCCAGCTTTTGTTCATCGTGATTTCCGTCGATGATCAACTCAATGCCTATACCGTCTTCGAGACCCTGAACGCCCGAGGACTCGAACTCTCCGCCACCGATCTCCTGAAGAACTATCTCTTTTCCCAAGTCAAAACCCAGGCGGATCTCGATGCACTGCAGCGCCGCTGGCATCGATTGATCCACACGGTTCGTCAGGAACGCTTCCCGGAATTCCTGCGCTACCACCTGCTTTGTGACTATAAACAAGTCCGCCGCCAGCGCCTGTTCAAGATGGTGCAAAAGGCGGTGAAATCACCGGAAGCGGTATTTTCCCTGATGGCGGTCTTGGAATCGCGAGCCGATCTGTTCAGCGCGCTTTCCGATCCCGGTCACGAGTACTGGATGGAACACAAAGAGTGCCTTCCTTACATACGCGAAATCAACCTCTTCGGTGTCCGACAGATGACGCCCTTGCTGTTCGTGGCCTGGGAAGGACTTTCTGGAGAAGATTTTGTCCGTGTTCTCAAGTTGGTGAGCATCATCTCCTTCCGATACATCATTGTCTGCGCCCTCAACCCCAATGTCCTGGAACCGGCCTACCACGCGGCGGCCAAGGCCCTCTCGGATGGAACGGCGAAACGACCGGTCGACCTATTCGAGCGTCTACGCCCTGTCTACGTCACCGACGAAAAGTTCCGGCAAGATTTTGCCATGCTCGATCTCGATACCACGCATCACCGTCGCAAGAAGATCGCCAAATACATCCTGACCCGGCTGGAGTCGGAAGCATCCGGTCGGGATTGCGACTTCGAGACCGATCCGGGGAGCATCGAACACATCCTGCCGGAGAATCCCACCGAAACCTGGGAGGAACACTTCCCCGAAAGACGCTGGGAGGGCGCCGTTTATCGGTTGGGTAACCTGACGCTTTTGGAATCCGGCGCCAACCGGCGCATCGGCAATGCCGAGTATCCTGAAAAATCCCGGGAATACGAAAAGAGCGGCTACCACCTCACAAGGCACATCCCGGAGATCGCTCCGGAACGGTGGTCTTCCGAGTTACTGGATCTTCGCCAGTCCCGGCTGGCCCATCGGGCGGTCCACATTTGGAGAGCCGATTTCTCATGAGCAAAGAAACAAACATGAACGAACATTGGCTCGACGCCATCGCCTGGAATGCCCAGGGACTCGCGCCCGCCATCGCCCAGGACTTCCAATCCGGCGATGTCCTGATGCTGGCCTGGATGAACCGGGAATCCCTGGCGCTGACCCTTCGGGAAGGGCGCGCGGTCTATTGGTCCCGCTCTCGCCAACGGTTGTGGCGAAAGGGCGAGGAATCCGGTCATATCCAGCAGGTCCGCGAGATTCGGACCGATTGCGATAACGACGTGATACTGCTCGAGGTGGAACAGATAGGCGGTATTACCTGCCACACCGGGCGAAGGCGCTGTTTCTTCAAACAGTTGACGGAGGGGGTCTGGCGGGAGGTGGAGCCGGTCTTGCGGGAGCCTGGGGAGATCTATCGGTAATACCCCAAGGCTCCGGAAGATTTTTAATGACGGATTCGTCCCCACCGGAAAGGACCAACCTTCTGGGATTGGATGCCGACGCCCTGACGGCGTTCTTC
Organism: uncultured Thiotrichales bacterium; assembly: GCA_964593225.1. Classification (GTDB taxonomy): domain Bacteria; phylum Pseudomonadota; class Gammaproteobacteria; order HK1; family HK1; genus JABDQX01. Next base: position 10,489 of record CAZQHJ010000062.1, read on the forward strand.
GCCGAACTGGGCGAGCGTCCCTTCCGGGCAACCCAGCTTATCCGGTGGGTCCACCGGCAAGGCGTGCGGGACTTTCACGCCATGACCAACCTCACCAAAGGGCTGAGGGCGACCCTTGCCGGGATCGCCCAGGCGGGACTGCCGGAAGTGGCAGGGCATAGGCTCTCCCACGACGGCACTCGAAAGTGGTTGCTGCGGGTGGCTTCGGGGCACTGCGTCGAGATGGTCTTCATCCCCGAGGATGCCCGGGGAACCCTGTGCATTTCCTCCCAGGCCGGTTGCCCGCTCCATTGTCCCTTCTGTCTCACCGGCAGACAGGGTTTTCGAGGGAACCTCACCAGCGCCGAGATCATCGGTCAGCTCTGGCTGGCGGAACGGCTCCTGGCGCCCCCCCACCCCATAGACACCTCGTTCGTCGACCCCGTTCCCCTGACGCCGACCCCCCGCGGGATCACCAACGTGGTCTTCATGGGCATGGGGGAACCCCTCTTCAACCTGGACAACGTCATCGCCGCCACCCGACTCATGCTGGACGACAACGCCTACGGCCTTGCCCGGCGTCGGGTCACGATCAGCACCGCCGGGGTCGCCCCCGCCGTGGACGCACTCCGGGAACGCTGCCCGGTCAGCCTGGCGGTCTCCCTGCACGCCCCCACCGATGGGCTGCGCAACGAACTGGTGCCGCTGAACCGCAAATACCCCATCGCCACGCTGCTGGACGCCTGCCGGCGTTACCTCGCCCAAGCGCCCAAGGACACGATCACCTTCGAATACGTCCTGTTGCGCAACGTCAACGACAGCCCCCATGACGCGCGGCGACTCGCCCGCTTGCTCAGGGGCCTCCCCGCCAAGATCAACCTCATCCCCTTCAACCCCTTTCCCGGCGCACCCTATGGACGCCCGCTGCCGGAGGCCATCGAGGCCTTCCGAGACATCCTGCTCGCCCGAGGGTTCATGACCATCACCCGCAAGACACGGGGGGACGACATTGCCGCGGCCTGTGGTCAACTGGCGGGGGATTTTTCATCGAGCCCCGGGGAGGGTTAGTGCCGCGCCCCGCGCTGCCCGATTGGCCTCGATTTCCCCCCGGTATTGGGCGTCGTTCTCCAGGGCCAATCCATAAACCGATAATAGGTCGTTCCCTGCGCCCGATGTTTCCAACACCTCCCGACGAACGGAATGCAACGCCATGTCTTCAACGCACCCAGTGGCTTTCGCGGCGTCTACCGGAACCCTCTCCTGATCGGATGTCGGGATCGATGGGGCCATCCGGACGGCCTCTTTTTTTTCACTACGAACGACCGGTTCCCGATCCCCGACGTTCATCCCGCTGATGGTCGGATAAGCAGGGCCAACACGTGCAAGACCAGGGGGCTACAGGAACCAGCGCAGACCGAAGGGTTGCTTTTCGTCCAGCAGCTTTGAGCGCGCCATAGGCAAGGACGGCGCGGAAATAGTCATTATTGAAATATCCGGCGGGGTGGGTCCGTATCTGGCCGTTCCGCAGCATTTCCGACAAAGCCCGGTATCGCGATAACGAAAAGCGCTGCCGTATTCATTCATTATGGAGCTTCCGATTCCTCGAGGTGATTTTGGTAGTCGCTCGGCTTGAAATTTTCAGGCGGTTTCATGCCCCGAAAATACATAAGGTACTCCCCGTGTATTTTCGGGGCGTTCCGGATAACTTATTCCACCCCCATGGCTATATTGGAAATGCCCTTTTCTTTCACGCTTTTCTCGTAAACGAAGCTGGGGTCGAGATCGATTCCATTTCCCCATTCCACGGTATCGAATGCAACCCGTACCTGCCGAAATAGATCCGGATCCTTTATTCTTTGAAATACGCCAAAATTCAGATAGGGCGCCATATCCAAGATGCCGCGCTCGTCATTATCGAATTCGATGAATATTTTGTGGTTGTCGCGGGCGGATACTTTTTCGACAGACGGGTACATTCTGATTTCTCACTGAAGGGGTTGTATTCTGAAGGGTTCTTCACCATTCATGACCAAATTCCAATTGGCCGTAAGCTCTTTCCGGTGTAATTCGGCCCATGTCAAAACCAGCTTTGTTTGTTTTCGGGGCAGATTTCCTTCGATCATCTCGCATGTTCGGATATCGACCGTGGCTTTATAAGATGAAGTTTATGTGCTAGTGCCTCATTCCAATTTAATTTTCGGGTACAAGGATTTGAGCTTAATGCGAG
>CAZQHJ010000063.1:0-12632 GCA_964593225.1 uncultured Thiotrichales bacterium
CTGCCCACGGCTGATTTGGGTAAATGCGGTTTCAGATAACGCCATGCCCCTTCGCTAAGGTTGCTTGGATAACGGCGCTTGCGTTTTTTTGCTCATGGTGCTGTCTTTTCAGGGAAAAGCACTAATATTAACCAAAAACATGGAATTTCCAAACAGCCTCTTAGAAGCTGTATGAGGCACAATCCGGACTTTTGCATCGGGGTGAATTTGTTCTAAGCCGATAAACTCTCGAAAACCGCTTGCATATGGTTCTCTTGACACCTCACCCATCCTGCTATAACGTTCCGCCCTCAGCTTCAGGTGTCCCTCGAAGGTATCCGCCCGAGGGATGAAACGGGAAACCGGTGCGTTTTGGCAAAAGCCGAAACAATTCCGGTGCTGCCCCCGCAACGGTAGGCGAGTTTGCAACGGATCACACGGCCACTGCGCTCAAGGCGTGGGAAGGCGATCCGTCAGGCGGGGCGCTGAATCCATTGTGCGAGCAAAAGATTCAGCCCCACTCGCGAGCCCGGAGACCGGCCCGGAGCCATTGAGTGGCATCGCGGAGGGCGATGATGCGCTGACGGCCATTCGAGCGCCGCGCAGGGAAACGGCTTTCGATTTCAGTCATTCATGAGAACCCGTGAGGTTCTTGCCGGTTGTCGAACCGCGTATTCGTGGCCGGATGAATGACGACGCATCCCACCATCCGATCTTCTCCTCCCCGTTCGCCGCTTCCGCTTTTACCTTTGGCGATCCCTTTAGGGCAATCCCCGGAAGGGTGCCGAATTCGCGCGCGGGTGAGCGCGCTGGAGGAGAAATGAGCGCGATTTGCCCGTTTATAGCGGCGCTGGTGCTGACTTTCCTGTTACTGACTTCCCGGGCTGCTTTTCCCATTGAACTCGCCCCCGTCGTCGTCACGGCGACCCGCACCGCCGAAACGGTGGATGAAACCCTCGCCTCGGTGACGGTGATCACCCGGGCGGATATCGAACGCCAACAGGCCCAATCGGTTCAGGATGTGCTGCGCAGCGTGCCGGGGGTCGGCATCAGTAACAACGGCGGGGCCGGTAAGGCGACGTCCGTATTTCTCCGGGGGACCAATTCCGATCACGTGTTGGTGCTCATCGATGGCATCTAAAGTGGGTTCGGCGACCCTGGGCACCACCCCTTTCCAGCATATTCCCATCGAGCAGATCCGGCGCATCGAGGTGGTGCGTGGTCCGCGCTCCAGCCTGTACGGCTCGGAGGCCGTGGGCGGGGTGATCCGGATCTTCACCCGCAAGGGGGGCGGTGACATCGAACCGTCTTTGAGTTTCGGCTATGGCCGGGACCGGACCTACAATGCCTCGGCGGGCGTCTCGGGGGGCGGCGAGCGCGGCTGGTTCAGTCTGAATGCGAGCGGCACCGATACCGAGGGGTTCAATGTCCGGGACAGCGGCGAGCCCGATGACGACGGCTACCGGGAGGCGTCCGGCGCCCTGCGGGCGGGTTACCGTTTCGATAACGGCCTGGCGGTGGATGCCCACCTGCTCCACACCACAAGCGACACGGAGTTCGACAGTTCCCCGGATGCGTCGGAATCGCTCCAGCAGGTCCTGGGGGGGACGCTCCGCTACTCGCCCACCGACGCCTGGCAGATGACCCTGACCGGGGGCCGCAGCCGGGACGAGTCGGATAACTTCAAGGACGGCGTGTTCAAATCCCGCTTCGATACCCGGCGCGATACCCTCTCATGGCAGAATGACCTTTTTATCGGCGATGATCACCTGCTCACAGTGGGCCTTCGATTACCAGGACGACAAGGTGGACAGCACGAGCGCCTATGCGGTGACCGCCCGGGACAACAAGGGACTGTTCGCCCAGTATCAGGGGACGCTTTTCAGCCACGACGCCCAGCTATCCCTGCGCCGGGACGATAACGCGCAGTTCGGCAACCAGATGACCGGCGGCGCGGCCTGGGGGTATGCCTTCAGCGAAGGGTTGCGGCTGACCGCGAGTTACGGCACCGCCTTCAAGGCCCCGACCCTCAATGAGTTGTATTGGCCCTACAGCACGTATGCTTGGAATGGGGTCAATTATATCGAGCAGGGTAATCCCGACCTCTCCCCGGAGAAATCGAAAACGGCGGAGCTGGGCCTGCGCTATGCCCCGGATGCCGGGACGCGGGTCAGTGTGTCCGCCTACGAGACGCGGATCCGAAACCTCATAGACTGGGCCTCCAGCGAGACCGGCGCCAACGAGATCACCTGGGCGCCCACCAACACCGACCATGCGCGCATTCGGGGTTTCGAGGCGGCGCTCGCGACGCGCATCCGGGGCTGGAACCTGGATGCGAACCTGACGCTGCTGGATCCCAGGAATCGCTCATCGGGGGAGAACGAGGGCAACGTCCTGCCGAAACGCGCCCGACAATCGTGGCGGCTCGACGCGGAGCGCCGGTTCGGCAACTATACGATCGGCGGGACGGTGTTCGCAGAAGGGGCGCGCTACGACGACGACGCCAATACCCACCGGCTGAGCGGTTACGTCACCTTCGATCTGCGCGCGGAGTACGCCTTCGCCAAGGACTGGCGGGTGCAGGCGAGGCTGGAGAACCTGTTCGATAAGGACTACGGAACCGCCGCCGCCTATGGCAAGCCCTACAACCAGCCGGGGCGGGGCCTGTTCGTCACCGTGCGTTATCGACCGTGATCGCCCATCGGCCGCCTTTGGAAAGGAAAGCGCACTCCCCGACACCGGAAGACCCCCCCTTCCCCACCGGTCCCCAAGGGCCCAAAAGGCCGTGTCTGGCAATGGCCATGGTGCTTTCGGTGGTGATCCACAGTGGCGTGATGGCCATCGCGGGCCGGATGCCCCCGCCCGCCCCGTCCGCGCCGGGATTACCGGCGCGGGACACCCTTGGCGTGCGCCTTATTTCGGAAAAAAAGGCCCCACCCGCCCCCACCGCCGCCTTGCCCCGGCAGAAGGAGGATACCCGCCCCAAGGCGCGCCTCGACCTCGCCAGGCACCAAGCGCCTCCCCAGCCGGAAAAAAGACCGCCCGGAAAGACCGCGCCCCGCAAACCGGCGACGGCTACCCCCAATAAACCGTTCACCCCGCGGGTGTTCACCCCGCGGGTATCCAAGGCCCCGTCCCCGGATCATCGCGCCCCGAAAGGAAAGCCCGCCCGGCCGGTGGAGGGCGCGCCGCCCACCGAGACGGCAAGCACCCCCAACGGCTCGATGGGATCGCCCGGAATCGAGACCCCTGCAAAGAAACGCCCTTCCCCGGATACGGCCATCCTTTCCCGGATCATGGCGCGTCTCGGCAGGCTTCTCGTCTACCCCCGGCGGGCCCGGCGCAGGGGATGGGAGGGAGAGACCCTGGTGACATTTGAACTGGTGGATAACCAACGGATAGAGAGGATTCGAATCGCCCGGAGTTCCGGCTACCGGGTCTTGGACCGGGCGGCCCTGGAGGCCCTGGGAAGGATAAAGCCGATCCCGGAGGGGAAAAGGGGCACGGTTTCCCATAATAGGGAGGTGACTATCCCGGTGGTCTTCCGGTTGACAGAGTAGAGACTCTGTTCCAAAGCCCAAGTCCGATTTCCCCCCAGTCCATAAAAATCTCACGGCGGGGTGGCTGGGGTCGAACGGCTGCCGTGGCCTTCTACGACAGGCAGACGCGAGCGCCCAGTATTTTTGCCCGTTTTTTTGCATGATCCGATCGGGTTTTGATCCAGCCCGATCGGGTTACGGCTCGGCCCGATCGATTTCCGGCTCGGCCCGATCGATTTCCGGCGCCACCCGATCGGTTTTCGGCTCGCCCCGATCGGTTTCCGGCGCTACCCGATCGGGTGGCGGCTCGCCCCGATCGGGTTTTGGTCCGGCCCGATCGGGCACCGGCCCGAATCGACGGGGGATTCCCGGCTCTTGGGGTAGCGGCTGCGCCGCAGCCCTAGTGCCTCATTCCAACTTATTTTGCAGACTGTCATCCCGAGTGAAGCGAGGGATCTTGTGACTGTGAGCCTTTTTTATAGCCTAGGATCTCTCCCTCCGGTCGAGATGACAGTGAGTGGTTCACCGGAAAAATTAGCTGGAATGAGGCACTAGACATGTATATAGTTCCCAAAATTCCAAACCGAGACACTACCCACCCAAGCAAGAGAGCCCACAAACCATGACCGAACGCGCTACCGAATACACCCCCCACAGCGATCTCCGAATCGCCAAGCCCCTCTTCGATCTCGTCGTCAAAGAGATCCTCCCCGGCACCGGCATCGAACCCGAGGCCTTCTGGCGGGCCTTCTCGGCCATCGTCCGCGACCTTTCCCCCAAGAACCAGGCGTTGCTGGAAAAACGCGACCGGTTGCAGACCCGAATCGACGCCTGGCACCTGGCGCATAGGGGCAAGCCCCAGGACCCGGCGGCCTACAAGCGGTTTCTACAAGACATCGGCTACCTGGTCCCGGAAGGCCCGGATTTCGGGATCACCACGGAGCGCGTGGACCCGGAGATCGCCACCCTGGCCGGTCCCCAGTTGGTCGTGCCCGTCAATAACGCCCGCTACGCCCTGAACGCCGCCAACGCCCGTTGGGGGAGTCTCTACGACGCCCTGTACGGGACCGATGTCCTGCCCGAAGACGACGGGGCGGAACGGGGGCGCGGTTACAACCCGGTGCGCGGGGCCAGGGTCGTGGAATACGCCAACGACTTTCTGGATAAGGCCGCGCCCCTTGCCGAGGGGCGCTATGGGGATGTGGTCGGTTTTATCCGCGAAGAGACACAGTTGAGGATGGCGCTCTCCGATGGCGCTACCCGGATCGGACTCTCCGACCCGGAGAAGTTTGTGGGCTATCGCGAGGAGAACGGGCGGTTGACCGCCGTCCTCTTGAAGAACCACAACCTGCACATCGAGATCCAAATCGACCCGAATCATCCCATCGGGAAAGGAAATCCCGCCGGCATCAAGGACGTCGTGCTCGAATCCGCCTTGACGACGATCCAGGACTGCGAAGACTCGGTGGCCGCCGTGAGCGCCGAGGATAAGGTATCGGTCTACCGCAACTGGCTGGGTCTGATGAAGGGCGATCTCCGGGAGACCTTCGAAAAGGACGGGAAGACCCTGACCCGCACCCTGAACGAAGACCGCGTCTATCAGAGCGCCGGCGGCGGTACACTGACCCTGCCGGGACGGAGCTTGATGCTGGTGCGCAATGTGGGGCATCTCATGACCTGCGATGCGGTGCTGACCGAGGACGGAGAAGCGATCTACGAGGGGATTTTGGATGGGATGATCACGAGCCTGATTGCCCTGCACGATCTCGAAGGCAATGGGCGCCTGGGAAAGAGCGGGATTCGCAACAGCCGGACGGGGAGCGTCTATATCGTCAAGCCCAAGATGCACGGGCCCGAGGAGGTGGCCTTCTCGGTGGCGCTGTTCGCTCGGATAGAACAGGCCCTGGGGCTGGCGGAAAACACCCTGAAGATCGGCATCATGGACGAGGAGCGGCGCACCACCGTAAACCTCAAGGAATGCATTCGCGCGGCCAGCGAGCGGGTGATTTTCATCAATACCGGTTTTCTGGATCGCACGGGGGACGAGATGCACACCGCCATGGAGGCCGGCCCCATGGTGCGCAAGATGGAAATGAAGACCGCCCCCTGGCTGCTGGCCTACGAGGACTGGAACGTGGATATCGGGCTTGCCTGCGGGCTCGCGGGCCGGGCCCAGATCGGCAAGGGCATGTGGACCATGCCGGACGAGATGCGCGCCATGATGGCGGCCAAGACCGCCCACCCCATGGCCGGGGCCAGCACCGCCTGGGTGCCCTCCCCCACCGCAGCGACCCTCCACGCCCTGCACTACCACCAGGTGGATGTCCCCGCGCGCCAGCGAGCCATCGCCACCCGGCGGGGACGGGCCAGCCTGGACACCATCCTGAGCCTCCCCCTGGCCGGGAAGACCAACTGGCCCCCGGAGGATGTGAAGGCGGAGCTGGATAACAATGTCCAGGGGATCCTGGGCTATGTGGTGCGTTGGATCGATCAGGGCATCGGGTGCTCCAAGGTGCCGGATATCGGTGATGTCGGCCTGATGGAGGATCGCGCCACGCTACGCATCTCCAGCCAGCATATCGCCAACTGGCTGTACCACGGCATTATCACGGAGGATCAGGTGATGGAAACCCTGCGCCGCATGGCGGCGGTGGTGGACCGCCAGAATGCCGGGGATCCCAACCACGTCCATATGGCCCCCCATTGCGACGGCATCGCGTTTCGGGCAGCCAAGGCGCTGATCTTTCGCGGGCGAACAGTGCCCAGTGGGTATACGGAGCCGACCTTGCATGAATTCCGGTTGTCGAAGATCTCCGGAGGGTAATTTTTCGAGAGGCATGGGGATGATGGGAGAGGCCGCCCAACGGGGGCGGCTATGGAACGGACTCGCCATTGATATCGCTATCGACGGCGCTGTCGGTTTCGCTATGGAAAGGGCTATGGAATAAGGTGTCACGGGGCAGGCCTTGCCCGCCCCCTATTATCGCCCGGCGCGGCCAGGACCTATTCCCAGGCCCGCAACGCCAGCTTGCCGAAGTGCTTCCCTTCTTTCATGACCCGATGCCCATCGCCGACCCGGTCGATGGAGAAGACCTCCTGGATCACCGGCCGGATCCGGCCGCCTTCGAGGGCATGGCCAAACCGATCCAGAAACGCCTTGACCATGATGGCCTTCTTCCCGGCGGGGCGGGCGCGCATGGTGGAGCCGATGACGGAAAGGCGCTTGGTCAGCATCCGGGCGAGATTGATCTCCCCCTTGCTGCCCCCTTGCAGGCCGATGATGACCAAGGCGCCATCCGAGGTCAGACACTTGCAGTTCTGTTCCAGATAACGTCCGCCGATACAATCCAACACCACGTGGACGCCCTTGCCGTCGGTGGCGTCCTTTACCTTTTCGGCAAAATCCCCTTCCCGGTAGTTGATGGCCACATTCGCGCCGTGGTCCAGGCAACGTTGACATTTCTCGTCGGTGCCCGCCGTCACCAGGGTGGTCAGTCCCGCCTCCTTGCCGAGGCTGATGGCCGCCGTGCCAACGCCGCTCCCGCCGCCGTGCACCAGCACCCGCCCCCCTTCCGGGATGTCGCCCAGCATGAAGATATTCAAAAAGGCCGTCAGAAAGACCTCGCAGGTGGCGCCGGCCTCGTCGTCGCTGTAGCTATCCGGCACCGGCAGGGCGGAACCGGCGTCGCAAACCACCTCCTCGCCATAGCCGCCGCCGGGCAGGATGGCCATGACCCGGGCACCGCTTTTCCATCCGGTCAGCTGATCGCCGATTTCCATGATCTCCCCGGCGGCCTCCAGGCCGATGAGGGGCGAGGCCCCGGGGGGCGAGGGGTACATGCCCTGACGCTGCAAGAGATCCGCTCGGTTGACGGATGTGGCGCGCAGGCGGATGCGGATGTCGTTGGGCCCCATGGTGGGGGCTTCGACCTCACCGGTATACAATACCGACTCGTCGCCGGGTTCATCGAAAACAATGGCTCGCATGATTTCTCCTCTGAATAGATTCGGAAAATGGATCCCGGCCGCGCCGGGATCAAGGGTTTATGTTGAAAACGGGCGTATTTTCCGGCGCCCGGCAGGCTGCCCATTACGGCCCCACAAAGATGGTTTCCCGCTCGCTGACGAATGCCTTCGAATCCCATGACCCCTCGATACGGAAGGTGATGGGGAGCGATTCTGCTGTGATAGCTTTCCACGGCATCCGCACGAAGACCGTCGTCGGCGTTACGGTGCTGCCCCGGGCGGTCACGATCTCCCGGTCGTTGACCAGCTCGAAACCGGCGGGCCCCGTGGCGGAGATCCGCACATCCACGTCATGGGTCATTTTGTTCAGCACCTTGAGGGTATATTGGTTCTGTATGGAACCGTCGCTTCGCAGCACATACAAGGGTTCCCGGTCGTGTACGACATTGAGCTCCACGGTATCCAACCCGGCGAGGCCGTATACGATCCCGGCGGCGGCGGCAAGCAGGATCACGCCATAGACCCAAACCCTGGCCCGGCTCAACAAAGGAAGCTGTTTGTCCGCCTCGATTTCGTCCAGGGACGCGTAGCGAATCAATCCGCCGGGCCTGCGCACTTTATCCATGACGGCGTCACAGGCGTCGATACACAGCGCGCACATCAGGCACCCCTCCTGCAATCCGGCGCGGATGTCGACCCCCGTCGGGCAGGCGGTAACGCACAGTCGACAATCGATGCAGTCCCCGACCGGGGATTCTTCCCTCGATTCGAGTTTCTCCCTGACGCGCCCCCGGGGCTCGCCGCGTCTGGTGTCGTAGGTGGGAATCACCGTGTGCCGGTCCACCATGGCCGATTGGATGCGGGCATAGGGACAGAGCCAGAAGCAGACCTGTTCGCGCATGAATCCCGCCAGCAGGTAGGTCCCGGCGGTGAAGAGCGAGATAGTTATCCACACCGCCGGGTGGGCCTCGAGGGTCACGAGGTCCGCCCATAACTGATAGGCGTCCGTGAACCAGACCACGAAAGAGATGCCGGTGAAGACCGAGATCAGGAGCCAAAGGCCGTGTTTGGCGAGCTTCACCCGGATCTTGGCGGCGTTCCAGGGCGCTTGATCCAGCTTTCTCCGGTTATGGGGATTGCCCTCCAGTTTGTCCTCGATCCAGGTGAAGACATCCGTCCAGACCGTTTGAAAACAGAAGAAACCGCACCAGACGCGTCCGGCAATCGCGGTGGCCACGGCAAGCAGCATGGCGAAAAACAATAACAACAGCGAGAGTAGCCAGAAATCCTGGGGGAGAATCGTGACCCCGAACAGGTGGAACTGGCGATGGGGGATGTCCCACAACACTGCTTGACGCCCGTCCCAGCGCAGATAGGCCCCGAAAAAAAGGACGATCCACACGGCGCTGGTGAGCCATTTGATGTTGCGCCATTTCCCCGGACTGCGTTTGGCGTGGATGGTCTGTCCACCGACGTTGATCTCCTGATGGGCGTCTTTCGCGCGGGTGGCGGGCGGGTCGGAAGGGCGGGTTCCATTGAGGTCTGGTTTCACGGGTTTCTCATCCTATGTGCTGCGCACGGCAATGTCCTTCGATGGTGTCTTCGAGATAATCAGCGGGTCGTTGCCGGTTGTTGAGTGACAGGTTCGGATACAGTTTGGTGCTGCGCACGGCGATGTTCTTCGATTGTGATCTTCGGGTTAATTTCGGTTATTACCGGTTGTTGGGTGACAGGTTCGGATACGGGTTGGTGTGCGCACGGCAATGTTCCTCGATTGTGATCTTGGGGATGATTCCGCGGGTTTTTGCCGGTTTGTGAACGAGGCGTTCAGGGCGGCAAGGTGCCGAGGTGGACATACTCGCCGCTCTCGATGACCCGGGGTAATCGGGCCATGGCCGTCGCCAGAAGGGGCGCGGCCGCCTCCGGGGTCGGCATGTCGGAGGTGTGGCGCTTGGCCCTCAGCGCTTCGAGAGAAGGATAACGCGCGTCAGGCTCGCGGGAGAAGAGACGCCCCAGGATGTCCGTATCCACCAGGCCCGGGGCGAAGGCGCAGAAATGGGTATCCGGCCGCTCGCGCCCGTAGAGCTTGATGAGCATATTCAAGGCGATCTTGGAGATGGCGTACCCGCCCCAACCCCGGTTGCCGTTCACCGACGCGCCCGAGGAGATGGCCACCACCTGCCCGATATCCACCCCCCGATGGAACAGTGTATCCAGAATCAGCTTGTTCGCCCAGACGTTGACCTGCATGGTGTGCTCGAGGTCGGACAGCGAGGCGCCCGGCAGGTCGCCGAAGGTTCCCAGGACACCGGCGTTCAGAATCACCAGGTCCAGCTTGCGGATGTCGCTCACCAACGCCACGAGGGCGGGACCAATGGCGTCCGGCTGGCCGAGATCGGCGGCCACGAAGCGAAATACCGGATATTGCCTTAGATCATCCGGGCGCCGTCGGCTGGTCCCCAGCACCCGATGGCCGCTCTCCAGGTAATGCCGGGCCAGGGCGTTGCCGATGCCGGAACTTATGCCGGTGATGAGGATGGTTTGTCGGGGAAGCTGGGTCATGCGGGGGTACCTTGATTCACATCAGATGCTTGAATTCCAGGCGCTGGCCCGGTCGATGGATCTTCAACATACTTTCCGGTGTATCGTGCGCGCCTTTTTGCTTGGATATTCGCAGTCTTTTCTTGGAGCCACCGATGTGGCCAATGCTGACGAATCGGTACTGATAGTTCTCGAGAAAATTCGGTGATTGCCAAAATGACCTGCCGATCCCCTGACAGTAGCCGATGAAGCACAAAGCGCCACGCAATTGCTGAACGATCTCTTTCTCGGGGGCCTTGGTCGCCTTCATTTCGATGCAAAGGATAACCTGTTTTTCGCCCGTATCGGCGACAATCACGAAATCCGCGCGTTTGCACTCCCCTTTCGAACAGTGGAACACCGCGTCGGGAGATGGGAACTTATCGGCCTCGATGACGATGGCACGATCCGGCAGTCCGGCAATGGTCACCCTGCGATCCTTTGGATCCCGCGATTCGCCAAGCGTAACCTGTCTTTTCCCGTAAGGATTTTCCTCGATGAACACACGGGCCGTGTCCTTGACCATTTCCTGGAGGATGCGGATATCCTCCCACATCATTCATCCCCCCACACGATTTCCTCCTGGATTCGATTCATGGTATCGATGGTGGTATCGAAACTCCCTACCTCGATGCCGAGTTCCGGGTCGATGTCGGCGGGCGTCAGGGTCAATCCTTTGCTTCTTCTCTTTTTCCCTTCCTGTTTGATCAATCCCTCTTCGGCGATATAGACCCTGATTTGCTCGGGGCGGAGCAGTTCCTCCGGCAGATAGCCCTCCTCCCTGGCAATCCTTTCGAGGTGCGATCTACCGCCATTCAGCATAATGAGGGTATTCAATTCCTTGACGATGTAATCGCTGTGGGTGGTGATGAAGATCTTGATGCCGATATTCACCAACCGGGCAAAGAGACGCGCCACCCGCCGTTGATTCTCCGGGTGCAGATTCAACTCGGGTTCGTCCACCATGAGGATGTCGCCGGGTTTCGCCAGGTGTTTGAGATAAAAACCGATATCCAAGAGGGATCGCACCGCGCTGGAGCTCTCGTCCATGGTCAGCCTGACGCCGCGTTTGCCCCTGGGCAGGAAGTAGAGCTGGTCGTGTTGGGTGACGGTATATTCCCCACCGACGATGTCGGAGAAATCGGAGAGAATTTCCGGGTGGTTTTCCGAGATGAAGCTGGTCTTTTTGGAAATATCTTCCAGCTTCCGCGTGAAATCCACATTTTCGTTTACCGGTAACGCATAACCCTCGTAACCCTCATCTTTGTCAACAAATGTCGAGAGCAGCTTTATCGGATTAATCTTGTCACCGCCTTTTCCTATCTCTCCAAAAAAACGATCCACTTTATCAACGACGCGATTCCTGGAAAAATCCAGCTCCCTACGAAAGATTACTGCCCCGGTTCTCTCCGCACTGGCAATGAAAGTCTCGTGGAAAAGGGAACCAAATAGAATTTTCTTCAGCGCAAGCCCAATTACCTGCATGATGACATTATGCGGGATTTTTATTCCTTCTTTATCGACCAGCAAGGCAATGTTCAGACCAGCACCATCCTGCTCCTTGGTTAAAGAGAAAAGCCCGATGTTATTTTCCGCTGCCTTGACAACACGCTCGTATTTCCCGGAAATATCCAACTCATCCGGCTCGATGCCGATGTGGAACGTGCTGTCTCTGAATCTTTCCTTGGATGCCGCGAATATCGTCGGCAACCGTTCGGTGTAAGCGACACAACCCTTTTCAAGAAAAACAGCAGCATCCTTTTGGTATTCGGCAACATCGATATGAACCACGCCGTCCGACAGCAGCGCCCGGATGGTTTCCTCGGGAATGGGAATGGATATGGCCTCTCGCCAACCGGAAAGAAACCCATACAATGCATAGGTGGCATAGGTCTTGCCGGTGTTGTTCCCGCCGCAGAGGATGGTGAGATCGCCCAGCTCGAACTCGGCTTGTTGCAGCGCGCCCATATTTTCCACTTGAATCTTCATGACGAAACCATCCTTCGCTATCTGTCTACTACGTTCCTTGGCGCAACAACCGGCAACGACTTAACGGTCATTGAGGTCCGTCATCGAGAAAAGCTCCGACGCGCGGCGCTACTCCACCGTCAATTTGTCGCTGTTGGCCTCGATGAACTTATCTCCGACGCCTTTCACCCTGTCGGCAAGCTCCCTCAACGAACCGAACGGCCCGCCGGCGGTCCGCGCGGCGATGATCGCCTCCGCCTTGACGGGACCGATGCCATGCAACGCCATGAACTCGCTTTTCGTTGCCGTATTGACGTTGATGGGATCAGCGGCCGGCAACAGGCCCGGCAGGAACAGCAGCACTGCCAATAGGAATCTTTTTACCATTTTCATCGGTTTTCTCCCCCTTAAGCGAAAAGTCATCCTCTCTATCATCGCCCTTACCGCCGGAAGCACCAACGGAACGACCGGGAATATACTTCCGATCGGGATTGTTCGAAGTTCCAATGATATAAGGATTCACTGTACTTCGATAGGGTGCGCGCGCAGGGCAACCGAATAATAAATCATTGTTTGGCCAAGATGTCATAGCGGAAGGAA
>CAZQHJ010000064.1:0-12574 GCA_964593225.1 uncultured Thiotrichales bacterium
CTATTAAGAAACAAGTTTAACATCCCAATTTATTTTGTGGATAGACCACTAGCCTTTCATCGCATCCAAGGCTTGGACGTTGATGGTCTTTCGATGCCGGAACAGCACCACCAGTATGGCGAGCCCGATGGCCGACTCCGCCGCAGCCACGGTCAGAATGAAAAACACGAACACTTGACCGCTGATATCTTGGAGATAATGGGAAAAGGCCACGAAGTTCAGATTGACCGAGAGCAGCATCAGCTCGATGCACATCAGGAGGATAAGAAGGTTCTTTCGATTCAGAAAGATGCCGGCCATGCTGATGCAAAACATCACGGCGGCAAGGATTAGGAAGTTGGATAAAGGGATCATGTTTTTTCTACCAGTCAATCTTCTTTTCGAAACCGGGAAAGAGAGAGGAGTTTACGATGGCGCCCGTTTCGTCGAAATGCTCGATCACCCCTTCCTGACTGCACAACCAGACCTCGTTCGCGCCTTGGTCGAAATAGAGCGCCTTCTTTTCCTCGATCTCTGCCGGGGTGTTACTGTCGGAGAGCACTTCGACGCACAGTTCGGGCGCTATTCGACACGCCACGCTGCCTCTGATGGCCTTGTAGGTTTTCCCCGATGCCCAAGCCACATCGGCCACCTTGACTCCCTTCCTGGTCTCGATGGCGCACTCGGAAAGGATGCTGCCGTCCTTCCTATGTGATCGCAGCATCCCAGCGATCTCGCCTTGAAATAGAGAGTGAGCGACTTTAACCGGCGACATGACGATCTTTCCCGAATTTTCCAACTCGATCTTGAAGGGCAGATTCCGCAGATGCGGGGCATCGCACACTTCCTGCCAGTTCATTCGGCTTTGCCCTTGAGTATTCCGATCAATATCGAAAACAACGCATCCAGGTTCGACGGTAGGACATAGCCATTCATATCCCTCCTCAATAATTTCTCTTCCCTATCGAGCCGTCCGAATCGCCAAAAATCTCCCGATGTCACCGCGCCATACAGTACCTCCGAGGAACTGTCATCATATTTATCCAGGGCCACCAATGCCACGGCAAGCTGGTTGAAGCCCTGTTCGAGATCGCCCTTCTTGGCGTCGACAATCAGGATGTTGTTCGAGGACTTAATAAAATAATCCACCGCGCCGCTTAGGTTTTCTCCGCCATCCAGCCGATATTCCACATGGATCTTCGCATCGATCCAATCGAGCATCTCCAACAGAAAAGGAGATACATAAAATTCCCGTCTGGCGGCCTCGGAACTGAGAACGATATGGGGCAGCTTCCTGATATAGGCATTTCTAAGTCGGTCGAGCGGTGGTATCTCTTTGGACGCCTTCGGTAGCGCCAATTCCTCGAAGGCATACCGGTAACCGAATTCCGCCAATATCTCTTCCGTGGAACAATGCAGTTCGAAATAATCCGAGAATGTATATTTTCTATCCTTCCTTAGGATCGACCGGCTCATAATAATTTTGCGCCGCAAAATGATATGGCCCCGCTACGCGGCACAAGGCTATTGATGCTTGCGACGATAATTCCCACAATCTCGGATAACTGAGAAATCAGATATTCATCGAAATCGATAAATACAATCTCCTTTTCGTATTTCAGAAATTTCCAATTGCTTCCGGTGGTAACGACGCCAAGGATATGAGGAACGATGATGGACTTCCTCTCATTGAATAACTTCGCGGCAATCATTTCGGCAATGCACTGGGGATACCCCGATTTGATATTTTCGTTTTTGGCCTCGACGATGCAAACGACAGGTGACTCCAAAAAGACCTGATCCGGGGAATTGCTCAAAAGAAAATCACAATAGCCGGATAAACCGAGTTCCTCATCCACATTGAATTCGACACCGGAGAAAAAACTCACCTGCTTTTTTAATAATTTTCTGACTTCCAGCAACACCGGCGCGATAATCAGTTCCGAGCGCGCCTTTTCCGTGTTGATATTCAGTGCAAGGGACACATTGTCTTTCAGAAATTCGGATAGATTCGCGCTCACTTGAATTCTTTCGATCCCCTCCCTGTCGGTAAACAGACCGTCCTGAGATGCAATCCGTATATTGAATTTATTCCTGATGTCGTCTATGGTTTTGAAATTAGTGTAAGACATGACACAAACCCGGGTTTTTCATAAAATGCCTTGCAAGTTTGTTATTATTTCCGTATGTCTTGGAATCGGTTGTTTCAACCCATTATTTGGGGTTGGTGTATTTGTCATGTCTTCCACCGCGCCGCAACAAGTGACACTCTTCGCTCTCGAGATATGGAATAAACGCCTTAGCTTTTCACAGTACCGGTTCTTTATATCCCGTATTTTTTCGGTACCTCATCCATCGCCATCATCAAATAGGCATCCTTTATATTTATCTTTCCGCTCTTACAGGGTTTTTCCTTGAGTCATGATTTCCGGATATTCAAACAGCTTTCCCAGCCGGAATCTCTCCGACTTTCAGTCGATCATGCTTATGGTTTTTCTACGTACTCTCGATAAACATCACCGTGACGTTGTCGTCTTCCATACGTTGCTTTACCAGGCCGGTCAAGACCTCCTTGAGTCGATCATAGGCTTTGGTGCGTATGGCGGGATCTCCAATAACCCCCTTTTTTATTGCGGATTTGTGATCGGCCATTAAATCTTGGAGAAATTCCTGGTTGTCTTTCGTGTCGACCAATAGCCCGGATTTTCTGTTGGCTATCATCGAGTTTTGGTGATCCAGTTCTATGGAAATGACTTCGAGGGGCGGTAGGGTTATTTTCACGTTATCGCCATCGACGGCAACACTATTTTCCGAGAATGAATGCAGATCGATGCCAACTTGTGTCTTTGTGACCAACACGGCCTCGACCTCTTGAGAATGCAATGCATCATCCACCCACTTCGTGGCTTTGCCGAGAAAACTCTCTTCTTTTTGTTCCGCTGTTTTCGAGACCTTGGTTTTTATTGTTTTATGCACGGAATATGAGATGAGCTTCTGTTCCTCATTTCCCTTGGACTTTATATCGGAAAATAGGTTTTTTGCCACTTTCTCATCGCAGTTGAATAAGCAAAAGGCATTGGTGGAGCCCGTGAACAAGGCCATGCCGATCATGAGAATGACCGACAGAAATTTATTTTTGTGCGGCATTTCCAATATACTCCGGGTTATTCCAATCAATATGATGATTTTTTGCCGATCGCCTTGGCGATCATCGGAAAATCACATCTTTACCAACCTCACCCGATCCTCGCGCTTGACGGCCACCTGACGCGCCACCCTCTGTTGCTTTACCCCCTGCCGTTTTCGCAGGGTCAGCACAATCGCGGCGACCATTGCCACCAGCAGGATCACCGCCGCAATCTCGAACGGATACAGATAATCGGTGTAAAGAACCCACCCCAACGCCTCGGTATTGCTGTATTCGGGCCCGTGACGTATGGGGGCCGGCATGAGTTCCAATCCGAAACGCTTCGCCCCGACCACCATGGCAAGCTCGACGGCAATCAACAGGGTAACCAGTATGCCCACCGGCAGATACCGGATAAAACCCTCCCGCAGCGGCGCAATTTCGATATCCAGCATCATCACCACGAATAGGAACAATACCATTACGGCGCCCACATAGACGAGTACCAGGGTGATGGCAAGGAATTCCGCCTCCAGGAGTAGCCAAAGGGCCGCGCTGGTGCAAAACGCGAGGACCAAAAACAAGGCGGCATGCACCGAATTACGCGCGGTGATGACCATGATGCCGGCGAATATGAGGACGCCCGCAAAAGCGTAGAAAAATAGTTGCTCAATCATTGGTTTTTATTCAACCCGACACAGCCGGAACTAAAAAGGTCCTTGGTTATTTTGTTCAAGATTTTGGCGATTAAGAGAACGAATACCCCGCGTCATAAATACATCGTCCAACAACCGACAGCCACTGATTGATTCTCATGAAAACTATCGTCGAAGAAGGTTGCGATACGCAGGATTAACGATTTTCCAACCTACGAAGGGGCGCCCTATGATCCGGCAAAGCGAAATCACGAAACCACCTGACTTCCCGCCGGAGACTGCCCGGCGGCTCGACGGGAAATCACCGATACTTCGAATCCCTGGCCAGATTCCCATCGATCTTCTTTTGCCACTTTTCTCCCACAGCCAGTAGCAGCTCCTTTTTCACCAATAAATCACCGGGCTTTTTCCCGTAGTATTCGTAGATAGGCGATTCGACAATGGCATCCACCGGACAGGCCTCCTGGCAAAACCCGCAAAAGATGCATTTGACCAGGTCGATATCGTAGCGCGTGGTGCGACGCGAGCCGTCCTCCCTGGCTTCCGACTCAATGGTAATTGCTGCCGCGGGACACACGGCCTCGCACAGCTTGCAGGCAATACAGCGCTCTTCGCCGTCCGGGTAGCGTCGCAGTGCGTGAAGTCCCCGAAACCGTGGCGATTGCGGTGCCCTTTCCTCGGGATAGCGGACCGTAAATTTTTTCGCGAAGAGGTAATGGCCCGTCAGTTTCAGTCCCTTGAGCAATTCCCAAAGCGAGAAGCTTTTTATGTAATGGCGTATGAGGTACATGTGATTGTTTATTGTCTGCTTTCTGTGCCGATGTGCGATAGCAATGATGGAATTATGTGTTCTCATTAATTTGGCATCCGTTTCGGCTCTATTTGAGATCCACTCGCTTCATCTGGAACAATCTTTGCGTTAGCGGGTCGATGGCTACCCCCGCCTGCTCCAACGGAATAAACCCCACCAACGGCTCATAGTGGCCATGCTCATCCGCTGCCATATGGATAAATAATGCCTCTGTAGACGTTTTCCTGAAGGGATTCCCTGAATTGTCACTAATCCGCAATCTCACCGGCCCACACAATTCGGCCGTCTTATACTCTGGTCGGCCATCCGGACTTCCACATCTTCCATCTTTTCCAAATTCCCCAGCCTGCTCTTCCAGGCAGCGGGTAACGTGAGATAGGCAGCACCCGTGTCGATCAGGGCGGTTGTGTCGATATTTTTCGATCTATCTCCGAAATTGCTGACATGGATTTGGGTGATCATCTGTCCCATATAATTTTTCTTCGAAAAATCATGTCGCCCGCTTCGCGCGGCGGGAATGTGAAATCCCGGTTTATGTTTCGCGGTTTAGATAATTTCCCAGGCCAACCACGTAACCGACGCCAGCGGCAGGAATACTCCAACGGCATACATCATGATGCTAACCGGAAGCGCCAGATTGGATGGCTGCTCTTTTTCCATAACAAACTCGGAAACAGCGACAAAAATCATTACCGAGACTATGGAAGACAATGCGCATAGTGTAAATGGAATGGGAAATGAAGTGTTTTCATTCAGGAAGAGGCCAATCAGAAGGTAGATGCCAGTAACAGCAATAGCACCCACCATTAACCACATTGATAGCATTTTATGAGTTGTTTGCGCATTTTTAGTCCACCCCCAGGCATTCAAAATCATGGAGATCATCCAATAAGAAAGAGGCCAGCCCAATAAACAGAAACATGGAAAATATAACGACAGGGATATTGTTTTCTCCGAGCAGGTTCCTGTGAACTGTCGCCAAAAGCATCATGGAAGAAAAAAACAAAATGGCGGTAATATGAATGTTTACGGAGGCAATCATGAATAGATGAGATGCATCTTTGTTTTTTGATACCGCTCCTGCCTCTCCCATAAGAAGTGATCCGATAAAGGAGGTCAAAGATCCCGACGAGAAGAGAGCCGATCAGAGTTGCATAGTGTTCGCTACCTGTAACCTCTTTTGCACTAAGTAACCTGAGTTCTGGATAAGGAAATTCCGTATCAGATTGTCTTTATTGGGCTTGTGCGATAAACGCAGCAGTTCAAACGGCAATGCCGTGTGAAAAATAGGGTTTACAGACGGCTATACTCTCAACTTTGAAGCTCAAATATCACCTGTAAGCACCAACAACTCTTTCATGTTCAGAGCGTTACAACTGAATTGGTATTTTTGCTTATCCAGAACTCAGGTTAAGTAGTAGGACCAAGGCAAGGACCGTGGCATTCACGGCCCCCATGGCGGTCAGCCATTGTTTGTATTCGGATGACAGTCTGTGGAAATCCGTGAAATAAGATGAATCGGAGATAGTCATCGATCGTTCTCCCCCATTTTTTTGCGCCCTTTTTGTCCCCCAATCGATTCCGGCTCAGCCGGAATCGATACTTGTCATTCGTGATTGGCCGCCTCCAGCGGCCAATCACGAATGACCGAACCAAGGCGGTACCTCCCCCATCACGGCAACCCCGACCACCAACAACCACACGATGGTCACAGGAATAAACACCTTCCAGCCCAGCCGCATAATCTGATCGTAGCGATAGCGTGGGAATGTGGCGCGAAACCACAGATACAGGAAAAGAAAAAAGGCAGTCTTCAACACCAGCCAGTGGATGCCGGGCCCCAGCAGGATGCCGAGCACGGGAATACCGGCCACCGCCGCCGGAAACGGCGAGAGCCACCCGCCCAGGAACATCAGCACCGTCAGCACCGCAATCAATATCATGCTGGCGTATTCCGCCAGGAAAAATACGGCAAAGCCCATACCGGAGTATTCCACATGGAATCCGGCGACGATCTCCGATTCCCCTTCCACCACATCGAAGGGCGCCCGGTTCGTCTCGGCCACGCCGGAAATAAAATAGATGAGGAACAAGGGGAAGAGCGGTATCCAGAACCATCCGATGATGCCACCACCTTGCTGTGCCAGCACGATCTCGCGCAGATTCAAACTCCCCGCCGCCAGCAGGACGCCTACCAGGGCAAAGCCCATGGCGATCTCGTAGGCGATGATCTGAGCCGCCGATCGCATGGCCCCGAGCAGGGCGTATTTCGAATTCGACGCCCAACCGGCGATGATGATCCCGTACACACCCAGCGAGGTAATGGCGAGAATATAAAGAAGACCCGCGTTGACGTCCGCCAACACCAGGCCATCGTCGAAGGGCACGACGGCCCACGCCCCCACTGCCGCCGTCAGGGCAATGATCGGCGCGAGGACAAACAAAAACCGATTGGCCTTCCTCGGCAGGATGAATTCCTTCATCATCGTCTTGACGAGATCCGCGATGGGTTGCGCCCATCCTTTGGCCCTCCCGAAAAAGCCGACCCGGTTCGGTCCCATGCGTACCTGAATCCAACCGATGACCTTGCGTTCCGCCAACGTAAGATAGGCCACCGTGAGCAGAAGTGGTATCAAAATCAGGGTGATCTTGAAAAGAATCACCAAAAGGGTGATCGATGTTTCGGCCAGGCTGGCCCAGAGCGTCAATGGTGTTTCCGGCATCTTCTGGATTCTGCAAGTGGATAATTTTTTGGTTCTACATACTATGTCTATGTCGTTTTCCGCTAATTGCCGGAGGCGATTAGCGGGAAATGACAATGGACCCGAAACGCCCCCCCAATCCGATACTTTCCGGTATCCCTACCGGTAACCACACGCATTGGTCGGGAACGCGCTCATCGATGATCACTGGCAGGGTTCTCGTCGCATCGTCCTGAACCACCGAGACAGACTTGCCCACCTCGATACCCAACAGCTTGGCAAGCCGGCTGTTGATACCAATCGTACCCAGGGCGGTATCGGGGGTTTTTTGCAGAATACCCGCCCGTCGAACCAACGGGTCGATGGCGTGGATCGGCACATCGCCAATGCGCGTCAAGGGCTGTCTGTTTGCTGTCTTTCCGGCTATCTCCTGCTTGAGTTGTTCCTCGGAAAGCCGCCCGTTCTTTCTCTCCGGCGGCGCTGCATCCCGTACCTGAACCTGTAATTCGTCCCGAATTTCCGTTGCCTCCCGGTAATCGAACCCAGGGAGATTCAACAAATTCCCCAACACGCGTAGGATTCTCCAGGCCGGTCGCGCCTTACCCGGTGGCGTCACGGCGGATGTAAAGGTCTGCCAGTGCCCGGACCCGTTCACGAATGTGCCGGTATTTTCGGCGAATAACGCAATGGGCAGCAAGACGTTGGCGTAACCCTCCATGGCGCGCGTTCGGTAGGCCGTCAACGAGACCACGAACTCGGCATTGTCCATGGCCTTGGTGGCGAGACGACTATTGGCGCAATCGAGCTCCGGTTCCACCCCCAATAGCACATAGCTGGCGCGTCCTTGCGCGATCATGGCATTGGCATCGAGGCCCGGAGTCTCCAGGGGCGCGCCGGCCGCGCCTCGATGGGGCAGGGCGCCGGCAACCCACGCGCCCGCGCCATTGGCGCCCGTTGTCAACAGCCCGAGTGTCGCGCCACTGCGCTCGGCAATATGGGTCGCCAGGGCTCGAAGGGTCGCGGCCTGTGGGTGCGCTTCCGCGAGACACCCGAGTAAGATCGCGGGCCGCGCCCCGGCCCGCAACGCCTCTGCGATGACGCGCGCCACTTTGTCCGGATTGACGTTGGGCGGGAACCGGATCCCTTTCCCCGTGGACCCCTTCGGTTCCAAGGCCTTTGCAATGCCCGCCAAGTGGGCGAGCATGCCTTCGGGGCTTGCGATCCACCGTCCCGCCAAGGGATAGTTGAAGGCATAATCCATGGGGTTCAGCACGAAGACCCGCGCGCCTCGCCGCGCCCCCTGGCGTATTCGGTGATTGATCAGCGGCTGTTCCTTGCGGCAATTGGAGCCGATCAATAAGACGACATCCGCCTTTTCCAGTTCCGTCAATGATTGTCCCAGCCACGGGAAAAGCGGGGCCTGGTCCTGATCGCGAAAATCCTGGCTCCCCAGGCGATGATCGATGTTATGACAACCGAGACCGCGCATCACCTTTTGCAGCAGATAAAGCTCTTCCAACGTGGCCCCCGGCCAAGCCAGGGCGCCCATGGCCTCCGGACCCTCGCTCCCACTCCGCGCGACGCGTTGTAAGCCCTCCGCCACGGCGATAAGCGCCGTTTCCCAATCCACCGATCGCCATTGCCCCTGCTTTTTTACCATGGGCGTTTGCAATCGGTCCTGGCTGTACAATCCTTCATAACCGAATCTGTCGCGATCCGAGATCCACACCTCGTTGACCGCCTCGTTTTCCCGGGGGACGACCCGCATGACCCGGTCGTCTTTGACATGGAAATAGAGATTGGAACCCACGGCGTCGTGGGGCGCGATGCCGGGAAACTGCCGTATTTCCCAGGTGCGGGCCAGATAGCGAAACGGCTTGGAGGTGAGCGCGCCGACGGGGCAGAGATCGATGATGTTTGCCGACAGCTCCGAGGCGAGGGTTTTCTCGATAAACGTACCGATCTCCACGTTCTCTCCCCGTCCGGTGAGTCCCATCTCCCGCTCCCCCGCAATCTCTTCCCCGAACCGCACGCAGCGCGTGCAATGGATGCAGCGGGTCATATCGGTGGCGATCAGAGGTCCCAAGTCCTTGTTTTGCACAATCCGTTTTTGCTCCCGGAACCGGGAGGTATCCCCGCCGAATGCCATGGAGACATCCTGCAGCTCGCACTCCCCACCCTGATCGCAGATGGGGCAATCCAGGGGGTGATTGATGAGCAGGAACTCCATCACCGCCTTTTGTGCCGCCAGCACCATGGGGGAGCGCGTGTGCACCTTCATGCCATCGTTCACGGGGGTGGCACAGGCCGGCAAGGGTTTCGGGACCCTTTCCACCTCTACCAGGCACATGCGGCAGTTGGCTGCCACGGACAATTTTTTGTGGTAGCAGAAACGGGGGATGACAATCCCCGCGCTATCCGAGACATCGATGAGCAGTTCGCCCCGCTCGGCCTGGAGGGGGATGCCGTCGATCTCGATGGTGACGAGTTGTTGTTGGTCGGACATAAAAATTTTCTGGGTAGAAGACTATATGACTTTTCTGTAAATATCCTTCCTATGACCGACTCTGACTATCTCTATTATCAGATGGTTGTGCTCTATCGAATAGATGACTCGATAGTTCCCTATTCTTAGTCGGTAAGTATGCTCGGATGAAAGAATCTTCTTACTTCCGGTTGGATGTAAGTTGGATGGTAACCGTTTCACAGCCAACAAAATCTTTTTGGTAGCATCAATTGGCAGACGCTCGAGTTCCTTTCTTGCCGAAGCCTTCCATTCTATTTTATAGCAGTCCACTATTTTTCAGCTCTTCCATAAAATCGGCATGAGCAATTGTTGGCTCTTCTTTTCTTTCCGCCACAACCGCCAAATCCTGGAGGTCCTCCATGAGTTCTTCAAAAGATTCGAGCGGTAAAATAACGGATTCCTTGTTGCCACGTTCGTCGGTGATGAACCGGGGGTTGAGTGCCTCGATGTTAATCATGATTTTTCGTTTTTTCCAGGATGACTCTGCAAAACAGACTTCATGTTTCAATCGGTTCCTTCTATTAATACACTGCCGCCACCCAGCACATGCGGCAGTTGGCCGCGATGGAGAGTTTCTTGTGGTAGCAAAAACGCGGGATGTGTATCCCAGGGGCGGCGACATCGATGAGCAGCGCGCCCTGCTCGGCCTGGAGGGGGATGCCGTCGATTTCGAGGGTGATTGATTGTTGTTGGTCGGACATAAAAACCCTTTGGGATAATTTTGCGAGGCAAAATTATAGGCAGTTTCGCTTTGTAGGCTTGAGTTCGAAAATATTCCGATACATTAAAAATATGTCTAAAGTTCCGAAAAATGAAAACACAGATTTCAGATTATTTAATCACCTTGTTAGCCTAGGCGATAATGCCTCTTCAACAAAGCAAATAAAATTTCCTTTGAGTATACCATTATGGCCTGGCAATATTTCATTTCCAGTTAGCATGACCCAATATGGATTGTATGAATTATGATAGCGTATCAGCCTTGATTTTGATTTTTCAAACATGCATTCCAAATGCCCATTAGTTATATTCACATTTTACCCCCAACTCCTCTAATGAATTTTTACATACGCTAACATCGCATGATCTAATACTAGATAGCAAGCTAGTTCTAGCTAACGAGCTGGCAGCTTTACAGTCCATTTCTATCCATTCGCTTAAGTTCACTTCCTTCTCAGCATCTAGTCTATGTGTCCGAAAATCATAAAAATGCCCTGTGGGTGTCGATAAACGTCGCGAACCCATTCCTTTTCGCTTCATGAACGCAATCTTGAGCGTATCCCATTGCGGCGGGAGTAGCCAATCGTCCGCAGAAATCCTCCAACATGCCGTTCAAATCGTTATCCGGCATGAGCCAAACACCAATGGTGGGTTTTTTGTCGGCTCTCAGGATGGTCCCCGCCGGGTTTGGAATTACCGGAACGGAATAATCTTCTTTGGCCAGCCTGCCTTTAATGGAACCCCATTTCCCTTTCAGATCCGGGTTATCGGCATCCAAAACAGCACAGATTGTTTCAATCGGTTGCGACCCCGCGACAAGGCCCGACATTTTCTTCAACACGCCTTCATCGGAACCACACTCATAGAATCCGAAATCCTCGGGTATGCGATGATGTTGACACAAGGCAAGCATCACATGGCAATCCTCTTTCCCTTCCGCCAGGATAACCTTGGGTCCATCATGCCTGAAATCCACGGTCATCTCACCTCGGTGTCCATCTCCAGGGAGTCGGCCAACAGTTCCGTGTCGTATTCCTTGGCTATGGTTTTATCATGCGCCTTTGTGATCCTGATGAATGCCCCTTATCTTCGGGTTTTCTTGCCAAACCTTGGAAAAACTACTGATGCAATCCCGGCTATGGGTGGTGGCGAAAACCTGTACGTCGAGTTTTTCGGCAAGTTCGAAGACGACCCGCCATGCCTTCTCCTGGACTTCCCAATGAAGACCGTTCTCGAATTCATCGATGAGCAGCATTCCCCCTTTCGCCGAGACAAGAGACAGGGTGATATGGAAGATACGAATCATTCCATCGCCCAGGCTCTTCAAGGGAACCGGGTCACTGGTTTCATCCGGTCTTATGATTGGTATTCTGTCCGGGTAGTTCTCTTTTAGTAGATAATGACTTCCATGTGGGTCTGTTTTTATAAACGTTAATCTGACTAGCGCCGGTTCGATAATTCTTAGCCCCTTTAGCACCTCTTCTTCCAGATCTGTCAGACTAATGCTATCCCAGAGGGTGGAAGATTCCTGATCACTGATTCCCCGCGCCGAAACGAACTGGTATTTTGGGATATCGACATCTTGTCCCGATATGGCATTCTTTCGCCTATTTCCAAATCGTTCCAGCCTCTTCAAATCTGCGGCATCTGCATCTAAAGACACCACAATAGAGGAAGAATCGCCACTCTCGGAGATAATATACAGTTCCTCAAGAGGTATGCTCCAACTCTCTATTTGCTCGGGCTCTAACCTTCTCCGGATTGTTTTGTTTCCTGACTCTTCAAATATATAAGCAGCCGTCCTGACATGTATAGCATCCTTATCGTTCGATGATAATCTGAATCCTTCCTCGTCGAGAGTCGGTATTTTATGTCCCTTGAATAGATGTCCTAAAGGACTGAGCAATTGTTGTCCGGCAAAGCGGGATTGTTCCGGTATCCAGTATTCTTGTCTCGATTCAAGGAGTTTAGGGATAACATCACGCGACATCCCCGAGAAGAAAAGCGCGGATTCAACTTCGAAGTGCAACGGTCAATGAAGTTTTGGTTTTA
>CAZQHJ010000065.1:0-12499 GCA_964593225.1 uncultured Thiotrichales bacterium
ATTGTATATCAATGGGTTGAACAAATCCTGAAATCAAATGTCAACAGACTCTAATCGGTTTGTTCCTGTCGACATCCGGATAGAGCGCGTCGGAAATGATGCTTCGATAGGATTCCAGCGGCTGCGCGCCAAGGGCGTACCTTGAATGGATGAACGACTTGTTTCCGGCGTTCAGTGCATAGAGATCCGCGACCAGCCGTAACAATTCCGCCTGCCCTCTCCCGGCCAGGATCGCCTTCACATCCCTCCAGGTCGGTTTCTTACTATCCGAATTGTCTTTCCGGTTCTTCGCCAGAGCACCTTCGTTGCGGTTCTTCATCGTTTTTACTCAGTCCAAAACGGCCCGGGTATTGTACCGGGCGTGTAGCTCTGCCCGCCGCTCGCCGGCCCGCCCGCTTTCCGGTAGCGGCCCGATGGTTTCCCCATCCCTGGTGAAGAAGTCCCGGTCCTTGGTCCAGCCGTGGGTTTCCAGGACCAGATGGCGCCGCCAGCCGGGGGGCGGCGGCCCGGAGGGAGCGGTGAATTCCACGTGGATCTCTTCGCCGGCGCCGAAGATGGCCAGGGCGTCGTCCACCTGGGCGAGCAGTTCATGGACGGGACCGGATTTCGTGTAGAAACCCGCCATGGGTCGGGTATCCCAGAAGGGGCGGCGCTGGTTGTAGTCGAAGCGGGGATGGCGTTGTGGACCGTCGGTGCGTTTAGGGAAGCCGACGATGCCGAGACGGGCGCTCGCCAGGGGGAGGGTATGCCTTTTCAGGTGGGGCAATGGTTCCGGGAAGGCGATGGCGATGCGGTCCCAATAGATCTCCTGGTTGGTTCGGATGCGGAGCGCCGTGGCCCCTTTGGGCAGTCCTTTCAATGGCACGGACATGCGTCGCGGCATGCCGGCGGGATAGCCGAACCGGGTGAGGAGCGGACGCCATTTGTCGTCACTGCCGGTATTACCGACCCGGACTTCGATGGTGGGCGCTTCCCAGGCGGCGTCGGCCTGCCAGGCGGCGAACATGGTTTGGGAATAGGGGTATTCCACCCAGCCGTCGATGATTAAGACAGGAGGGTCTTGCGAGTTGTTTTTGTCATCCCGAACGCCGGATCCCGGCAGTCCCCGGGGGGATGAGGATGGGGGCGGGGTGACAGGGGGGAAGGTGAGGGTGAGGATGTGCTCGTGGGCAAGTCGCCCGATGAAACGCCGATCCAAGGGCCCGACGGGCGCCGCCCGGCCATCGGCGCGGGTCACGGCGGCAGTGACCGTCTCTCCCCGTTCGTTGACCGCCTTTTCGGGTAGGATCTCGCGCCGGTAGAAGACCGGCGCGCCGGTGGGTTCCGGGCTTTGGAGGCCCATGCGTTCATCGAGGGCCATCCGCCAGCCGGGGGGCAGGTCGTAGGCGGTGAGCCCGACGGCGTCCAGGTAGGCCGCCTCTTCCATGGGTTCGGTGAGCTTGAGGGCGTAATGGCCCTGCCTCGGCCGGACGTCCGAGGGGAGCAGGAGGTTTTCCCAGGGCCTGGGGGTGCTGTATTCGCCGGGGGCGATGGCGTAGCCCAGCCCGCCGACGCCGAGGAAGTCGGTGATGAAGGCGTATTTTTTTCCATCCCAGGCGAACAGGACCGGGCAACTGGAGAGCTGGCGCTGGGTTTCGGTGATGTGGTGGCGCCGCCCGGCCTCGAGGTCGAGCTCGGTTTGCAGGACGCCGTCCGACCAATCCACGGTGACGAAGTCGAGCCTTCCCGCGCCCCCGAGGCCGATGGGCATGGGTTGTAGGCCCTGGCCGGGGCCGGAGTGCCCCCGGAAGTTTTCCGCGATGGTCCAGCGCGTCCCGGCCCGCGCGCTTATCCGGCTGCCGATGCCGGAGGCGTTGGAGCGCATGGATTTTGCGGCCTCTTCCATGCCGCTGAATGTGAGGGCGAGGTATGGGTGGCGACCGGAGCCGGCTGGCCAATGGACCAGTGCCGCGCACGGCGGTTCGTCGGGTTGCGTATTCATGGCGCAAGATGCCGCCTCGTCACCGGCCGAGAGGCCCACCATGCCGAATCCCTTGCCGGGGTCGAGCAATAGCGGCGTGACGCCCAGGAGCGACCCGGTGGCGGTAAAGAGTGTCTCTTCCCCTCGCGCGTCCTTCGGGCGCTCCGGCACGCGGATCACCGACCATCCGGCCGGGGTGGCAATCAATAGATCCAATACGCCGTCTCCCTCGGCGTCGAACAGCGCCATCTGCGCCCAGTCGATCTTTTTATTGGCTTTTTTATGGGCGTTCTTATCGATGATGGCCAAGGGCGTCGGGACAATCCCCCTACCCCGCTCGTCCCGGGACCAGCGGATCAGCGCGCCCTGGGGGGTGAGGGTGTAGATCTCGGGGAGGCCGTCACTGTCCACGTTGCCCACCGTGGCCGCCAGGGCCGGGACGGACTGAAAGGCGGCGAACTCGGGGGCGGCGTGGTAGGCCCAGAGGCGATCGTTGATGTAGACCCCGTGGGGTGGCGCCCGGTTGAGGACGATGATGTCCGTGTCCCGGTCCCGGTCGAGATCGGCCGGGATGACCGTCACAGAGTCGGTCATGGCAGCCGGCTCCCGGTTTGTTCCCCCTATGTCAGCGGTGCGAAAGGTCCCGTCCCGATTGTTGTAGAGCAATCCGTTGGGGCCGTCCTCGTTCACCAGGAAGAGGTCGAGATCACCGTCGTGATCGGCGTCGAAGAAGGCACCATCCACGGTATCGAAGGTGCCGTTCCAGGTGTCCGTGGCGGCGGTGACGTCGCGCCAAACGCCCTGTCCCTGATTTCTCCAGAGTTGGTTTGGCCCCCGTCGGCACAGATAGGCGTCCGGGCGACCGTCGTTATCGAAATCCCCCCACAGCACCGCGTTGACATGGGGGACGCGGGTCAGGGGGTGGTCCTTCCGGGGCGCGAACCGCCCGTCCGGGGTCCCCATCAGCAGGAGGCTGGAAGCCGAATCGCCCCCCCCGGCCACGAAGAGATCCGGCAGCCCATCGGATTGGAGATCCATCACCGTGATGCTGACAGGACGAGTGCCGTCGCCCGGGTAGCCGAGAGATAGGCTTCCGGTCTCTTCCACCACCGGCAACGGTCTCTTATCGGCAAAGATCGGCCCATGGGGACGCGGGGTCGTTTGTTTCCCGGCAGGGGCGCCCACGGCCAGGGCCTCGGCCTTGGGACCCATGCGGGTATATTTGAATTCCGCCAACTTGGCCCGGGGATTGGCGGCGAGACGTTGGTACTGCTCGATAAGGCCCCTCGCCTCGTCGCGACGCCCTAGCCGTTGCAGGATCTGGAAGGCGCCGTAGGCGGCGCTGCGCAGGTAGGGGTCCAGCGCCAGGGCCCGGCGGTAGGCGGCGAGCGCCTTTTCGGGCTCCGATTGCCGGGCAAGGCACTGCCCCAGGTAATAGGCCGCATGGGCGTCGTTGGGGTCCCCTTCCGCCACTTGCGCGAAGTGTTCCAGGGCCTGGGCCGGGGAGGCCCGATAGAGCCGCAACAGGCCGGCGATGTAATGGGCGCGCAGGTGACCGGGGTGGCGGGCCAGGACCCGGTCGGCAAGGGCCAGCGCCGCCGCCTCGTCGCCTTCCTGCTGGCGGTTGAGGGTCGCGATGGCAAGGTTGATCCGGGCGTCGGGCCAATGGGGCTGTTCCTTCGCCAGTTTCGCGAAAATATCGAAGGCCGCGGCGTATTCGAACCGGCCCATGAGCCCCACGGCGCGGTTATTGGCGGCGATTGTCTCGGGATTGAGGGCGGGGGGCGGCGAAGGTTGGGCCGAGGCCGGCGTCTCCGGCCTTTGATGGACATCCTGGGCGTTATCGCGCCCCTGTCCTTCTCCCTGTCCTTCTCCCGGCGGGTCCTGGCAACCGGACAGGGCAAGGATGACGAACAGAAGCCATGGCGATTTTCGCGTTCCCCGGTGGCGGCGGCAGGCGCCGTTTTGCATGGGGCGAGACTTGTTTATCATGAAGATCCGCCAATTAATGACTCATCAGTGGTAAGTTTTCGGTGTTCACTAAGGGAAAAGGCCTTTTTCAAGTCGGGTATCGGATTTAAGTCTGAACCACGGCCTATCAGCCAATCCACCGCCGCGGCAAGATCTTCGAAGATCATGGTCTGTTCAGACAACGAACCATTGACGATGGTCCTTTTCCCCTTGCCCGTCCTGACCAACAAGGGGATCGCGCCCACTGCCATGCCCGCCTGGAGATCCCGCAGGTTGTCTCCAACCACAAAACAAATTTCCGGCATGCCAAGGGTCTCGATGAGTTGTTTCATGAGGCCCGCCTCGGGTTTTCTGCAGTCACAGCCCTCCTCCGGGCCATGGGGGCAAAATACGATTTTGTCGATCCTCCCGCCGGCGGCGATAACCAACTGCTCCAATTTGTGATGTATGCCCTCCAGGTCCCGCAAGGTCAACAGACCCCGGGCAATCCCGGATTGATTGGTTGCCACCGCCACCGTATAACCGTGACGACCCAGGCGCGCGATGGCCTGTATGCTGTCGGGTATTGGAATGTATTGGTCACGGGTTCTGATGAAATGATCCGAGTCTTCGTTGATCACGCCATCCCGATCGAGAATAACGAGTTTCATTGTTTTTTTTATCGCCTTTACTTAAGGCCCTCCCGACAATCAACCCGAGGCAAGACGGTGGGCCCAACGGGTGGTTTCCGGTAGTCGGTAACGCGTGACACAGTCCATTACGTACGCTATGGCGGTATCGAGGCGCATCTTGTGCCCGATGGAGATATACAACGGTTTTACTCCGACCCTTGTGCGCAGTACCGCGCCAATCGACTCGCCACCGTCACGTAGGGGCGCCCAACCGCCTTTCTCATCAGGCACTGTGCCATGGGTACCCATGAGCCTGGACTTGGCAACGCCGATGCTCGGTAGATCGGTCAATACACCCAGGTGACTGGCAATGCCGAATCGACGGGGATGCGCGATACCCTGTCCATCGCATAAGAGGATGTCCGGGGCGACACTGAGCCTTTCGAAGGCATCCAGGATGGCCGGTATCTCCCGAAAAGAGAGAAGCCCGGGAACATAGGGAAAGGCGGTTTTTCGGTAGGCGATGGCCTGTTCCAACAGGGTCAGCTCGGGGAAGGCGAGAACCGCCACGGCGGCGCGGGTTACGGTGTTTTGTTGCCGGAACCCCACGTCGATACCCGCCACGGAACGCACCGTATGGAAGACATCGTGGGTGATGACCCGATGGCGCAGCTGTTGTTGGATTTCACGGGCCTCGGCGGGGGTTATGGGGCTTTCATCTTTCATCTGGAAACAACCAACCGTTGCCCCGGGTAGATATATTTTTTGCCTCTCAGTTTTTTGTTCCAGCGCTTCAGATCGGATACATGCACGCCATGTTTCTTTGCGATTCCAATCAGGTTATCCCCTTCCATTACTGTATGAATCTTTCCCTTACCGATTTTTGTCCGCCGATATTTCGCCACAAGCGGGGCGAGGCGGGCATGAAACCCCTCGGTGGCCCCTTTGGGGATGAGGATCGAATGATGACCCTCGGGCAAGCCACGCCCGCGGATCTGGGGATTCAAGTCCTTTATTTTCTTGAAGTAGCTGGAAGAGGCTTCCGCGATCAATCGAAGCGGCAGATAGTCGGAGGCCTTTATCCCGACTCGGTCGAAAGACAGGGGGGAATACAAGTCTTCCTTCATCAGATGAAATCCGTATTTCTCCGGATCGGACATGAGCAGTTTTACCGCCAGGATCTTGAAAATATACCGCTGCGTTTCCAGGGGAATATACAGATGATAGTAATTCTTCGTTTTTTGATGGGAGATCCTCCTTTTCAGCCCTTGTTCCCCCATGTTGTAGGCCGCTGCCGCCAAGGTCCAGGAATCGAAGTCGCCATATAGTTTTTTCAGGTATTCGATGGCGGCCCGGGTGGACGAGAAGATATTCCTGCGTTCATCGATTGCGCCGTCGATGCGCAGACCGTAGGACAACCCCGTGGATTTGATGAACTGCCAAAACCCGATGGCGTGTTTATGGGAACCGATGTGGGGCCGCAGGGCGCTTTCCGCAACGGCTATGTATTTCAAATCATCCGGCATCGAATTTTGTTTCAGCGCTTTTTCGATATGGGGGAAATAACGCCCCGAGCGCTTGATCCATAGGAGCAGTTGAGAACGGTTCCACGTCCTCAGTAATATTTCCCGCTCCAACCGTTCCCTCACCTCGGGTTCCTCCAGGGGGACCGGTTCCCCACAGAAATCCAGGGGCCCGGAGATTCGGACGGCGGAGATCAGGGAGGGAAAACGGGATATCTCCAGGGTGTTGGCGGACAGGTTGGGGGAGAGAATCAGAAAAAAGGACAACAAAAAGTAGGGGAGGCATTTTTTCAACGCTGTATTTTCCAACATTCTATTTTCCAACACGATATGCGCTTCTTTTTTGAGCATACAAACCTCGGAAAGCCTATGTGGATTTACTTGTGGAGAAGTGGACCCCGTATTTCGGACAGTCGGACAAGTGTTATCCCGGTTATGCGGGCATCCGTTGGTGGACCGATTCAAAGTACACGGCATCCGGGGTCCCACGCCATGGAGCGTTGCGAAACAAACTCCATGCATAGGCTCCCATGGCAAGGCAAAAATGGGCTGGAAAGTGAAATTTACACTACAACACCACCGTCACGATATTGCCCGGTTCCCCTTCGCCGGCATTGTTGAGGGCGACGATGCAGTATTCGAGTTCCTTGCCCTGTTCCTGGCCGGAGAGGGTGATCTCGGTCCTGGTGGCCACCCCGGCGTCCAGCCAGCTCCCGGCGACCAGGCGCTCCCGGCGCTGGACCTTGTAGGCGGCCACCTTGCCGCCGTCGGCGGGCTTTTTCCAGGCAAGCGTGATGCGCCCTTCCCCTTGATGCCGGATCGTGAGGCTGCGCGTCTGACCCGGCGCGGTCAGCGGGGTCCGGGCCCTGGGCCCGCCCCAGCCGATGAGTTTGAGTTTGGCGTCGTCGTAGTCCACGATATTCTCGGCGTAGCGGATCTCGGTCTTCATGGTGCCGATGAGGGCCTGGAGGGTCTTTTGTTTGATGGCGGTGGCCTCTTCCGCCGCCGCCTGGGCGGCGATGGCGCCCTCCCGGGCGGTGATGCACTCGGCGAGGATGGTTTCGAAGTCGGCGATACCGATGGTGGGGGCCGGGTAGATGTCGGTATGGGTGTTGAATCCGTCCACCATCTCCTGGGCGAGGGTGAGAATCTTGGCTTCTTCTCTGGGAAATGTTGCCATGGCGGTGACCTCATGGTAAGGTTTGTCGTGAGTAGGGATTCTACACGAAAAACAGATGGGCGGGGCCTTCGGAAATGCCCGGTTTTTCGATTGCCAGGGTAGGTTTCCGACCTTACCCGCCTCTTATCCGGCCTGCTTCGTTGCAAAGTTCATCGACTCTGTTTCTTTTCGGATCGACCATGGGATAAAGTCGATCGACTTTTCCTCCCCTCTCACCGTCTTGGTCATGGGTCGGTTCACCTTTGCGCGGTTTCCCATGAACTTTCCCATATGTCGAACCGGCTTCGTCACGTTGCTGATCGACCTTATGGCCATTCGGATGAGATTTCCGCAACGGAAAAGGAGAGGGGCCCCCCGGAAATCGGATGACGGACGATTAATTTGTTTATTTCCCGCTCGCCTTTACCAATACAGAATCATGCATCGAAGGTCTGAGGCGAAGCCTCGCTAGTCTTTCAGCGCCGGAATTTCCAACAAAACGACCTGGAAATTCTCCCGGACCTTTTCGGTTCCGGCTGTCTCAATTGGAGTTTCTTTCCGTCATGCCGGACCGGATAGGCGCGACACTCGACAATACGGCGGATAATGGTGAAATGAAGGGATCTTGGATGTCCATACCCCCCGAAATCCTGCAACGATTGCAATCGTCACTGGATAAGGCGGCCCGGACCCCGTTGCCGGAACCGGCCGCGATGACGCTGGCGACCTGCGAGCCCTCCGGCCAACCATCCGTGCGCACGGTTCTGCTACGCGCGGTGGATGCCCGGGGGTTGGTTTTCTTTACCAATCTCGGTAGCCGGAAGTCCCGCCAGATCCGGGACAATCCCCGGGCCGCGCTGTGCTTCTATTGGCCCCCCTTGGCCGAACAGCTCATCATCGAAGGAGAAGTCGAGCCCATCGACGACGCGGAGGCGGATCGCTACTGGCGGACCCGGCCCCGAAACAGTCAGATCGGCGCCTGGGCTTCCCGGCAGTCGGAGTCCGTCCCCAGCCGGTTTACCCTTCTGCGCCGGGTCGTCGCGTTCACGACCCGGTTTGGCGCGGGATCGGTGCCCCGTCCATGGTTTTGGTCCGGATACCGTGTTGTTCCGAACCGCATCGAGTTCTGGCGCAACCGGCCTTTCCGTTTGCACGAGCGCCTGTGCTATGAACGCCAGGGCGAGACATGGACGCATCGTTTGCTGTATCCGTGAGGACGTGCCCGAGAGCGTGTCCAATGGAATAAAAAAATCCCGGCCGCGCCGGGATTGATGGAAGGTCGTCGGGCGCCACTGGCCGGGCGAGGAATCACGGCGGCGTGATGGTGACCCGGCCACTCATCCCGGACATGAGCTCCGGGAACCGCCCGCTGATCCCGCCCATGACTTTCACTAATTGACTCACCGGATCCACCCTGGCCCCCAGGCGCAGCACCTCTCCCGGATAACCACGCCCGGTCTCGTTGATGGTGACGGAGAATTTCAGCCCTACCTCGAGCCAGGCCAGCCAATGGGACGGCACGATAAAGTCGATTTCGATGCTGGAATCGTCCAATATTTCCAGCAAGGGCTCTCCCGTTTGGACGAACTGATGCTCGCTGGCCTTCACCTCCACCACCCGTCCCGAAAACGGCGCCCGTAGGGTGCATTTGGAAAGCACCACCAACTGCGTCCGGACATCGGCCCGCGCCTTGTCGACTTCCACCCGGGCCAGCTCCACTTCCAGGGTGCCCATGGAATTGAGCTCCAACAGGCGCTGTTGAATCTTGGCGTTTTTTCGCGCACCCGCCAGCATCACCTTCATCTTGGCCAATCGGGCCTGCTCCAGCGCGCAATCGAAACGAACCAATTCGCGCTTGTCCGTGAAGCGTTCCCCCTCGCGAACAAAGATGCGTTGAACCTTGGTGGACAGTTCGCTGGACAGTACGGTTTGACGCGGCGCCCTAAGCTGGGCGTGGATCTCGGTGGTGGCGGGTGAGGAAACAGCCATGGCGGGAACGACGTGGGAAGGACGGGGTTCGGCCCGTGCCGGCACGGCAAGGATCGCCGCGATCAGAAAGACGGGAACGGCGTGATACTTCCAAGGGCGCACGCTCCTCGAGCCTACGCCCCCCCTTGCGCCACAAAAAGACATTGTTCGAGAATCGGCAAGGACGTTATCGCGGGAAATGGGCCGATAGAGACGTGACGACTTTAAGGCTGTTTCGCCGGCGATACCCATCCAAGGGACCACCGGCGGCGATCCCAACTTCGGGCCGGCTCCCAAGCAGGCGCGCCAATTTGAAGGGTGCCGCAAGGTTCAGGGTGGTCCGGCTCGCCGATAACGCCAAGTGGTTCGCACAGGCCTTATCACAATATTTGATGTTCCGACTGAACGCCACTGCCGGACCGTTGTCTATCGGGCCGCTATCCCCGGAGCCGGTATTTACCATGGCCTGTCTGGCAAGATCGCCCTGTTTCCATGCCAACAACCGCTCTTCGACTGCCGTGGCAATTTCCGTCAGTCCGTTGGACACCACCGATGGCGGCGCAATATCGAGACCAATGGTAGCGTGGAGTTGCCCATGGGCCGCCTGCAACTTGGCATAGGCCTCGTAGCGTTGCAATTGGGCGACAATCTCGTTCGTCTTTTCATAGACGGAAGCGCGGCCACTTTGGCTTCCAATCCGGCCTATGGCGACCAGGTCGGAAATGCGATGGGTTACCTGGAAAAATCGATCGGCCCGTTGGAATTGCCTGTATGAATCCTGAAATTGATGGTCTGCCACATGGACCTGAGCGAGTACCGACATTCGTAGCGCCAGGCGTTGCATTTCAGTGACTTTCTCATTGGTCTCGGCATGTTCGATGCGCGCCGGCGCCCGGAGTATGTCGAATACATTCCAGGTGAGTTGGGTGCTCCATTCGTACCAACGGTTTTTTTCCAACAGATCGTTACTATCGTATTGGCTGGCGCTCGTCAATGTAATGCCGGGCAACATGCTGAGGATTGCCTTGCGCGTTTCCTTGACGGCAATCCGGGATTGATACGACCATTCCCGGATGTCCGGGTTGTTTCGGAACGCCAATTCTTCCATGCGCGAAAGCGGCATATCCCATTCCGGCGCCTCCAAATTTCCCAGCTCCGGGGCCGCGACGCGAATGGGGGTTCCCGGTTTCACATGGATCAACGCGGCCAATTCGATATGGGCCGCGGAGACCTCCCGCTCGATATCCCCCAGTTTCGAGATGTTCTCCAGGAGCATCTTCTGATAGCGAAGCGGCTGAAGGGGGTCTGTCAGCCTTTCCTGTATCTCGGCCTCGGCATTGGCGAGTTCCTCTTCGGCCAATCGGATGGTTTCGCGGAGCTCGACCTTCAGCTGCTGGTACGCCACGACGCGCCAATAGGAAAAAAACACCTCCTGGATCAGGCTGTGGAGGACTTTACGGCGCCGCTCGGTAGCGATAAGCGCGCGGTCGGCGCTTTGCTTGGCCGTGAAGTAACTGATCCCGAAGTCGAGTATGTTCCAGCTTGCCGTAAAATCGGATGTAGTCGTTTGCTTCTCGGAGGAATAGGAATAGGTATCGGCGTCCATCACCTCTCCCGTGGCCAGATCCACACTCTGAGAGGCAGGGTACTCGGAACGCGCGGAATACCCGGCACTCGCCACGAGGTCGGGGAGCAGATCGAATTTATCCACATCCAATCGATCGAGCGCGAATGCCTCTTCCATCATTCGCACCCGGTGGTCGAGATTGTATTTCAACGCACGGGCAATCGCCCGAGGCAGCGTCAACACCTCTGTTTCCGGGAGGGGATCGGCATCGGCGAATAAACGATCCCTGTCTTCCTCGGCCTGTCGAGCCAGTTCATCGTCGGTCAGTAGCTCCGGTGTCACTGCACAGGCAGCAAGCAATACCGCAAGCAAGGTCGGTGTGAATAAACAGAGCAGTCTGGGTAACCGAAAAGGATACCTCCACACTGTCGCCGGATTAGCCATTGATTTATTCCTACCTTAATCAAACATTGTGGGAATCCATCATCGCAATGAACGCCGCCTGGCGGGCCACGAACCCGGCCCGCCCGACTACCGACAATTGCGTAGAGAAGGTGGAACGACAAACATGCTGATCGATGGGTGCTGGCAAAGTAGCATCTTGAAAATCGAACTCCCGATTTGTGTGTGATATATCGTCATCCCATCCGCTTTCTTCCTCCCATTCCTCCATCGACTCCGGTCGACACGCCTGTGTCTCATCGTCGACCACGCAAAAACCGAGGGGGATTGCAACTTCACACCCGGAAGATATATCGCGGGCAATGATCTCCAGCGCGATGACCGTTTCCGCCGAGGTTTCGGGAACCGTGCCGGTAAAGAATCCCGTTTCGGGATCGAACTCGAGCCAGTCAGGCAGCGGCGAACCATCGATTTGCCGTGCCTGCAATTGTATCTCCGCTTCGGGATTGCTGTGGACAAAAATATCATAGGGAACCTGAAACCGGAGTTCTCCCCCAATCGTGACAGGGATGTTCTCTATACTACGGTTAACGGCAAGGGAGTCACCACCGAAACCGTAACATACCGGGGCAGATGGCGCACTTTCCGCTCCCCTTGTGGCCATGTCCCTGGCACTGCTCATGATACGGCTGTCCGACACCATTACCCGATAATCTCCAGCTCCTCCTCGAGTAAAACCACTGTAATCTCGATCAGGCGAGGTTATGGATATCGGGGTGTTCAGCCCCCAACCGCTGGAGCTGGTCGATGGAGTAAGCACGGTAACTGTCGGTATGCTAACGCCAACATCTCCCACGGCTGGATCCGCATCGGTCACGGTCTCGCCACCTCCTGAGTCCACGACCGAGACGTTGTTCATGATGATCACGTCGATAATACGGGTCGCGGGATCACTCAACGCACCATCTTCATCGGTAACCGAAAAGGTGACGAGCCGTTCCCCCGTCGTGACCTCTTCCAAGGTGTTTTGGTAGGTCACCGACCTCAGCACGCTCTCGTAGGCTTCCTTGGAGGCCCTGCCCTCCAGCACCAATAGCCCATCCGCGTTGCTGATCAGGGCAATCTCGCCATCGTCCTCGAGGGTAACCGTCAATACATCCTCCGCGCTCTGGAAACCGTCGGTAATTTCCACCGTGGCCCCGGTCATATACTCGTCATCCACGTCCGAGAGCGCCAGGCCCGTATCGATCGCCAGCGCCCCGGCCCCCTCGGCATATGTCAGCTCCGAACCGTCGACGCTTACCACCGGCGCGTCGTTGACCCCGGAGACCTCGATGG
>CAZQHJ010000066.1:0-12381 GCA_964593225.1 uncultured Thiotrichales bacterium
GCGGCGCGCCCGGAGAGGCGCTGCTAAGGTTCCCACTTCCGGCATCCGCGCACGGGACCGAAGGTCAGACGATGGGCCGGACACGGGCCGTATCTCTCCAGGGCCGCCACGTGGATGCGGGTGGGATAGCCCTTGTGCCGCGCAAACCCATAATGGGGATACTCCCGATCCAGTTCCACCATCTCCGCGTCCCGGGCCACCTTGGCCAGGATGGACGCCGCGCCGATGGCCGGCACCGTTTTATCCCCCCGAACGATGGCCCGCGCTTCGAAAGGGAGGGACGGGATGTCCCGGCCATCCACCTCCACCCGAAGGGGCGCCACCGGGAGCGCCAATACGGCCCGGCGCATGGCCAACAGGGCCGCTTGGAGAATATTCACCGCGTCGATCTCCTCGGCCTCGGCCCGTCCCAACGCCCAGGCAAGGCTCCCCGCTCGGATCAGCGCCGCCAGGGCCTCCCGCCGCTTGGCCGAGAGCATCTTGGAATCCCGGATCCCCGGAATGGGTTTATCGGGGTCGAGGACCACGGCGGCGGCCAGGACGGGACCGGCCAGGCAACCCCTGCCCGCCTCGTCCACCCCCGCCACCAGGCGATCCCCGGTCATGGGGAGGCGCCACGGGGCCAAGGGTGAACGCGCTTCATGGAAGGCCGGGGGGATAAACGGGCAGGCTTGGGATACCACGGGGGGCCATGGTCACGGCGCTTTTCCCGCCGGTCCCCGCCAAACGCCCTCTCCCTCATAACGTGGCGGCCATGGTATTGCTGGCCGCCCCTTCTCCGGTCCGGTTGAAGGCCCTGACCCGGAATTCCAGCCGCTTGCCCCGTTCCTGGTCCGCCAGGGTGGTCCCGAGATCGGTGGTGGTCCCGATTTCCGTCCAGTTGGTGGTCTCCAGGTGGGGGTCCTGGCGCTCCACCCGGTAGGCCGCCGGCGCCCCGCCCGAGAGGGGGGCTTCCCACGCCAGGGCGATCCAGCCCTCGCCCTGGCCCACGATGGTCAGATTGCCCACCTGACCCGGGGCCTCCAGGGCCTTTCTGGGCTTGCGTCCCCCCCAGCCGATGAGCCGCAGTTGGGCGTCGTCGAATTTCACCAGGTTTTCCGCGTAGCGGAGATCCTGACGCATGTCCTCGGCCAGCCCCTGGAGGCGCTCGTTCTTGCTATCGACGGCCTGCTCCCAGGCCGATCGGGTCCTCAATTCGTCGTTCTTGGCCGCCATATAGCCATCGATGCCCGCCTTCAGGGCCTCCGCGGTGACGATGGGGGCGGGATAGACGTCGGTGTTGGCGTTGAAGCCGGCCACCATCTCCTGGGCCAGGGCCAGGATATCGGATTCTTTCTTGGGGAAGGTTGCCATCTGTGGATACCTCGTTGAAATCGACAGAAGGACGCCGGAGTTCGGCGCGAAAACGGAATAATCAAAAAAATAAAGGCCTGCTTTTATCGGGAGAAAGCCTTCCATTATCGAAAGAAGGCCTTCTTTTCATCAGGGAAGACCATCTATTGCCAAAAGAAGGCCTTCTATCGTTGAAAGAAAGCCTTGCATTGACCACGGAAGGCCATCATTCTGTAAAAGAAGGCTTTCTATCGCCAATAAAAGGCCTTCCGGCGGGAAAAGCATCCATTCCATTTCCCGGTTTCGGCCTTCCCAATGCGATTGTTCCGGACACGGAAGGCGCGGCGGGTGATTTTGTCGACCGCCCTCCCCTGCCACGGCGGAAGGGTAATCATAACGAACCTTGGGCAAAGAGGAAATAGTTTTTGTCGGGGGAGCGGCGGCAAGATAAAGAAGAGTTTTTTACCACAGAGGACACGGAGATCACAGAGAAAAGACGAGAGAGAAGAAGAGGATTCTCATCTTCTCTCTCGTCTTTTCTCGTAACTACCTACCACAACGGTCTGTTGTTGCGGTCTTAGCCCCAAGGGGGCTACGTAATATAGCCCAGGGTTGCGGGCGAAGCCCGCTACCCTGGGTTAGCAGAACATAAGAAACCAACCCCAACGGGGTTGCGTAAAACGGATTCCCAGCCGGCCCATGAAAATAATGACGCAACCCCGTTGGGGTTGTCCTGGTGGCGTTCGATACCCAGGGTAGCCGCTACGCGGCAACCCTGGGCTATGTTACGTAGCCCCCTTGGGGCATTTTCTTGACATGGTAGGTAGTTACTTTTTCTCTGTGATCTCCGTGTCCTCTGTGGTTATTCTCTTCTGTGTTCTGCATGGTGTATCCTTTTCCTTCCCGCATCCCGAAGGAACAAAAAACATGCCCAACCAACCCCAACCCTTCCCCCATGACGTCTTCCTG
Organism: uncultured Thiotrichales bacterium; assembly: GCA_964593225.1. Classification (GTDB taxonomy): domain Bacteria; phylum Pseudomonadota; class Gammaproteobacteria; order HK1; family HK1; genus JABDQX01. The sequence continues at coordinate 2,302 of CAZQHJ010000066.1, forward strand.
AGCCATAGCCACCAGGACAAAGCGGCCGTCCATGCCTTGGCCCGGCGCCTCGAAAAGGACGGGCTCACGGTATGGCTGGATGACTGGGTGATCCAGCCGGGGGACCCCATCGGCCTTAAAATCCAGCAGGGGGTAGAAAACACCCGCGTCCTGATCCTCTGCATGTCCCCGGCCTACTTCGCCTCCCAATGGGGCCAACTGGAGCATCATTCCCTGCTCTTCCGGGACCCGGCCAATACCGAGCGCCGCTTTATTCCCCTGCTCCTGGCCGACTGCCGAATACCTGCCATCCTCGCCCAGTTCGCCCGCATCGATTGGCGCAGTCAGGTAGACGAGGAGTGGTTCCGGGAATCTTTTCGGTTTATTCGATTGGACCTGTCGGCTTGTGCCACACAGCACAGTAGAAGTATTGCCGGTAGCCGGATTAATTGTACAATCGAAGCCACGCATTCATGACTTACCGGCCTGACTTATTGGCCCGGGGCGAGGCCTCGACGGCTTCCTGATTTCCCTATTCGATTTGGTTTTACGGATGAAAAGAACGACATCGCTTCCCACCGAGTCCTCCATCAGAGATACCAGAATCCTGACGGGCGACTGCCGGGCAGTGCTCCCCTTGCTGGAGCCGGAATCCATCCAATGTTGCGTCACGTCTCCCCCCTATTGGGGGCTGCGCGATTACGACCACCCATCCCAGGTGGGCGCCGAGGAATCCCCGGACCAATATGTGGAGAATCTGGTGGGCATCTTCCGCGAGGTTCGCCGGGTGCTGCGCGGGGAAGGGACGCTCTGGCTAAACGTGGGGGACGGATACGCCCGCAATGGCGGCACGGGCGCATGTGGTCCGAACGCCAGGGTGGGGAACACGAAAAAATTGATTCAGAAACGCAACTGCAAGGTGCCGGACTGTTGGGGCCTGAAGGATCGCGATCTCATCGGTCTTCCCTGGCGGGTTGCCTTCGCGTTGCAGGCCGATGGCTGGCTACTTCGGTCCAAAATCACCTGGATCAAGAAGGCCCCCATGCCCGAGAGCGTGAGGAACCGCCCGTCGAGCGCCACCGAGGAGATCTTTCTGCTGACCAAGGAAGCCGGTTACTACTATGACAGTACGGCGATACGGGAGCAATCGGGCGCGAACCTCAGAAATTATTGGATGCTGGGGCCCGACGCCAGTGGAACACCGCATCCGGCGGTCTTCCCGCAAGAGCTTGCCCGCCGGTGCATGCTGCTCGGCACTCGCCCGGGAGATACCGTTCTCGATCCATTCTCGGGCTCCGGGACCACGGGCGCCGTTGCCGAGGAGTTGCAGCGCAAGGCGGTTTTGATCGAGCTCAATGAGCAATACGTCCGGCAATCGGAAGAGCGGCTTCGCCGGGGCGTCCAGGCGGCGTTTTTGATTTGAATGCGCGCATGAAACACTTCGGATGGGAAATATGAAAAAGCTGGCCGCGCTTCGTGGGCGCTATCACGAACAAATCGGGTCGCAACTTGTGCGAGCGTCGAAAAAGGGAGAAACAACCTATCCCAATTTCGCCGACGGCAATAGCCAGACGAGCGTTGAAATTGCAAGGGGCATCTCGGCGGCGCTGGGGTTCGAGGCGATTGAGGGAAAGATCGATGGTCAAACCGCCGGCAACCTGTTCGAGACACTGACGCGTGGCTTTATCGCCAGCGCATTCGCCACCCTCGCCCACCTGCGGCCCGGCGAGTGGACCTACCAAACGGCGCAGACCACGATCTCGAAGTTTGTCCAGTATCAGCACCTGAGTCTATTGGATTCGCTGGTCAAGACCGAACCGCATCTGGCCGCCGCACTGGGGCAGGGCTACATCGTGACGCCCGATATCGTAATCGTTCGCCAACCCGTCACCGAAGACGAAATCAACCACCGCGAGCCATTGATCGAATCCGATGACCCCATCGCCGAACTCACGCAATTCCGGGCAAGCAACCAATCCGACTCGCCAGCCCTGCCCTTCCTGCACGCCAGTGTTTCCTGCAAATGGACGATCCGCAGCGATCGGTCCCAGAATACCCGCACCGAAGCGCTCAATCTGATCCGTAACCGCAAGGGATCCTTGCCGCATATCGTTGCCGTCACCGCCGAACCCCTCCCCATGCGCATCGCATCGCTGGCGCTCGGCACCGGTGATTTGGATTGCGTCTATCATTTTGCCCTGCCGGAACTGCGCGCGGCATGCGCCACAGTCGAACGAGGTGAAGACCAGCTGGAAATGCTGGACACGATGATTCGCGGCAACCGCCTGCGCGATATCAGCGATCTTCCATTCGATTTGGCCGTTTAATCCGGATTGCGTTTCAGCCGAGTAGAAACTATGAAGGACGACCTGGGATCCGCCATGGAACGCGAGGTCTGACTATGGGACTTCGCCGGGCAACCGGACTATCGGCTCATCCATCAGCTCTATATGGACGAGACGGCCCTGGGGCTGTTGGTCTTCGACCCCCAGAGTGATAACCCCTTCGAGGCCATCGGCTACTGGGTGAAGGCCCTTGGTGTTGGTTTGAGAAGTGCCACCCTGGGGCGTGGCATGGGTGTGGAAGATGTGAACCCTTTGCCATCCCTGGCGCTGGGTCCCGCCAATCCATGGCGGGATGACGGGAGTGGTAAAAATACAAGCCACCTCCCTGAGCGGCCCCATCCAACCACCACCAACGTCATCCCGGCAGGGAATGCCGGGACCCGGTCGCCAGGGATGGCAGAGGCAAACACCCCCCCCAACGCCCCCGCCAAACTGCTGGTGGCGGCCCGCTGCGACCGGGGCGGCATCACCATCAGCCGCCGGCGCTTCGAGGAATTCATGGCCGAACGCGGCATTGCCGAATTCCTCCTCACCGGCGCCAAGACCGGCGAGGGCTGCGAGGAGCTGAAAACCGCCATTGCAAGGCACATCCCCTGGGACCGCTTGCCCTGGACCGCCACTTCGCGCCTCTTCAAGGAACTGAAAGACGCCATCCTCCGGCTGACCGAGGCCGATACGCCGCTGGCGCGTCTCTCCGAGCTGCGCCAGCGGTTGCAGCTTTTATTGCCCGGCGAGACACTCGCCGAGGCCGAGATCCGGGCCGTGATGGGGCTGTTGCAGAACCAGGGGATCGTGCAAATGCTGGGCTTCGGGGATTTTGCCCTGCTGCAACCCGAGTGGATCAACCGCTACGCCTCGGTGGTGGTGCGCATGGCGCGGGAACATACGGACGAGATGGGCGTGGTGCCGGAGGACGCGGTGCTGGCGGGGGAACTGGACTATAAGGCAATGCCGCGCCTGGATGAGGCCGACGAGCAGGTCCTGCTGCGGGCCATGGCGCGGACCTTTCTGGACCGGTCGCTGTGCATCCTGGAGAAGACCGCCGAAGGCAATCTGTTGGTGTTCCCTTCGTACTTCCGCCGGGACAGGCCGGAACAGGCCGGGCACCCCAACGTGTTCGTTACCTATGGTTTTTCCGGCCCGCTGGATGAGATCCATGCCACCCTGGTGGTGCGCCTCAGCTACTCGGAGCTGTTCGAGAAGGACCAGCTCTGGAAAGACGCCGCCGATTTCAAGACGCCGGAGGGAAAGCGCGTGGGGCTCGCCATGCGCAGGAAACCGGAAGGCGCGGCGGAGATGGTGGTCTACTTCGAGAACGGGACGCCGGATGATACCAAGGTCACCTTCATCAAATACGCGCACGAGCACCTGTTGGCCCGCGCCCGGCCTCGGGAATCGGTGACCCGGGTGCGAAGCTATGTCTGCCCGGAATGCCACGAGCCCCTGGAGAACCGCCGCGCCATCGGGATTCGCCTGGGGAAGGGGCTGGCGGACATCGCCTGTGGCATCTGCGAGGCGCGTGTGCCGCTCCTGGATATCATCGAGGAGAAATTCGCCTCCGATGCATTCCAGCGCCGGGTGCGGAAACTGGACGAGCAGGCCGGCATCGGGCTGGACAACGAGAGCCGCGAACTGATCCTGGTGGGCCACGCCATGGCCATTGCCGGGGAGGCCGGGCAGATCTACCGAATCACGGCGCAACCCGACTGGGGCATCGACGCCGAGATCGAATTCAGGAACGATAAAGGCGAGGCCAGCGGCCAGCGGGTGTACCTGCAATTGAAATCCGGGGATTCCTACCTCTATGAACGCCAGCGCGACAATGCGCAGATCTTCACCATCAAGAAGAAACGTTGGGCCGAATACTGGCTGGCGCAAAAATATCCGGTGATGCTGGTGATCCGCGACGCCGATGGCCGGATCCGCTGGATGGATATCTCCGCCTATTTGCAAAAACACGGCGCGGACGCGAAGCAGGTGGTGTTCGAGGGAGAGGCCTTCACGGCAGCGAACGTGGCGGGGATGCGGAATAAGTTATTGGGGGCGGGCGTGTTGGGCTAGTGCCTTGTGGCGAAAAAACCGCGCGAAACAGCAGGTGCACGACTCAAGAAATCTTCACGAGAATCCCCAGGAGTAAGACAATCTGGGCGGAAGTGAGGCCAATCAGCCACTTGAGAAGCTCATTTTTGAGTTCGGCCAAACGTAACTCCAAAAACTCCTTGGTAACCGGTTCCGTACTTCCGCTTGCTTCCTTAGAATGCCTCGGAGATTGCTTCCGCCTGCTGTTCGGGAATGCCGGAATCCTCGAGACGGTGCACGAATTCGAGGGTATCGAATGTGATAGCAGCCATGGTGTCCTCTCTTGGAAATCCTTCCGCTTGGGCTTCCAAGCTGGAGCCCAATGGGAACCGGAGAAACGATAGGAAAGAGACTCACAAGACCCCTCGCTTCGCTTCGGGGTGACAAAACACGGGTTATTGTCATTTCGAACGAAGCGAGAAATCTTTCATCCTCGGGTATGACGGAGCTCTCATTGCGACTGTTCGAAGCGTGAAGTCCGGAAGGGACTTCAAACTTCCAATTTCACACTTCAAACCTTCTACGCCGAGGCTGCTCTCCCCTTCCGTATGTAATTGATGAGTCCATTGGTGGATGAGTCGTGCGTCGTGGCGTCCTTGTCCGCCGTCAGCTCCGGCATGATGACCTTGGCCATCTGTTTGCCCAGCTCCACGCCCCACTGGTCGAAGGCGTCGATGCCCCAGATGACGCTCTCGGTAAACACCTTGTGCTCGTAGAGGGCGATCAGGGAACCCAGAAGTCGGGGGGTCAGGCGCTCGTACACCAGGGTGGTGGTGGGTTGGTTGCCGAGAAGTATGCGGTGGGGGACGGCGGCCTCGAGGGCCGCGCCGGTCATGCCGCTCGCCACGAGGGCTTGCCTGGCTTCTTTCTCACTCCGGCCTTTCATGAGGGCCTCGGTCTGGGCCAGGGCGTTGGAGAGCATGGCCTCGTCATGGTCCCCCATGGAATACTGGCAACGCATGGGCACGATGAAGTCGGCGGGGATCAGGGTCCTGCCTTGATGCATGAGCTGATAGAAGGCGTGCTGGCCGTTGTTGCCGGGGCCGCCCCAGATGATGGAGCCGGTGGGATAGTCCACCGCCCGGCCATCCCGGGTGACGCGCTTGCCGCAGCTCTCCATTTCCAGTTGCTGGAGATAATCCGGGAAACCGCGCAGGGCATAGTCGTAGGGTAGGACCACATGGCTCTCGGCATGGAAGAAGTCCCGATACCAGAGATCGAGCAGGCCCATGAGGACGGGGAGGTTTTTGTCGTAGGGGGCGTTCAGGAAGTGCTGGTCCATGTCGTGGCCGCCGGCCAGCAGCTCGTCGAAATTATCCATGCCGATCAAGGTGGCGATGGGGAGCCCGATGGCGGACCACAGGGAATAGCGCCCGCCCACCCAATCCCAGAATTCGAACACATTGGCCGGGCTGATGCCGAAGGCGCTGGTGTGTTCCAGGGCGGTGGAAACGGCGACGAAGTGTTTGGAGACGGCATTTTCCCCCATCCGCTCCACGAACCACTGCCGGGCGCTTTTGGCGTTGGTGAGGGTTTCCTGGGTGGTGAAGGTCTTGGAGGCGATGATGAAGAGCGTGGTTTCCGGGTCGAGCCCATCGAGGGCCTCGACGAGCTGGGTGGCGTCCAGATTGGAGATGAAATGGCCGGTGAGCCGTTCGTGTTGATAGGCCCCCAAGGCCCGGCACGCCATGACGGGCCCCAGATCCGATCCGCCGATGCCGATATTCACCACGGCCTCCATGGGTTTACCCGTGTATCCGCGCCAGCTACCGCTTTGCACTTCTTCGGTGAATCGTCGGATCCGGCCCAATACATCCCGCACCCCGGGCATCACATCGGCGGAGCCCGCGGGAAAGGCGCCGACCGGTCGATAACGGAGCGCCGCGTGGAGGGCGGCGCGGTCCTCGGTGTTGTTGATCTTTTCACCGGCCATCATGCGCCCCATCCAGCCGGCAAGATCGGATTCCCGGGCAAGCTCGGTCAATAAACGAATGGTCTCTGAGTCGATGCGGTGCTTCGAGTAATCCATCATCAGACCACACGCCTCGGCATGGAAGTGGTCGAAACGCCGCGGATCGTTGGCAAACAGGTCCCGCATATGGGTTGCCTTGATCTTCTCGTGATGGGTTTTGAGCTTTGTCCAGGCCGCGCGCCTGGTGGTCAGTATCGTCGTCGTCACTAGATTACCCCTGGTAAATCCCCATCGGTCACCGACTGATGGGGATTTACATGATTTTTAACTAAAAGTAGAAAATACCCTTTAAGCGAAGGAAACTTGACAAGGCCATGGGTTGCAACCAAACTGCAACCCCTCGACCCTATGCCCCGCGAAGCGGCGCTCTATAATTTCGTAAAGCAGAATGATTTTGGAGGTACCCCATGCCTGCCCTGACCATCAAAAACATCCCCGATGATCTTTATCGTGCGCTAAAGGATACGTCGGAACAAAATCATAGAAGCATAAACAGCCAGATCATCGTGTGCCTCGAACGCGCGTTATTGCCAAAACGGCTTACGCCGGAGACGCAATTGGCCAGGATTCGGGATCTCCGCGCCACGATGCCTCACGGAATGATAACGCCAAAGGAGATTGCACAGGCCATCGATGAAGGCAGGCCATGATCGTCGTCGATACGAACATCATCTCTTACCTATTACTGGCGACACCCTATTCGGATTCCGCCGATGCACTGTTCCAATCGGACCCGGCGTGGGCGGCGCCGGTACTTTGGAGAAGTGAACTCAGAAACGTATTGGCGCTCTACCTCAGGAAGGAAATCATTACTCTGGAAAAAGCGTTGCATGTCCAGGAAAACGCCGAGGCCATTACAACCGAGTTCCATATTCCTTCCGGCCACGTCCTAGCCCTTGTCCGGGAGAGCAATTGTTCAGCGTACGACTGCGAGTTCGTCGCCCTCGCCCACCAACTTGGCGTTCGACTCGTGACGCAGGATAAGAAGATCCTCCAGGAATTCCCTGCAACCTCCGTGTCTATCACGGGATTTCTTGGCCATTAGTGCTACGCACCGCGATAGCCTCCGATTATATTTTCATGATAATCGATTGCCTGAAGCGGTACCTCACCGGGATCATCCTGGGGTCGTTAAAACGAGATCATTGATCTCGCATCCGATATGTCTTGCGACGACCGGGCACTTGGTAACCAATAGGGAGTAGACATCTCCTCTTCCCGGTGCACCTGCGCTAATTCCTTCGAAATTTCCCTGGCCTTTCAAAATCACCAGATCGGCTTCTTTGTATACCTGATTGAACGCATCACTACTGGTCTTCAGTATGACGCCCGGAGAATCATCGCCCGTATCCATGATCGTAACGTTCTCATGAAGGGAAACACCTTCCAGATCCTCTCTGGTGGCGTCATTGAGCACGGCGGCACCCCTGACTGACAAATAGACGCTTTTGTCGGCCAGAAAGCGGTTTATGAAATGACAATCGAGGATGATCTCTCCACAATTATCCACCACATAGAGGATGGAATCGGCTTCATGGAGGGATCGGATAAACTGCTCTAATCTCACCGAACCCCTGAAATCGGATGGAAGCTTGGCGTGAAGAAATCCAGCCAGATCGATCTGATTGGCCTCAAGCGCCGCGAAATCGATGATATTGGCGATGGTGATGATCTTCAGCGCGGTCGCGAGTTTGTTAGGGGATCGGGCAATTTCCTCTTCCACCAGGGGGATGAGATCCCTTGCCTTCCGGTTATATTCCCTCTTTATATCCCTGTAGGGATCCGGGTTATTGGCAAGGCGGCGTACAATCGACTGAATCTCTTTCCCTACGACAATGGGAATCCGATCTTTTTGAAAAATGCCGGTCCCTTCGATCACTTCCTGTACTATTTCCCGGTGGATATTCCCATCGTCCGTGGCAATTTTGCTCGTTTCAACGGTCTGCCTTAAAAGGCAGGGATAACACTCTATATCGTTTTTCACGCGCTTCGGTACCCGTTATGTCCTGATTGTCCAACCGGAAAATTACCGCCCATACAACGCCACGAGATCCCGCAAATCCGTTTCGATCCCATCCGGAACCTGCTCCCACGAGAAACGCCATTGCCAATGGCCCTTGGCAACGCCGGGGAGATTCATGCGACCCTCGGAACCCAGGCCCAGGATGTCCTGCATGGTCAGGATGGCCAGGTTACCGACAGAGGCCAGGGCCGCCCGTATCAGGGCCTTGGGAAAGTTCTTTTCGTGAACGTTGAGGTAACGGCGCACCCTCGCACGCTCGGCGTCCGGCAGGGTTTTAAACCAACCCAGCGTGGTGTCATTGTCATGGGTCCCCGCGTAGACAACGGAGTTGGCGGTATGACGGTGAGGGACATGGGGATTGTCGGAATTGCCGTCGAAGCCGAATTGCAGCACCTTCATCCCCGGGAGTCCGAAATGATCCCGGAGGGCATCCACCTCGGGGGTAATCACCCCCAGATCTTCGGCCACCAGCGGCAACGCGGGGAATTTCTTTCGCAGCACCGTAAAGAGCTCCATGCCCGGGGCCTCCACCCATCGGCCATTCATGGCGGTTTTATCCTTGGCCGAGACCTCCCAGTGGGCCTCGAAGCCCCGGAAGTGGTCGATACGCAGGATATCGAACAACTGGAGATGGCCCTGGAAGCGGTTCCGCCACCACAGGAAATCATCCTGGCGCATCCGTTCCCAATCGTAATGGGGATTGCCCCAGAGTTGACCGGTCTCGGAAAAATAATCCGGCGGGACCCCCGTGACCACCGTCGGCCGGCCCTGTTTATCCAGACGGAAATAGTGGCGGTGCGCCCATACGCTGTCGCTGTTGAGATCCACGAAAATGGGCATGTCGCCGAACAGCGCTATCCCCTGTTTGTTGGCGTATTCCTTCAGATCGAACCACTGCCGGAAGAACAGAAACTGCTCGAATCGGATCTGCTGTATGGCGTCGAGCAGTTCCTCGCGGACTTCCTCCATGGCCAGGGACTCCCGGTCCCGGAGCGCCACCGGCCACTGCTGCCATGGGATATCTTTATGGGTCTGACGCAGTGCCTCGAATAGAGAATAGTCATCCAGCCAGTAACCCTGCTCGGCGAGAAAGGCCTCGTAGCCGTCCCGCTCCTCGCCGGTCGCCTTTTTCAGAAACCCGGCGCGCGCTTCCGACAAGCAACGCTTGTGCCAGCCAAACGCCTCGGGTGTGAAAGCGTTTTTTTGAGGTGCGGCGGCGTTGCCGGCGCTGTCAGGATTCGCCGCGGATCTCAACCACCCGCGCTCGATGAGCTTATCCAGGCTGATAAGCCGCGTATTTCCGCCATTCACGGAAGGGCTGGAATACGGGTTGTGATAGGCCCCCGTGGGCCCCAGCGGCAGGGTTTGCCAGACGCTGAAACCGCCGGCTTCCAGAAAATCCACGAATCGGTAGGCATTTTTACCCAGATCACCATGGCCCGAGCCCGCGCCACCTGGGAGGGAGGTGGGGTGAAGAAGGATGCCGGCCTGGCGTTTATCGAGGATGGAAGAAAGGGGTGAGGATGTGTTTTGTATAGGTTTCATTGGGTTCTTGTGGTAGGGGGACAGAGGACCGGGCCGCTTAGGCTATCTCAAAAATCCATACTTTATAATGGGAACTATATACATTACTAGTGGTTCGTCAATCTGATAATTTAGGATACTGGAGTTTGTTTACATGC
>CAZQHJ010000067.1:0-12322 GCA_964593225.1 uncultured Thiotrichales bacterium
CCGCAATCGGGGCGCCACCTCGCTACGATACGAATTTCCAAACAGCTTCTAAGGGCCGCCGGGATGCCGGCGAAAGAAACGTCGGTTGCGGTTTGGCGGGCCGGTGTGTACCTTCCCGACCCGACAGAGTTCGTTGTTTTATTCAAGGTTCCGTCATTAAAAGAGATATGACCCGGAAATTCTACATCAAGACCTTCGGTTGCCAGATGAACGAATACGATTCCGCCCGGACGGCGGATCTCCTAGCCCGGGTCTGCGGCATGGCGCGCACCCACGACCCCGAGGCTGCCGACGTCCTGCTGCTCAATACGTGTTCCGTGCGGGAGAGGCCCCAGGAAAAGGTGTTCTCGCAACTCGGCCTTTGGCGTCAGTGGAAGCGCCAGCGCCCGCATCTCGTGATCGGGGTGGGGGGCTGCGTGGCGAGCCAGGAGGGGCGGGCGATCCGCGCCCGAGCGCCCTTCGTGGACCTGGTCTACGGTCCGCGCACCCTGCACCGCCTGCCGGAGATGCTGGAGGGCGCCATGGGCCTCGGCCGGGCCCAAGTGGATGTCTCGTTCCCGGAGCGCGAGAAGTTCGATGCCCTCCCCGAGCCCCGCGCCCAGGGGGCGAGCGCCTATGTCTCCATCATGGAGGGGTGCGGCCGATACTGTGCCTATTGCGTGGTGCCCCATACCCGGGGGGCGGAGTTCAGCCGCCCCATGGCGGAGGTGTTGGACGAGACGGCGGCCCTGGCGCGGCAGGGGGTGCGGGAGGTGATATTCCTGGGCCAGAATGTGAACGCCTATGGGGGGGCGCTGACCGATGGGGGGCCCGATGATGGGAAAGGGGACCTGGGGCTGCTGATCCATCGCGCGGCCCGGATTCCGGGGATTGGCCGTATCCGCTATGCCACCTCCCACCCGGCGAGGTTCGACGAGGGTCTGGTCCGGTGTCATGCCCAGGTGCCGATACTGGCCGGGCACGTCCACCTGCCGGTGCAAAGCGGCAGCGATGGGGTGCTGGCGCGCATGAACCGGGGCTACACCCGGGCGATGTATCTGGAGAAGGTGGCGGAGCTGCGCCGGGCGCGCCCCGATATCAGTATCGGCTCGGACTTCATCGTGGGCTTTCCGGGGGAGAGTGAGGGCGATTTCGAAGACACCATGACCCTGGTGGAGGCCGTCGGTTTCCATCAGGCCTTCAGCTTTATCTTCAGCCCCCGCCCGGGCACGCCTGCGGCCGGGTTCCCCGACGATGTGCCGCTGGCCGTCAAGAAGCAAAGGCTCTCCCGATTGCAGGCGCGGCTCATGGCGCTTTTCGAGGCCGCCAGCCGCGCCATGGTGGGCAGCGTGCAAAGGGTGTTGGTGGAACGGCCCTCGAAAAAGGATCCGAACGTCATGGCCGGTCGCACTGAAAATCATCGTGTTGTAAACTTCATGGCCGATCCCGATGCCATCGGAGAATTCGTGGACGTTCGTATCACCGATGCATTGCCCAATTCGTTACGTGGCGTCCTTTCCGACTGATGGTCGAATGACAAGCGCTATTTTACGGAGCAACACTACCCATCATGCAACATGAAGAAACCTCTCCCGATTCCCCGGAGTCTTTCTCCGAATCCGCCGAGCCCCAATCTCCCGAACCTTCGTCCGAACTCCCCGAGGCCCCCCAAGACCCGCAACTCCCACAATCCCCGCCGGCGCAATCTCCGCCAGGACAATCTCCGATATCGTCGGAATCCGCCCTGGAGGAGGTCCGGATGGACCCTGTCGACAATCAGCGACTGGCGAGCCTGCGTGGCCCCCTGGACAGCCATATTCGTCAATTGGAGCGCGGACTGGGCGTGGAGATCGGCGGCCAAAACGCCGAGTTTCGGATCGTCGGACCCCCGGATTCGGCGCGGGTCGCCGCGGAAATATTACGGACCCTCTATGACATCACCCGCGATGAGCCCGTTACCCCGGACCGGGTGCATCTCTTCTTGCAGCAATCGAGCCGTGAAGACATGTTGGAGCAGAAAAGTACCGAGACCATCGTCCGCATCCGCCGGGGACTCATCAAGGGTCGAGGGACCAATCAGTGTGGTTACCTGGACAAGATAAGGACCTTCGATGTCAATTTCGGCATTGGGCCCGCCGGGACGGGAAAGACCTATCTGGCGGTTGCCTGCGCCGTTGCCGCCTTCGAGAGCGAGCAAGTCCGGCGCATTCTCCTGGTGCGTCCCGCCGTGGAGGCCGGTGAGCGTCTGGGATTTCTGCCCGGCGATCTGGCCCATAAGGTCGATCCCTATCTGCGCCCGCTTTACGATGGGCTCTACGAGATGATGGGGTTCGATCGGGTCACGAAGCTCATCGAGCGAAGCGTCATCGAGGTGGCGCCCTTGGCCTACATGCGCGGGCGCACCCTCAATGAGTCCTTCATCATCCTGGATGAGGCGCAAAACACCAGCGTGGAACAGATGAAGATGTTCCTGACCCGTATCGGGTTCGGGTCCAGGATGGTGATAACGGGGGATATTACCCAGATCGATCTGCCCCGCGGGCAGCAATCGGGATTACGTCACGCGATGGAGATCCTGAAGGATGTGCAGGGGCTGAGTTTTACCTTCTTCGGATCCAAGGATGTGGTTCGCCATTCCCTCGTCGCCCGGATCTTCGATGCCTATGATCGATACGATGAGAACGAGAGGCCGTGAGGAAGTCGTGGGAGGCCGTTGAACGGCGTACTGGTAGCGCGGGGTAGTCGTAACGCCCCATTATACTTCTAACGGCTGATTCGTTTACATTTTTAGACAGGTCGATAACCGAGTGGTATTACAAATAACCGCTGTATTGAAGGCTTCCATATGACTTGATGCCATTAGCGCCTGTTGTGCCGGAAAGTTCAGAAATCTGCCGCTAAAAGTATAACCGCCCCTATCAACCACTTTTCGCAACCGATGGGGCGTTGCCGCCCAGATACATTCGTCGCACCTCCGGGTTGACGAGCAGTTCCTGTCCTGTCCCTGTATAGCGATTTTTCCCAAGTTCAAGCGCATATCCGCGGTCCGACACGCCAAGGGCGCGAACGGCGTTCTGTTCGACCATCAGGAGTGTGCGTCCATGGTTTTTGAGGGTCAACAGGTGTTCGAAAATGATGTCCACGTATTTGGGGGAAAGCCCGAGCGAGGGTTCATCGAGGATCACGAATACGGGATCGAGCATCAACGCGCGGCCTATGGCCAGCATTTGTTGTTCGCCGCCGCTAAGGCGTCCCGCGAACTGCTTGCGGCGCTCATGAAGGCGCGGAAACTGTTCGAATACATCCTCCACGGCGGCTTTGCGCCGCTCGCGGTCCTTCATGAGAAAGGCGCCCATCTCCAGGTTTTCCTGCACGGACATATCGCTGAAAACGACCCGCCCCTGGGGAACGTAACCGATACCGCGCGCGGTTACTTCATGGGTAGAGAGGTTGGTGATGACCTGGCCGTTAAAAATGATGTCCCCGGCGCAGGCGTCGGCGAGACTTAGGACGGCCTTGATGACGGTGGATTTCCCGGCGCCATTCGGGCCGATAATGGATACGATCTCTCCGCGATAGACTTCCAGGTCGATACCGAACAATATCTGGAGCGGGCCGTAAGAGGCGTCGAGTTGACGAATAGCAAGGAGTGGCTGTTCCATGGGGCTATTGGAGGGATCGGAGTGGTTCGATGTGATTTTTTACGAACGTATACTTCAGACGGGCCATTTTTTTGGGACTTATATGCTTAACTCCCACTCGCGCTTCATTTTGACCGATGATATTGTTTAATATCAATCAGATATGCGCATAAAGTAAGGTCAGACTTGTTGTTCATTATCTTGTTGACTTATAAGGATCTTGTGCATGCGATGGATATAAGTTCCATTTTTTTATATCTTGAAAATAACCGAAACGTCGGATGGTATTGGAAATGACGCCTTAATTAATGATGGGAAGCCCCGAAATCCGGTCGCTAAAATAATTCAGGTGCCGAAATAGGCCTCCTGCACGCGCTCGTTCTGTCGAACCGAATCCAAGTCCCCATATGCAATCACCTCGCCTTCGTTCAGAACGTAGACATCGGCGCACAGGTTGGCGATCACCGACATGTCATGCTCGATGATGAGAAAGGTCGTACCTTGTGCGTTCAATTCACGCACCATGTTCCATAACCCTTGACGCAGCGTCAAATTTATTCCGGCCGCGGGTTCATCCAGCAGGATCAAGGCCGGATTGGCCATGATAACCCGTAGAAATTCTACCAGGCGTTTTTGGCCATACGAGAGATCACTGGCAAATATATCATGGTAATAATGCAGGTTGACGCGTCTTAGCAGTTGATTGGCCCGCTCCTCGGCATTCGGGGCGTTGGGCATCGCTGCAACTACCAGGTTTTCCGCAACGGTGAGCTCCGGGAAAAGGCGGCTCAGCTGAAATGTGCGTGCAAGACCCGCGCGGTATATTTCCGACGCGCGCTTTCCCAGGATCGGTTTGCGGATGAGACGCACATCGCCGGTTGCATTTCGGTCCATGCCGGATACGGCCTGGAACAACGTGGTTTTACCGGAGCCGTTGGGTCCGATGAGCCCGGTGATGGCGCCTCGCGTAATGTGAAGCTCAACGTTTCGCAATGCCTGTACGCCGCCGAAATTTCGACTGAGATTGCGGGTACACAGTACGTGGTTTTCACATGGATTCTTAGCAGGCATTTCGTTGACAGGCGTTCCGTTCACGGCATTGGCTCTCTTGCCGACATTAGGATCGATTAGAAGGCAGTTGTTGGCACGCGCCCGCCATTCGCCACTGGCTTATCAGACCAAGGATGCCCCGTGGCATGTAAAAAACCACGATGATCACCAGGAGTCCCAACAGGGCCAGGTGAGCGGCGGGAAACTCCGCCCACAAGAATTCACGAAAGCCCATGATGATGGCGGCCCCTATCACAGGTCCCCATACAGTCCCGCTGCCGCCCAGTAAAACGATGACGATCATCTGCAGGTTCAGGATAGGCGTAAACGCGGAGTGGGGATCGATAAAGCTCGTATGCATCACGTATACCACGCCAACGGCCCCGGGTATGATAGCGCTCAGAAGGAAGGCGAATATCTTGTTGCGGATGGTGTTGACGCCAATCATTTCAGCAGCCCCTTCATCTTCCCGAATCGTCTTCAATTCGAGCCCGAACCGGCTGCGATGGATCCACGCCACCAGACCCGTTCCGACAGCGCCCAGAAAAAACATGGCGTAATAGGCGGTGGATAAATCGGGCAACACAGCCGGATTCAGCGGAATACCATCGCCCCCTTCCGTCAGATCGACCCACAGGGTCGCCACCATCCGCCCGATTTCATTCACCCCCAGCATGGCAATGGCGAAGTAAGGCCCCCGCAGTCGCAGGGTCAGGGCGCCCAGCGGAAGGGCGACCAGGAGGCTGACAATGGCACCGCACAGGATTGAAAAAATGAACAGGATGGCCGGAAACCAAAATAGGGCCGTCGGGGCAAGGGAAGTCATCAGCGGTAAACCGGCTGTCAGTATCAGCGCCCCGGTATAGGCACCGATGCCGAAAAAGGCGGTATGACCGAACGATACGTAGCCCGTCATACCCGAGATCAGATTCCACGATTGGGCCAGCGCCATCATCATGAACAATTGTAACAAGAAGGTAAGGACATAGTCGGTCGTCATCATCGGGACCGCTAGAGCCGCTAGAACAGTGGTGATGGCCAGCACTATCTGAAACCGCGGTGCTGCCAGGAATTCGACCACATGCGACCAAAACCAGGGGTTCGCGATTGTATTGCGCTTGTTTATCCTATTGAGCAGTATACGGATGAGCATGGTAACGTCTCAGAGGCTGTGGGAAAATCCCCGAATTGCATTTTTCTGGTGTTTTTTCTCAAACTATTTCAGTTTGTTGAAAAACCGATTTTTTCACAGACTCTCAGTGGTAAATTCTCTCGGGATCGATGCAATCACTAAAGCATGCGATCTTTCGCTGACCACCCCCGACGGTCGGCAAAAGATTACCGGGCATGAGCGACGCCTCGCAGTCCGGTCGGCCGAATCAAGAGCACGAGAACCAGCAGGGCATAGGCCACCATCTCGGACCATTGGGTCGCGACAAAGCCCGCCACGAACACCTCGGCCACACCCAACAGAATGCCACCCACAAATGCCCCACTAAAACTCCCCATGCCACCGATGATGATGATGGCAAAACATTTCAGAATAAAGTCCGCCCCGGTCTCTGGAGAGAATGAATAGATAGTGCTGAGCATCACGCCTGCCGCGCCCGCCATGGCGGTGGCCAGACCGAATGTCAGCATCCGGATACGCAGCACGTCGATCCCGCAGATCCTGGCAACCTCGGGATGTTCCGACGTCGCCCTGATTGCCTTGCCCGATCGGGTCTCCTTCAGGAACAAGTAAACGGCCAGGGTAATACCAATGGCGACCAAGCCCGCCACACCCCGTGATTTGGGAATGGCAATCATGTCTCCCACGAGGATTGAGCCCTGTAGAACCGGGATCGATTTGAAATCGGCGGAGAAAATGGCAAGTCCCAGATTCATCAAGACGATGGACAAGCCATAGGTCAATATGAGGGAAGATAATTCGTGTTGCCCCACGATCCGCTCGATAAGCAGGCGTTGTACGAACCAGCCCAATCCGAACAAAAGGGGGATAACTATCACGAGCGAAACCAGCGGATGCAGATCGAGAAATGCGTATAAAACGTACGTAAGGTAGGCGCCGATCAGCATCAGTTCGGCATGGGCCACGTTGATGATACGCATGACGCCGAACACCAGATTGAGCCCACAGGCAAGAAGGGCGTAAAGGGTGCCCGCCAACAGCCCGGCTATCAATAACTGGACGAGAAATAAAAGCTCGAATAGTTCCATAAAATCATTTGGCCCCGCGAAGCGGGGCCCCTATCGGAAGACGCAGGGCGTTTTCGATTAACGCTCCGACCACGGCTTGAACGGATAGACGACCCCGGCGGTAGCGGATTTTTCCGGTAATACCAGTTCCCGTTTGCCGTCGATCCACTGAATCGCATAACTGGGCTTTCCTATCTGTTTACCCGCCGCATCGACTTTATAGGGCCCGAAAACAGTACTCACATCCAATTCGGACAGCGCCTGGCGGACTTTATCCCGATCCGTGGAACCGGCGTTGGTGACCGCCACTTCCAATACCTGACCGGCGCCATATCCACCGGCCGCGTGATATCCGGGCACATGACCATATTTTCGCTCATAATCGCTCGTGAACGCTTTCATGCCGGTTATGGTAACGTAAGGTTGCTTGCTGGGTTCCCATTGACTATTCCCCATCACACCTTCCGCATCCGCGCCCAAGTTCTTACCGAAATCGGGCAAACCGGGTCCCACGGCGAAGGCCAGGATCTTGGCGTTGAATCGATTTTCCTTTGCCTGGCGAACAAAAGCCGTCGAGTCGGGCAGATAGGAACCGCCAATGATGAGATCGGGTTTTCTCATGCGCATCTTCAGGATGATGGCGGAGAAATCGGTAGAGCCCTTCCCGTATTCCTCTTCGAAGACTATCTTCATGCCCAAGGCCTTCGCCTTGACCTTGACGCCCTTGGCGATTGCCCGTGGGAAGGTCGTGTCCGCGTAAATCAAGGCGATCTTGGAAAGTCCCTTGGATTTGGCGAATTCCAGGATCTGATCCATGTAGAGTTCAGCGGGTGTGTACAGGCCGAATACGTTCTTGTACCCTCGCGACCAGACCTTGGTCGCCGCCGCGCCCGAGGACACCATGGGGAAACCGTGCTTTTCGGCGATTGTGCTCGCGGCGAGCGTCACACCGGAGGAATAGGGTCCCAGGAGAAGATCCACTTTGTCATCCGTGATGAGTTTCTGGTAGAGTTTCGCCCCCGTATCCGGTCTGGATTCGTCGTCATAGTGTATGAGACGCACGGGTTTTCCCAGCAGTCCGCCACTGGCATTTACGTCCTCTACCCACATCTGAATACCATTGAGCTGCTCCTGGCCGGTACGGGCGTATTTACCTGTCAGTGCTACCGACGCGCCAACCGCGATCTCGTCTCCCGCAAATGTGGCGGTCGGGATCGCGCCAAGGGCCATCAGAAACACAGACTGCAATAGACGTCGTATTTTCATCTTGGGGATTTCTCCTAATATTTTCGAGGGATATTTCTCAGAATCTTTCCGAAAGACAGTATTTAGAAATACATACGGGAAGTACGATGATTTCGCAATATATGGCCATCCCATGAGTCAAGTCAACTTCATCATGAATTCATGATGAACCCAGAAAGGCCCTCTGCCAAAAACGGTCCATTCCAAGGGATATAAAACCGACTCGGGCGGTTCCTCACCCGCCTTCCAGATACGCCGCCCGGACCGCTTCGCTCTTCAGAAGTTCATCGCCGGTTCCCGACATCGCGATGCGTCCGTTGACCAGCACGAACCCACGCCCCGCAAGTTTCAGCGCATGATGCGCATTCTGTTCCACCAACAAGATCGCAATCCCTTCTTGTCGGTTGATCTCCCGAATGATCGTAAAGATCTCCCGCATCAACATGGGGGCGAGACCCAGAGAGGGTTCATCCAACAACAAAAGCTGCGGATGCCCCATCAGCGCCCGGCTAATCGCCAGCATCTGCTGCTCTCCCCCGGAGAGCGTGCCGGCTCGCTGGCGGCGGCGCTCCTTCAATACAGGGAATCGTGCAAAGACCCGCGCCAGGTCCACCGCCGTGTCATGAGGCCCCCGGACTGGCGTCGACCCCATCCGAAGGTTCTCCAGCACGCTCATGCGGGAAAAGATCCGTCGGCCTTCCGGGACCAGGGCGACCCCCCGGCGGACAATCTCGTGGGTCGGCAAATGGGTAATCGCCTCTCCATGGAGCCGAATCTCCCCCGTCGCTGCCCTGGGGTCGCCGCAGATAGTCATCAATAATGTCGTCTTCCCGGCCCCATTGGCGCCGATCAGGGTGACGATCTCCCCCGCCTCAATGGTGAGGTCGATCCCGCGCAGTGCCTCGATTCGACCGTAGCGGCTGGAAAGACCGTGGATGGAGAGGGGGGGCGTTTGTTGGGGTAAGGACATCAATCGATCCCTGGGTTCTTTCGGCCTCCGGGGCCTTGAAATCGGCGTTTGCCGGAGTATACCTCACCGCGGCCGGCTTTCGGCCTTTCGGACGCATAAGGGGGGGCGGGACGGGCTTTTGCCCATGGCGCTCCGGTCAGCCGCCGTAGATGATGAAATGATAAAGGAGATACCCCAGCCCCCACAGCGCCAGCGTCCCCAGCACGATCCCGTGCTCCCAGGGGAAGTAGTAGGCCGTGGCGAGCCGACGGCAGTCCGCCTCGGGGATCTTGCCCTCCGGGTGGGACGCGGCCTTCTCCCGAATCCGCCGGATCAGTCCCGCGATCCTTTCCCGGTCACCCCGGTGCCAGAGGGGCACTGAAGAGATGGGCGAAGGCGAAGGTGAGATGAATGGCGGTCACGATGAGGGTGGTGGAGGCCAGTGGGGCGGGGATGATTTTCGGTGGAGATTTTTTACGGAGAAAGGGCCGCTGGATAGTGGGTGGGGAACGCGTGGGAGTCCATCGGATGGCTCCGGCGGGCTCCCAATATCCGCCGCTCTTTAGGCCGCCGG
The DNA here is from genome assembly GCA_964593225.1 of uncultured Thiotrichales bacterium. Taxonomy (GTDB): domain Bacteria; phylum Pseudomonadota; class Gammaproteobacteria; order HK1; family HK1; genus JABDQX01. Next base: position 9,638 of record CAZQHJ010000067.1, read on the forward strand.
GCCCCGCGCCTCATGCGTCAGCCGGTCCACCGATACCCGGAAATATGCCGGGACCATCTCCATGCCGTGGAACCGGTAGCCTTGCCGGATCGCCGCGACCCCGGTGGTTCCGGAACCCGCGAAGGGGTCCAGGATGAGCCCCCCGGGCGCGGTGGGCAGGACCAGTTGTTCCATGAGCGCCAGGGGCTTTTCGGTGATGTGGCGCTTTCCGTTGGTCTTTGTGGTGGCGCGCAGAACGCCGTCCAGGTAGATATCCCCCCGTGGCAGGCGTTCCCCGCCCCAGATGACGTACTCCGCCTGCATTCGGAACCTGCCCCGATAGGGCCGGCTGGCTCGGCTCTTGTCCCATACCACCTGCCCCCGCACCTTGAGCCCCGCCGCCCTCAACGCATCCTGCAGGAGCCCTCCATTGCGCCAGTCGATGAAGAGGGCAAATACCCCCTGGGGTTTGAGGATTCGGGCGAAAATACGCGCGGCCTCTCCCATATTCCTCTCCCATGCGTGGGTCGTTAGGGCATCCCCCGCCATATTCCATACTGCCTCTTTATATTGGGCACCGGTACTCACGTATTTTTTTTCCTCTTTGGCTGCGCTGGGCGTCCGTATCGCCCCCGGACCCATAGGGGGGATCGGTGATGAGGGCGTCGACGCTGCCCCATGGCAGGCGTTGCATCAGCGCCAGGGCGTCGCCCCGATCCATCCGCCAGCCCGGACCCTCCCACCGTTTCCTCCGATGGGCCCAGGGGTAGACCGCATTCGGGACAGCAGCCCCTGTCTTCACCTTTCTGAATATCGAGAGTGTAAAAAGATTTGTGTAAATGGCATTCCTCATCTCCTCTTTGCTGAGTTTACAGAATGCCATTTACACAAATCTTTTTACACTCTCTTGCGCAAAGCGCTCACCGGCATCTACGAATGCCCCACCAGCTCTCATTGCGACTTTCGTAATTCCGCAATCAGCCTGTCCTTTTCCTCCAATGCCTTGTCCTTTTCTTCCAGGGCCTTGTTCTTTTCTTCCAATGCCTTGTTCTTTTCTTCCAGGGCCTTACCCTTCTCCTCGATGGTTTTGCCCATGCTCGCGATCTGGCGTTCCATATCTTCCAGTTCCGCCAGGATGTCATCCTCCACTTCCATGGTTTGTCTGATTTTCGACTCGGAAACCGCGCCGTTCAGCCAGCGCACCACCTTTCGGTACTCTTCAGGATACGCCTCTTCATCAATGTCCAGGATGTGGCTGTCGCCCCTGACCTTTCGGTGCTGATCGAAAATGGCCAGCAGCTTTTCCGTGGACGTCCTGCGCTCCGGCCCGAGTTGCGGGATCTGAATCACGAAACTGTCGTGGGTAAGGGTCTCGATGAATTCTTCCCGGGCGCGGATCTCTTCCCCGGTGGCGGTGTCAAGGTAGCTTCGGAGAACCTTGATAACGGGAGCCGTCACGTGTTCCAGCTTATATCCCAGGAAGTAGATACTGATGATGGGCGCGGCCTTCGGGGCCTTGTTGCCTTCGATCGGGAGACCTTTTTTGTACTGCTCTCCGAGGTAACGCCGGAACCGCATGATGTCGGCGGCGAATTTGGCTTTTTGGATCTCGATGACCACGTGCCGCTCTTCGCCGCTGGCGGTTTTTATCAAGGCGGAGAAGTCCAGCTTGTACACGGTAAAGGTGCGATTCTCCAGCGCCACGGCAGTTTCCTGGGGCAGGAGATCCAGGGAAAGTATCTCTTCCTCCAGGATCGTGGAAAGAATCAGGATGGCGATCTCGTTGTTCTGCATCAGGTACTTGAACACGACATCGTAGATGGGATTGGCTATTTGCATGGCTCATTGCCCCTCGCCCGAACGCATGAGGGCGGAAAACAAAGGTTTGGGATTCGCCTGCGGATTATAGCGCTCTTACGGAGGATGGAATATTGGTTTACCGAAAGAGGGGAGCATCCTCCGCACCGCCTTTTCCGGTATCCGCGTCCGTGCAAAATACTCTTCGGCCAGCGCGTTGACATCCTCCATCTCCACGGCTGGCCTCTTGAATGACGACGGGAGAAACATAAGGCCTGAAGCAGGGTAGCGCTGTTTTCCACCATTCCCGAGTAACCTGCCGGTGTACGGTTTCGATTATTCCTTGTCAGTGGCTATTAGCTAAACATTCATGATCTTATGCAAAGATTTAGGCAGATAGTTTTGAAATCCATGCATATTCAAAGAAAACCTAAAGTGAGGTACAACCATGGGAAAAAGACTAACTATCGTCGGAGTGGTGTTTCTTGCTGCAATCTTTGCAGCACTTCTGGCCACTTACGCACCCTGGGAAGAATCGTCCGCTCCCTCTTCCACCGTTGTTCGTTTGAATGCACCGTTCCCGGCAATTGATTTTGCTCCATTCTATGTTGCAAAAACAAAAGGTTGGCTTGAAGAGTCACTCAGTGACATCGGCTCCAAGCCAGACTATGTTGGATCGTTTGGTGAGATCGCACTAAGCAATGAGTCCCTTGCCACAAACCGCATCGACATGCTACTCACGTCCGGGATACCACCGATCATTGGGCGCTCGGGTGGTATTGATATGAGGATTGTATGGCTTTCATGTACGTTGATGTCGGAAATAGCGATTCCCAGTTCATCGCCAGCAACTAAACTAGTGGTCTATCAATCTAATAACTTTGGATAAAGATGTTTTAGCTTGATACG
>CAZQHJ010000068.1:0-12303 GCA_964593225.1 uncultured Thiotrichales bacterium
GCGCCGTTATCCAAGCAACCTTAGCGAAGGGGCATGGCGTTATCTGAAACCGCACCTACCCAAATCAGCCGTGGGCAGGCCACGGGAATTGAGCATGCGGCAGGTAATAAATGCGATTTCATACGTGTTGACAACCGGGTGTCAGTGGCGACAGCTGCCGCGGGAATTTCCGCCCTGGAGTGCGGTCTATTACTATTTCTACAAATGGTCGCGGGACGGTACCTGGAAAAATCTCCATGATTTGCCACGTTCCCGGTTACGAGAGAAAAAAGGCCGACATAAACACCCAACGGCAGGTTGTTTGGATAGCCAAAGCGTCAAATGCACTGCGGTACCAGGTGTTCGTGGTTATGATGCGGGGAAAAAAATCAATGGGCGTAAACCTCATAATTCTTGTAGACACGATGGGGCTATTGTTGGTGGTGCTCGTAACCGTTGCCAGTGTCCAAGACCGTGACGGAGCATTCCGTGTCCTACGCAACTTGCCCGGCAGCTGTAAAAAGCTACGCAAGATTTGGGTCGATGGTGGTTATGCGGGCCAATTAGTGGAATGGGTAGCTGCAAAGTTCAAGTTCTCCCTTGCGGTAATGTTGCGTCCCAAACAAACCCGCAAATTTGTGTTACTGCCTCGTCGATGGGTGGTTGAACGCACTTTCGGCTGGCTCAATCATTACCGTCGCTTAAGCAAAAGCTATGAACGGCTTACCCGAACAGACGAGGCATGGGTTTTTATCGCTATGTCCCGTATCATGTTGAATCGTTTAGCTTAGCTAGAGAGTTTCCAAACAGCCTCTTAGTATATTTGTCTCGTCCTATCCGGTGACGCCTCTTCTCTACCAACCACGAACAGCAGTCAAGGGGGTCGATTCGACGGATCGCCACCCATCCAGTCCCTAACCTCGAATTCTCTACTCGAAGTTTCAAATGCCGCATTCGAAACTTCGAATGCGGCATTCAAACTATCGACTTTTGCGCGCTCTTCCGAATCCATCCCTGAAAAATCGAGAAATATTATGGGACTATGAGGTTCGATCATGAGACGAGCTCATGAGATAGCGGTTTTCTCCACCCAAAATAAGCGAGATCTTTACCCCCCGGTCGGGATGTAATTTCCCCGATGCCGCCGGTGTAGTCCCCGAGAGTCACTCTCATGTATTCCGAGATGGCCGGGCGCTTTCGTTCAGGATCGGGACGATGAGGGATGATGCGCCGCCGCCAGGGTCCGCCTTGCGGCCTTGGGTGAGACCACATGTGGCAGCCCGGGCAGCTGCTGCCGCACAGGCACCGTTGGTAAAACCCGTGCGTGCTCTGAACATCGGGCGTTCGGAAATGATTTTGCCGCGCATATACCCGGATTCGGCCACTCCTCGATTTCGGAGCCGACTAAAACCTCGGATGGAAAAGAGCCCCTGACAGATGGCTGTCCCGTTCGCCTCGGAGGCGAATGCCATCAATCTTTCGCGGTCCCCCATACCGCGAAAATGGGATCGGAGGTAAGGGTTTCTCTGATATGGGGATCATCCCATGGTCTTGGCAAGCCACGTATGGATTCGGTGTGAAGATCACGGAATGCGCTGACCTTCCTATACAGATCGAAGACGAACCCGAGCCGTTCGAAGTGGTGCATGTCGGGCCAGGGCAATATCTCCTTTCCGGGAAACCATCTGTCCGAGAATATCGTAATGAATACCCCACCCGGCTTCAATGTCCTCGCGGCTTCGGATATCACCTCGATGGGCCTGATCAGGTATTCGATGGAGGCCGTGCAGATAACCGCATCGAATTCGTTGTCCTCGAAAGGTAACGATGAATTCGCATTGAGATCGTGTATGACCGTGTCGCTCAATCGCTTGTTCGCCGCCAGCTCCCGTGCATTCAGGCCAAGCCCGGTGACCGCACAGTCGCTGAGAGACGCCGGAAGGTGCGAGGTCCAGCTGCTCATGAGATCGAGGATCTTCATGCCCGGCGATAGGCACCTGGAATACAGGGTCTCCACCTGTCCGATTGCCGCATTGTCCAGGTGGTTGACTATCCTCGGGAGCTGGTAAAAGATCGTGTCATCACCCTCATTGATTCTCGGGAACGGGTAAGAGGCGTAGAAATCCGTTGTGGCATCGGGATGCGGGATCTGCATCCCGGGCCCCTGGTTGGTGACCATCTCGGCGATGTGGTTACAGGTTCCGCCGTGTTGTTCTATGGCGCCGAGCTTTTCGACATATTTTGCCTCCAGGATCAGCGGGTATCGGGCCAGCGGATGATTGGTATCGACGAGCATGGCCTCGCCCACGATGTCGATCAACCGAAAGGGGGTGAAATTACCCTTGTAGCAACCCAGGGCGGACCACGCGAAACCCTGTGGGTAGAAGCGACCGCGTCGGGGCGTGATGGTCTGCCCTCCCTGATTGGTCTCGAAGGTCTCTCCCTTGATCCTGAATATCTTTCCGTCTTCATGGGCGGGGACCAATATCCCGCTGTCGAAGGTCTCCCGGCAAGTTTCTCCCGCTCGAAGGGCCGATATATTTTGTTCCATGGTGCCGGGAAAGATATCGCGCCAAAAATCCACCTTTTCGGCAAAGTATCTGTCCACGTGCCGCGCGTATTCGCTCACCCAGGAAAGGGAAAATTCTATGGATGCCCGGTTTGCTCTTTCCATTTTCGGTTTCTCCGTTTATGTAAAAGACTGTGAGATAAAAAGCATCTTTCTCATCGATGACTTATCGGTTTTAAGTGTTCGGATCCCCGCCTCTGATAAGGAAATAAAGAGATGGTAGATAATGAATACGCGATTGTTCATTGTGAGATGACGTGTTTCCCCGATGCGTTCTTCCGGGAGGATGTCGGACGGGACGAGTTTCTTGGGCGGCGCCATCCTCAGTGCCTCGACTTTTTTCCAGATAAGCGCGCCGATACCGGACCGGGCCTTCTCGATATCCCCATCGAACACGTATCCGAGCATGGCGCCGGTTTCCATGTGGGGCGCGTACTTGTCGGTGATGAAACGCATCATGCCTTTGTCGCCTACGTATTCGGAATTGCCGGTCTTGAACTCACCGTTGGGGGAGCGGTATCGCAATCGCTTGGCTTCCATGGCGAAGTAGACCTCACTGCCGCCACCCACGCCCGAGATGGAGATATCCATCCACCCGATAATGCCATCGTTATCCGGATCGGAAGACAGAATCGCCTGTTGTGGGTGACACTCGAACGGCCCATCGCGGAATCTTTCGATCCCCCTCAATCCTTTGCAGAGCCTTATCGTGATCGGATTTTCGTGCTCATGTTCCGACTTTTTCCGCAAGGCAACGCCGACCCGTAGAATAGAAGACAGGATATGGGGAATGTACTCTCCAGGAAAGAGTTCCGTGTCCAAACCAGCATTATCCTGCATTGGTTTTTCTTTTCCTGAGCAGGATCTCGCCATAGATCTGCGCCGCATCGTTCAGCGCCATGGTGCGTGTCCAGTTGAGAAGAATATTGGGGCGGATGATATGGATGCGATCTCCCTGGAAAAAGAAGATATCCCGTTCGTACCGCAGCGTGCCGGCCTCCTCCGACAGGGTTTCGCGATAGCCTTTCAGCGTCTCGGCGAGAAGTGGGGAGATGGATTCTTCCCGGCAAATCTTCTCCGGTTCCGGTTCACCCTCGAAGAGGCGAAGGCTCGCCATGGCGAGCCCCGTCTCCCGGTCCGCGCCGATCTGCGCGCGGACATGGTAGCGGGAACTTTCGTCCCCAGCCCAGGCATTCAGCGTATTGGCCAGGGTATTTCCATAGGCGCAAAGGCCTTGCTCGCCGTAGGGTGAAACCTTTGCCTTTTCCACCGGTCCCAGCGTCGGAATGGAAGCAGTCCAAGTGTTCGGCGTCGCGCTGGGAATGAAGACGCCGACGGTATCCTCGACGACGGTGATCTCCTGATCCGTCAGGCCGAAATATTCATGGATCAGGGGTTCGATTTCCGCTTGCAGGGCATCGGTCTGTTCTTTTCTTGCCGCCTGCCATTTTTTGGTATCGATGCCTTTGTTGGCATCCTTTCTATCTTCGCTGAACAGATCTCCTTGCTCGGGTCCCTCCGCTTTCAGACGCTCGTATTCTTCTTGCAGGTCATCCCCAAGCTTGCGGACCTTCCCCGCCACCTCCTCGATGATCCCGGCGGCATCGGGGGCAATGAGCTCGTCTCCCGGCAGGGGGAAGGGGAGCCGAAGGAGCTCATCCAGGTGAACCTTATCCCGTTCCACGCCCCAGTTGGCGGCGGTATGAAACAGGAAATATTGCGCCAGATCGGACCGGAGATAGGCGGCGAGGAACATCAATAGTTCGGCGTCATCCTCGGGTCCGGCGATGGATTGCAGGGAATCCTGGAAAAGGACGGTGAAGCCGCAATAGGCTGCCTTTATGGAGCCTTCACTGACCCCCTGAGTTACCAGAACCTTCTGGCAGAAAAACAAATTATCCCGTGGGCTGCTGTACAAAATATCGGTTCGGTATTTCTCCTTTTCCAGTCTCTTTCCGAAGGGAATGGTAGCGGAAAACGATAGTACGGGATCGATTTCCGATGCTTTCGTCTCCATGAAGGGCGTATCGAGAGGCCAATGATTTCTCTTGGGGGCGGGGTCCGACTCTCGTGGTATCTTGTCGATCTTCCACGGTTTCAATCCCTGTCCGGCGATCCATCCTTTCGTCGGCGCCAGTCCCCTTTTTCTCACATCACTCAATATATCGACACGATCCGAAAGCGGTGGCAGAGATTGCAGCAAATCGAGCAGCTTCCGATCCCGGCGCGTTCCCCAAAGGTGCTGCTTCCACACCACGGGCGCGGTTTCTGATCGCGTGGCGATAATAACGTCCGCCAACCGTATCCAACTGCGGGCAGCGGGGCCGATGGTGATGACGCCATTACGCAGGCCGTCGCGGTTGAACTTGGGGGCGATGAATTCCACCGTGTGCCGGTTGAGATCCGGCGCGGTGTTTTTGAACCGCGCAATGATGGCGGGACACAGTGCATCCTTGAAGAGAAGAAAACTGTAGTCCGCCAGTTGCAGAACCTTTTCCAGGGTGATGCCGCTGAGCCACTCGGCCTGGAATTTATCCGTTTTGTTGTGAAGCAGTTTGGTGGGCAGAAGCAGGCAACCGTCCCCGTCGTCTTTCAGAAAACGCGGCGCCTCCAGCGCAAACCGCTGTGCGATCTGCTTTTTGCCCCGGCCTTCCCAGGGCGGATTGCCGACCAGACAGTCGAATTTTCCCTCCGGGAATTCCTCACCAGCGAAAGCATTGCCATCCAAGACAAGGGAGTCGGCCTTCCATATGACCGGGATATCGGCGGCGGGTTGTTCGTTATTGCCGGGGTCATGGAGCAGTTTCGGCAGTTTTCCGCCGGTCTCCCGTGTGTATCTTTCGATATCGGGGGGATCGAGGAAATCGAGATAGGCAAGATACAGGCTGAAGCAGGCGATGCGGCAGGCAGTCTCCGACATATCCACGCCACGGATCTGCCGGGCCAGGATATCCCGAAGCGCCTCGGCCCGGGCGCGATAGTCCTCGGCATCAACCCCGATCAGCCGCCGGCCAGCGAGGCGGTTGAACAGGATCACCAGGAAAATCCCCGACCCGCAAGCCGGGTCCAGAAAGGACCGGTCCCAGGCGTCCGGTTCCCTGTCCATGGCCACATCCACCACCGTCTCGGCCAGGAACCTGGGTGTGTAAAAGGCGCCGGTATTCCGCTGGCTTGGTTTGTCTTCGGCGGCCAGGAAATCCTGATAGATGGCGCTGATGGCCTCCACCGGGATCATCCTGAAATCATAGCCCCAGAACGCCCGTTGGCCTTTCTTTATCTCGCCACCTGCCAGGAACAGGGCCAGTTCATCCAGATGATCCGGTTGGATACGCGCTTTCTCGGCGTCGAGATCCCGGTCGAACATGTTGCCATTGAAGCGGTCTTTAAGTTCCTCGAAGAGTCCGTACAGGTATTCGATTCTCTCCTTTTTGTCGCGGCGCGCCAATTCCCTGGCAAAAAACGCCGTGCCCGTGTCGCCTTTGTCCGGTTGGCCGACATTGAAAATACCCCGATCCAGCAAATAGCAGAGAAACAGGATGCGTCCGATAAAGGCGTGGGCCTCTTCGATATCCAGCCCTGTGGCACAGCTTTTCCTGCCCTTTCCGATCAATTTGTTCCGGAAATCCCTGAGATTTCCCAAAAGACGCTCATCCACCGACTGCTTGGGATCGAAGTCCTTCCGGTGGATCTCGTAGAAGCGGCCCGTGGCCAGTTGTTGGAACAGGGTTTTGATGCGCTGGGCGGAATCGGCCTGTTTTATGGGTTCGAACAGCGCCTTTTCTTCCGTTTTATCGCCGGGTGCTACCAGACCGGAATAGAGATAAACGGAAACGGGATCGACCAACACCAGCACATTGGCCACCCCCTGGTTCCAGAAGAGTTTATGCTGGCGAATGCGCTCCGGGGAGGCACAGGGGGCGTCATACTCCCTGAGATACAGGACCGGGCGCCCGTCCAGGCAGAGCACGCCATGGAGCCCCATCCCGCGCCAGGCCCGTTGGATAACGGCGAGATAGCCGGAAGCGCCGACATCCTCCCAAACGGATTCCAGGGAATCATGGAACACCATCCCCGGCGGAATCGCCTCCGGGGGAACCGCGACGCGCCCTTGCGCGAGGGTTGTTTTTTCCGTGGTATTCATTCGATGCCGTGATGGTCCTGTTATTCCTGCCTTCCCTCCGCCAACCCCAACAACGCATGCAGCGCCGCCACCACCAGGGTGGAGCCGCCCTTGCGGCCTTGGGTGACGATCCAGGGGATGTGGGTAATTTCGGCGAGGGCCGCCTTGGAGTCCAAGGCGGAGACGAAGCCCACCGGCATACCGATGACCAGGGCCGGGCGCGCGTTTTCTTCAGCAATCAACCGAATGATCTCCAGGAGCGCCGTGGGGGCGTTGCCGATGGCGATGATGCCGCCGTCCACGAGTCCCCGCTCAAAAGCCTTGCCCATGGCCTGGACGGCGCGGGTGGTGTTGTGTTGGCGGGCGAGCGCGATGACGTCCTCGTCGTCGATGAATTGATGGGCATGGAGACGGAAGTGGGCGAGACGGGTTTTCGAGAGTCCCACGCGGATCATCTCCACATCGCTGACGATGGGTTTGCCGTCCAGGATGGCCCGGACGCCGGCCTCTACCGCGCCGCTATGGAATCGGGTGAGAACCTTGAAGTCGAAGTCGGCGGTTGCGTGGATCATGCGCCGCACGATGGGCCACTGGTCCGGCTCGTAGCGATGGGAGCCGGCCTCCGCGTCGATAATGGCGAAAGAATCGTTTTCGATTTGCTGTCCGGCGCGGGTGAGTTGTTTCGTTACCAATTCCGCTCTCCTTTGCTATCCACTATCCACTATCAACTTATATTTACAGCCATCGCACGCCATCCGCCCTTCCGGTTCCCCCGCCTTGGCGATGCGCTGTTCCAATAGTTGGAAAACCTCTTCCTCGAAGCCGAAGTGTTCCCCACGGGCGAACCGAACACGGGGGTATTGCCGTTGCAGATTGGCGATCTGACGCCGGATGCGTTCTATCAATCGGCCGGTGAAGAGATAGTAAGGCAGGATAACGATTTGCATCATGCCGAGCCGCGCCTGGCGCTGCACCACCCGTTCCAGGCGCGGATGGGTGATGCCGGTGAAGGCGATATCCACCAGTTCGTGCTCGGATGCCTCGAAGAGCCAGCGGGCCATTTTCGCCACTTCTCCGTTGGCCATGGGGTCCGAGGAGCCGCGTCCGAGCAGGACGACGCCGGTGATCCTCGGGTCCGGCACATCCAGTTCCCCCATGGCCTGGTCGAGACGGCGTTTCAGGATCGCGAGGATGGGGTCGCAGGCCCCGAGATGCGGGGTGTAGACAAATTCCACCGCCGGGTGGCGGGTTCCGGCCGCGGCGATGTGTTCGGGGATCTCTACCTTCACATGACCGGCGGCATTGAGGATCAACGGCACGACGATGACCGATTCGAGCCCGCGGGCCTCGGCGACGCCCGCCGCCCGATCCAGACCTTCTTCCAACAGGACCTGGGCGAACTCGATAAAGCAGACATCGATGTCGAGATCCGGTTGGCGGGCGCGCCATTGGTTGGCGAACTCTTCGACCTCGCGGTTGCCGTCGGGGCCCCGGGAGCCGTGGCCGACCAAGAGGACTTTATGCTTGGAATGGGCCATTTTTTACGCTTTGGAAACGGATGAAACAGCGGATGGCGTAGGGCACGCGTTTCGCCGGATCATTCCGGGATGGGATCCCCCTCCCCCGCCGGTCCCGCCCCTGTCGGGTCTTGGGCGTCCGGTCGGCCAAGCAACTTTTCGCGAATTTTCCCTTCGATCTCCTGGGCGAGGGCCGGATTCCCTTTGAGGAAGGTGCGAACATTGTCCTTGCCCTGGCCGATTTTATCGCCGCCATGGCTGTACCAGGTGCCCGCCTTGTCGATAAAACCGTGATCGACCCCGAGGTCGATAAGCTCTCCCTGCCTCGATATGCCTTCGCCATACAGAATATCGAATTCCGCTTGCTTGAAGGGGGGGGCCACCTTGTTCTTGACGACCTTGACCCGGGTCTGGTTGCCGATGATATCCTCGCCCTTCTTGATGGCGCCGATACGCCGGATATCCAGACGCACCGAGGCATAGAATTTCAGCGCGTTGCCCCCGGTGGTGGTTTCCGGGCTGCCAAACATCACGCCCAGCTTCATTCGGATCTGGTTGATGAATATGACCAGCGTATTGGAACGCTTGATGATGGCGGTGAGCTTGCGCAGGGCCTGGGACATGAGGCGGGCCTGGAGTCCCATGTGGGAGTCTCCCATATCGCCGTCCACTTCGGCCTTCGGGGTCAGCGCGGCGACGGAATCGATGACGATGACGTCGATGGCCCCGGAGCGAACCAGCATATCGGTGATCTCCAGCGCCTGTTCACCGGTATCCGGCTGGGAGACCAGCATGTCGTCCACGTTGACGCCGATCTTCTCGGCATAGCCCGGGTCCAGGGCGTGTTCGGCGTCCACGAAGGCCGCCGTCCCGCCTGTCCTTTGGACGCAGGCCACGGATTCCAGGGCCAGCGTCGTCTTGCCGGAGGACTCGGGCCCGTAGATCTCGACGACGCGGCCACGGGGCAACCCCCCCACGCCAAGGGCAATATCCAGGCCCAGGGAGCCGGTGGATACCACATCGATGTCGCGCACGGCCTGGACATCGCCCATGCGCATAATGGCGCCCTTGCCGAATTGTTTTTCGATCTGGGTGAGCGCCGCGCTCAATGCCCGTGTTTTGTTTTCGTCCATGCGCGCCCTCCCATGATTTCCCGGGGCCAAGAATGGCGTTCCATGATTTTTCGATGGTGATTGTTCAAAGTGATACCTAGGGAGGCTACGCCTCGGACCTTCGATGCATGATCCTGCATTAGTAAATGCATCGTTAAAACTCGATCCATTTGCAAAGCCGAGCGGGAAATAAACAAATTGACTTAAGAAGCTGTTTGGAAATTCGCAATCTACTGTGGCGGCGCCCGAATTGCGCCCTGCCGCGTTGCGACGGGGGCGAAAATTGCGTCGTGTAGTCCACTACAATCCTTATTTTCGCCCCCATCGCGTCTTGCGGGAGCCACAATCGGGAGCACCGCCTCGCTACGATGCGAATTTCCAAACAGCTTCTAAGGACTGTATTCGGACTTTCGCCAGGATGATGAATACCGATGATGAATACCATTGGGAATTCCAGCTGCTTTCGAAACGGAGAAAACCGCCCGTTCGAGGCATGCTTCGTGTGTAACTTTCTTTATTTCCTTAGATAGAGGGCTGTGATCGATTATCCCACAGTGTCATTTTGTTCCGCAAAATGATTTCGATTCCGTGTGCCAGGTTTAATGACTGGGAAACATCCGGGATTCGGACAAACGGAGGGCTCCGTTTCCCGTTGCGCCAGGTCGATTCGAAGACAACCGAAACACCGGATGGTATTGGAGATGAGACGGAAGACTCCCGGTGGTGGTCTAAGAAGCTGTCTGGAAATTCGCGTCGTAGAGGCGGTGGCGCCGATGTCGGGACCTGTCTTGAACATCGACTTGCATTCCTTTGGGATGAGGTTAGAGGCGCGGCATCTTCCGCGGGACGGTCTCGAAGGCGAGCCCCATGGCCTCGATATCGGCGGGTAAGAGAGAGGCGTCGATGGTTTGGTCTGGTCTGGTGGGCTCTTCCTTGCTCTTTGGGGTTGGGTTTTTTCGTGCGACTGTGGGGTTGGCAAGCAAAGCTTGGCGGAATGCGTCCCCAACGAAGACGTTGGGGACGATCCAAGATCTCTCCATTTTGTCGAGATGACAGGAACGGTTTACCCGCAAACTTAGATCGAACGAGGCACTAGCGACCCGCCAGTTTCTGAATCGCCTCTCTCTCGTAACCAAGCTCCAGAGGCTGTGAAAGTATTCCGAAAATAGGTCGCTTCTCGGAAAAATCGCCTTGTAACCTATTGTTTTTTCGCTCGCCGGACACGTGAGATCCGGTAAATTTCGAATACTTTCACAGCCTCAGAAGCTTGGGAACCAGAGAAAATCTAACCTTATTCGTTATGCGCGTCACTCAAAGAAGGACAAAGCCCAGCGCTGTATTAATAGTGTCCTTGACAGCCGCTAATGCTGCATTGATTGCTTCTTCTACCAGCAGCAGGGACATCCCTTGGAGCGTAAGCATTACAGCCCTGTTCGTATTCTTCTGCATCTCAAAAAGAACACTTGCCTCAGCCTCACCTATTTGCCCGCTAAGCTTTAGCGTTTCAATCTGTGCAAGAGTGCGTGCCAACTTTTCTAGCTCTGCCTCAGCATAATCTTTAATAACCGGCCATTTCTCATCAAGCACGGCCTCGGCTGCTGCAATCATTCCAGGAAGTATCTGCTGGACATTGATGTTAGGCATTTCTGTATCTCCTTATTTAGATTGATCTTCGCCGCGCTTCTTGGCTAGTTCAAGTGCCATTATTGTGCCGGCATGCTGGTTGAACAGTGCTTGAACAGGAGCTATGACAGATCGATTAATGGAGGTTTCACTTCGATCAGTGGCATTAGCGGTAGCTCCGTTTTCAATCTTGCAGTCCATTGATAAATCCACGCCGTTATCCTTCACCTTCTTTTTCTGATCCTCAGTGAGCGGTGCTGTTACGCATTGCTTGTGCAACAGAGCCAGATAAGCGAGATTCTCTTTCGCTAAGTCAATCTGCTTGATGGTAAGTTTGTTTTTATATATTCCACTGGCGCGAATACTCATAGCGTTGAGATCAGCCAATACCCCTTCATAAAACTTCTGTTGCGACTTGTATTTCAAGTCTTCAACTCCAGCGCTCTGGAGCGAAATGAAATACGTGTCAAGCTTCTTCTGCAGTTGCTGTGCTTGGCTATCGATAGCTTCGTCATAATTCGAGCTGAGTTGTATAGATGTACACGCATTAATGGCGAGTGTTAACGCCAGAAGCGCTACCAATAAATGACCCCTTCGATTCAGCATGCTTGTTACCTCCTCCTCTTGTTGATGATGATGTTGAGCGCATAACAACGGTGGCTCTTATTGGATTCCGGGTTGATAGTCAGCAGAAGGCTAATACCCTGTATAGGTTGGCTATTTTGTGTCTTCAAAAGAAGGATATCCAGAGAACCTCGAGTGAAGAAGCTATGGAGCGAAAATACGCAACATGCTGAGTATTATGAGTATCGTGGACGGTACCAGGTGTTTTCCGTCCATTTTAGATCCTACCTGGCCAACCATATGCTAGACAAAAAGCACCTTAAATTCGACTTGTTGTATAACATTTACCGATCAACCTGAAATCCAATAAGAGCCACAACGGTTATATAGCTTCTTCATAACATCTTCAGGCCGCGACATCGCGGTATAAACCCCCTCCGGAAATGTTCGTATAAACCCTGCATTGATAAATGCACTAAATTGTACTCGGCAATGGAAGCAGGGGAATATAGTTTGTTGATTTCCCCCTCGGCTTTGCAAATGAGTCCTGTTTTACAAAACACCGACTTTGCTTGACCGATGCCGGGTCATGCTTTGTCGGTTCGAGGCGAAGCTTCACTTGTGGGTCATTCCATCTAATTTTAAAGGTTGTCATTTCGAGCGAAGCGAGAAATCTTGTGTTTCGGATACCTGTTTTTGAGCCCTGGATCTCTCCCTTCGGTCGAGATGGCAGAGAGCGGTTAACCGATAAATTTAGATGGAACGAGGCACTAGTGGTCTGTCCATGAGATAAATTAGGATGCCGGATTAAGCCAGCTT
>CAZQHJ010000069.1:0-12243 GCA_964593225.1 uncultured Thiotrichales bacterium
ATGTAAACAAACTCCAGTATCCTAAATTATCAGATTGACGAACCACTAGTGCCTCGTTCCAACTTATTTTTCTGTTTTGCCATAGCGACGATGCAGGGTGGATAAGCCCGTCAGTCGCATCCATCGCCCAATCCGTAAATTTAGATGGAATGAAGCACTAGTGGTACACTACAGCTTTTGTAGAGCAAAATCATTTTCACTCCTTGCTCCACCTTGTTGCTCGCTGCTTTGATATTCGGAAAGCTAAGGCTGCCGAGGCTTTGTCCGAAAGAGGCAGAAAATAGGAGGCCCTACCACGATGAAGTAGGGCCTATCCGAACGGGCAGCGCTCGTGGGGCTTAGAGGCCTTTTTAGTGCTAAACCATAAGGAGTCTTAAATAATATATGAGACACTATGAGATCGTGTTTTTAGTCCATCCGGATCAGAATGACCAGATTCCCACCATGCTCGAACGGTACCAGTCAATGGTCACCACGGGTGGTGGTACGGTTCACCGCCTGGAAGATTGGGGTCGTCGGCAACTGGCTTATCCCATCCATAAGGTACATAAAGCGTATTACGTACTCATGAACATCGAGTGTTCTACCGAAACCCTGGACGAATTAATGAACGCCTTTCGCTTTAATGACGCGGTACTCCGTAGTTTGGTCATTTCACGTAAGAAGGCAATCACAGACCCTTCTCCCATGGCGAAATCGAGGGAGGAACACGAGTCAGCGGAAGAACGGTTGACAGAACAGACGGTCAAACCCAGAAGGCAGAACGACGAGAGATCACCGTTGCCCCCCAACGATACGGAAAGCCTGTCTCAAGAAGGATTGTCGGTCGATGATAAGGCATCTTCCGCCACAGCCGACATACAAACCGATGCGCAAACAAGCACTGAAGAAGAACTAAAACCAGAGTAGACAGCCCGGAGATACCTCGAACGAGCCATATGGTATTAAAGCGTGTCTGGAATATAATAGATGTATAGCTATAGGAACTAGAAACATGTCACGTTATTTTCGCCGCCGCCGCTATTGCAGATTCACGGCTGAAGGGGTCGAGGAAATCGACTACAAGGATATCAACACCCTGCGGGGCTATATTACGGAGACCGGAAAGATCGTCCCGAGCCGGATCACCGGCACCAAGGCAAGGTACCAACGACAATTATCCAGGGCTATCAAGCGCGCCCGATATTTAGCTCTACTGCCTTACAGTGACGCCCACTAAACGCGAGATAGACCCGTGCGTGCTTTTTTATCCCGTATCATGGAAGCACGTCCCCAGGCCATCATCGTGTCTGCCTTATCTCTCGTCTTCCCCCCCTTTGGTTTTATCGGTGGAGGTATCATAGGCCTTGCGACACTCAAACATGGGCTTGCCGAGGGTAGCTTGGTTGCAGGTGCGGCCATATTCCTGGCAGGTGTTATTACTTGGTTTGTTGTGGACACGACCGCGCCTGTTATCATGTTTGCCGTGATAACAGGCGTACCCGTTTTATTGCTTGCCACCACGCTCAGGATCACCCGATCGCTTGCCACGACAATAACCGTCGCAGGTCTTCTGGGTGTCATTGCAACGATCGGTTTGCACATAGCCATCAATGACCCGTTAACCTGGTGGCGTGATCGGCTGTATGGGATACTGCTTGAACACCCCCCTCTGGAGAAAACATCCGCAGAGTTGGAGACATTGGTTGATGCCTTGGCACCTATGATGATCGCACTGCCTGCCGGCGCGGTGTTTGGGGCGCTTCTTACCTTGTTCCTCGCTCGTTGGTGGCATGCTGTATTGGATAATCCCGGTGGCTTCGGTAATGAGTTTCGCGCTCTACGATTGGATCGACGACTCGCCATAACCGCTATCGCGGTGGTTGGCATGGTGGTGATATTCGCGGATCGAACAATGGGCATCAGCAGTGAGTTTTTGCAGATCTTTATTATCCTGTACCTGTTTCAGGGATTGGCTATTGCCCATGGAGTCACTGCCGTACGAGGTGCATCGACAAGCTGGCTTACAGCTTTATATATTTTGTTGTTGTTGATTCCAACGGTTATAACGAATCTGTTGGTGATTACCGGACTTCTGGATACTTGGTTGGACTTTCGTGCGCGCGCTGCCGCAGGCGGGCAACGTCTACGCAAACTCTGAAAGGCTTTTTCTTGCCGAAGATTCGGCCGGACCCTTTTTCATTTTTGTTGGCCTATTTTCTCATCAAGCCCCCTCTCCAGGAACCGGATCTCATTGGAATCGGTAAGGGTACCGTGCTTAATTAGCTTACCTATCAAAACACGCGCACTTTCTATTTCGCCCATCTCCTCCAGAAGGGTAATAGTCATACCCCTAACCCAGTAAGGGACATGAGGATCGGTTGCATGGTTGGTAAGCGCCGTGGCATATTTCAGCGCCAAGGACAGATCATTCAAACGATACCTGGCGAGGATTACTCCGTGGGCGAGCCATGGCCACCGGCGGTTGGGGTCATCGAAAAATCGCTCGTATACAAACGCCAGCATGGCACGTTGTTTATCCGGGACAGGCACTTGCGCGTACAATCGGCTGGCGACAAGCAGCGGATATTGTCCACGTGGATCCAAAGCGAGAATTCGTGCAAGCCACTCCCGGATCCGGTCATAATCCAGCGCCCGAAAAGGAATACTCATACCGGGTTGATTGTCAAACGCTTGTAACCACAGCATCGATACTCTGGCGGTAGCCAATGGATCTCCCAGGCTTACCAAGCGAAGAGCCGCTACAGAGGGTGGAAAGGAAAGCGATTTGGCTTCGGCTTGCGATAAAGGGCGCATTCCATGCCATACCCCTTGTAGAAAAAGTCCAAGGATAAAAAAAACAACCGGTCCGGGCACGTCTGCCAACCGGCGTTCGGTGGGATGATGCGTGCTTGAAAAGGCCATAAACTCAGGAGAGGCGTGGTGGAGCTTTGCGATTATTTCAACAATCCCCTCAGCCCATCGAAGGGGTTATGGGTGGCAACCGATGCCTTTTCTTTAGCAAGCTCCCCTACCCTATCCGCCGCCAGATAATCGATGTGTCTGGCATGTTCATTCTCGTGGCAATAGATACACAGATTTTCCCAGTTACTGCCATCCGGCGGATTGTTATCGTGGTTATGGTCCCTATGGTGAACGGTCAATTCCTGGAGATTCTCGCGGGTGAACTCGCGACCGCAACGTGCACAGATCCAGGGATGGATACGCAGCGACTGTTCGCGGTATCCTTGGTCTCGCTCATCGCGCCCACGACGGGCTCTCGCAACGATTTCATCGAGTTTTTGCGTGGCTTGCCCGCTGCCCGTGCTCGAAAGTAAACCTTTTTTCTTAACCATATCATCGATACCGACTATTCCGCATCTCGGCGAGATTCAATCTTTATTTGCCGAAAGCCGGAAATACAACCGTTAAAAGTATAACGGCGCCCCATTCACTCAAACAGCTCCCCTTGCGCGGGCGCCTGTTCCACCGACACCCGTTCCCCTTCGCGCGGCGTGAATCCAAAATGCAACCAGGCATTGCGCGTCGCTATTCGGCCACGGGGGGTGCGCTGCAGAAAACCCTGTTGAATCAGATAGGGCTCCAGGACATCCTCGATGGTGCCCCGTTCCTCGCCGATGGCCGCGGCCAGATTATCTACACCCACCGGCCCCCCATCGAATTTTTGCAAGATAGCCAACAGGAGTTTTTGATCCATGATATCGAAACCTGCGGCATCCACATCCAGCAACGCCAATGCCTCCTTGGCGACCGCCAACGAGATTCGCCCGCCGGCCTTGACCTCCGCATAGTCTCGGGCGCGCCGCAGGAGCCGGTTGGCGATGCGGGGCGTACCCCGGGACCGGGACGCCAGTTCACGGGCCCCATCGCCCTCCACCACGACATCCAATATCTTTGCCGAGCGTTCCACAATCTCCGTCAGTTCATCCACACTGTAGAATTCCAACCGCTGTACGATCCCGAACCGATCCCGCAGGGGGGATGTCAGCAGGCCGGCGCGGGTGGTGGCCCCCACCAGGGTAAACGCCGGGAGGTCCAACTTGATGGAGCGAGCGGATGGGCCCTCTCCGATGATGATGTCCAGTTGGAAATCCTCCATGGCCGGATAGAGGATCTCCTCGACCATGGGGTTGAGACGATGCATTTCATCGATGAATAATACGTCTCGTGGCTCCAGGTTGGTGAGCAGAGCGGCGAGATCGCCGGAGCGTTCCAACACGGGACCCGCGGTTTGGCGGAAGCCCGCGCCCAATTCGTTACTGATCACCTGGGCCAGTGTGGTCTTGCCAAGGCCGGGGGGACCGAAGAGCAACACATGGTCCAGGGCGTCCCCCCGGCGCTTGGCGGCCTCGATGAAGATCGCCATCTGCGCCCGGACAGCCGGTTGTCCCCTATATTCCGCCAAGTAACGGGGACGGACGGTTTTCGCCAGCGCCTTGTCCTGTGGGCCTTCCAGGGGCGTGACGATGCCTTGTTTGGGGGCCACCATGTACTTCTTTCCGCCTGGCGCTTCAGTGATTCTCGAAATACGGAAAATGCCCCATATTGCCCGCTGGCATCGAAGGAATTTGCGGTCCGCAGGACTTAGGAATTTCGGCGGTTTGCTTTGGGCTCGCCTTGTTTCCGAGACGCCCTACCCGCGCCCCCCATCCCGTACATCAACAAGGCCATGACCCCGATACCCGCGGTAAAGATGACCGTGACCTCCCCTAACGTATCGTACCCCCGGTAACTCGCCAGTACCGATGTGACCACATTGGGGATTCCGATTGCCTCTCCCGATTCTTCCAGGTAGAAAGGCGCCACGTGTTGGTGCGCCGGGGCATTCGGATCCCCGTAGTAGGGCATATCCAGGGTCCCGTACAGGAGGGCCATCCCCGTGACCAGGACGACGATCAAGGCAAGGCGTGAATCGTCGTGGGAGAGGTGTTGTTCTCCACCGGTCCTCGCCAGGGTGCTCAACATTAGGATCGACGCCACCCCAGCGCCCACCGCGGCCTCGGTGAAGGCCACATCGACGGCGTCCAGTACGACAAAAAGGGCGGCGGAAAGGAGGCTATAGAGCCCTGTCAGCATCACCACGGCAAACAGGTTACGCACGCGCAGCAGGGCGAATCCCGTGATCATCAGGAAACACAGGAATACGATGTTGATTAACTGTTCGATGTGGATCTCCCTGGCGGTTCCGGCCGGACGAATCCCTGCGCGCGCAGCGCAACCTTGGCCAAGGCATGGGTGGCCGTGGGACTCGTAAAAAACAGGAAAAGAAGGATCAACACAAGCTTGGCGGCCACCTGTGTGGGGCCTGCCTGGATCATGAGGCCGGACAGGATCAGGGCGGCCCCGATGGTGTCCGTCACCCCGGCCGGGTGCAAACGGGTGAAGAAGTCCGGAAACCGCAGGATGCCGATCGCCCCGATGATCACGAATAGACTCCCGGCCATTAACAACACCCAACTGATACTATCCCAAAGTAGTGTCATCGACATGGTTACTTAACCCTCGTAATGCGCCATTGATATGGAATTCAGGCCAAGTATACCCCTTCGACAGCGATCCGTTCACGGTTTCTAAGTTTTTGGTAGTGGCCTACTTTGCAATTAAATTACTCTTGACAGCCTACTCGGAGCTATCCTTGACTGATCGACCTTAAATTTAGGAAACGAGAAAGGGTACTGCAATTGAACTACAAAACCCTGCCCGACGGCAAAATATCCGACTTCATCGACGACACCATCCGAAACGACACGCCGGAGGAGTATGTTCGTCAGAATATCGAGCGGCGCTTGGTGCTGGAACTCGGCTATCCTCGCGAACGGATTGCCGTGGAATTTCCCATCCATATGGGCAGCAAGCGTCACCGGGTGGATTTGGCGATTTTCGACGAAGGCGCGGAGCACATCCAGGACAATATTCGCCTCATCATTGAATGCAAGCGCGATAACGTGGAACCATCCAACAAGCGCGATGGTATTGAGCAGCTCAAATCCTATCTATCCGCCTGCGTCAACGCCGAGTGGGGAATGTGGACCAACGGCAAATATAAATCAGTTTACCGTTTGGTGCGGGAGCAGGATGCGCATATTTGGGAGGAACCCAACGATATTCCCTCCAGGGACGGCACGCCGGAGGAGGTGGATCGCCCGTCGCGGGACGAGTTGAAATTTGCCACCAGCGACAACCTCTTGTTCTCTTTCAAGATCTGTCACAATCACATCTACGTCACCGACGGGATGCAAAAGCAACCGGCGTTTTTCGAGTTGCTCAAGGTGATCTTCTGCAAGATCCACGATGAGCGGAACATCCCCAAGCCCTTGGAGTTTTACGCCACTGCCAAGGAGAAGGCCAGCAACGACGGGCGGCTGACGGTAAAGACTCGTATCGGCAAGATTTTCGATGAAGTCAAGGCGCGCTATCCGGCGATCTTCGAGTCCAATGACGAGATCAAGCTGCAACCGCGCTCGCTGGCCTATATCGTCGGCGAGTTACAACGTTACAGTTTTCTCGAAACCCACATCGACGTAAAGGGCAAGGCCTACGAAGAACTGGTGGGCGCGAACCTGCGCGGCGACCGAGGCGAATTCTTCACCCCGCGCAACGTCCAGCGTATGGCCATCCGAATGCTGGACATCCGGGAAGGTGATCGGGTTCTCGATCCGGCATGTGGCACGAGCGGTTTCCTGGTCATCGCCATGAACGAGATGATCAAACTTCTGGAAGAGGAAGCGGGCGGTGGCAAGCCTCTGAGCGATGCGCTGCGTCTGGCCCTCAACGACCGCATCCGCGATCTGGCGGGACGTTATTTCTTCGGTTTCGACATCAACCCGGATCTGGTCAAGGCCACCAAGATGAACATGGTGATGAACAACGATGGCTCCGGCAATATCCTGCGCCAGGACAGCCTGTTGCATCCTCATGAATGGGAAAGTGGTTTCCGCGAACAGCTTGCCAAGACCCTGGATATCGACCCGGCAAGCCTGCGCGGACCGGAGGACCTGGGGCATTTCCATGTCATCGCCACCAATCCGCCCTTCGGTTCCAAGCTGCCCATCAAGGACCGTGAAACCCTGGGCCAATACGACTTGGGCCACGTCTGGCGCAAGAACGAACACGGTTGGGAAAAGACCGAGGAGTTGCAGGGCTCGCAGCCGCCGGAACTGCTGTTCATCGAACGCTGCTGGCAGTTGCTCAAACCCGGTGGGCGCATGGCGATTGTGTTGCCGGACGCGATCCTCGGCGCGCCGGGATTGGAATATGTACGTTGGTGGATGCTCTCCACCAGCCGCCTAGTGGCTTCCGTGGACTTGCACCCGGACACCTTTCAGCCGCGCAACGGCACCCAGACCTCCGTACTGATCCTGCAAAAGAAAACCGAGGATGAACGCACCAAAGAGGCCATACAGCGGCAATTGACCGATTACGAGATCTTCATGGCTCAGGTGCGGGCCATCGGCCACGACAAGCGCGGCAACAAGCTCTATCGCCGCGACCCGGACGGCGAGGAGATTTGGATTCCCGACGAGGACATGCGCACCGAGTTGTTCGAGCGCGGCGCCTCCGGCGAGGTGAGCAAGCGGATGTTGCCGCAACGGCGGGTGGACGATGACGACAGCCCGGCGGTGGCCCGTGAATTCCTGGAATGGAAACAAGCGGCGGTGCTGGGATGGTAACCGGAACCGCCGAACGTTGGTTGCCGGAAGACGCTTCCCGGCGGCGCTTTTCCACTGGTGTGCGGCTGGGCGAGGTGCTGGGCAGCGGCGGGTTGCGTATCGAAGGTTCTTATTTTGGCATCGAAGCGCGGCAGGCCTTGGAGGAATTGAAAGCCTCCGGTTTGCCACTGATCGCGTTATTGGGCGAAAACGGCTTGTGTCCCCACGCCCACAATGCGTTTCGCTTCAAGCGGGTGTATGTCGGGCCGGAACACGGCGTACCGTTTCTATCCAGTTCCGACATCATCGGCCTGCGCCCGGAAACCGGGCGTTACATCAGCCGGAAGCTGACGAAAAAACTGGACGAATTACTGGTGCGGCCTTGGGATGTACTGATTTCCCGTTCCGGTACCATCGGCAATGTGGGCTTGGCTTCGCAAACTTTTGTTGGTAAGGCCCTGTCGGAAGATGTTATCCGCCTCACCGCCCAAGACCCGAATACCGCCGGATACGTCGCCGCCTTTCTGCGCGGGCGTTATGGCCGCCTGCAGCTGATCCAGGCCACCTATGGCTCGGTGGTGCAACACATCGAACCCGAACACCTGCGCAAGGTGCTGATTCCCGATCTGCCGCCGCTCCGCCGCAGCCACATCGGCTCGAAAATGGTGCGGGCCGGGCAATTGCGCGACCGGGCCAATGAACTTCTGGACGCTGCCGATGCCCTGCTGTACGAATCCCTGCAACTACCACCGCTGGAATCCCTGGTGGAAAAACCAAAGGGCCACGTCAGCACCCGTGTGCGGGCTTCGCAATTGAGTTGGCGTTTCGAGGCCAGTTACCACGACCCACTGGCGCGCCGCGCCGAGGAGTTTCTGCGCGGCCTGCCGCTGGAGGTCACCACACTGGGCGACCCCCGCGTGACCCGCGAGATCCGCCCCATCACCCGATTCCGCAAGCGGGTGTACGTTCGCGAGGGCGGGATTCCCATGCTAACCGGCAAACAGCTTTTTCAGATCGACCCGATTGAAGTAAAAGGACTGGCGAAAGGCGCGCATACCGATGACATGCCGGAGATCGCGCTGACTGAAAACATGCTGATTGTGACCTGCGGCGGCACCATTGGCAAAGTACAGATTATCCCTGCATACATGAAAGGTTGGGCATCCACGCAAGACTCTATCCGCGTGCTGGCCGCCGAAACCATGAATCCCGGCTACCTCTATGCTTGGCTTGCCTCCGCCTATGGCAAAACCTTCACAAAACGCCATGCCTACGGCTCGGTGATTCTTAAAATCGACAAAGCGATGCTCGCCGCCGTGCCCGTGCCGCTGCCAAACGGTGCGGCGCAACATGCCATCGGCGACAAGGTCTTGCAGGCAAATCAACTGCGCTCAGAAGCGTGGGACTTGGAACGGGAGGCGATTGGGGAGGTCGAGGGGGTAGTTGGCAAGAGCCATAAGCTACGGAGCGGACACAGCTGGAATTAGGCTCTTTGTACAGATAGGGAGGTAGTGGCACCGGTTCAGTTGGATTAGCGTGCGGAGCATTGAGAAATAAGGATAAATTCTCTTGGTCAAGCATTTTCAGAATCCTTACAAACCTGTACCTCAGACACGACAGACGGGATTTAACGTCGTTAAGACAGTCAGTTAAGAAAATATGTTGTGCTTGAGGGCTCAGCCTGATTTAAGGATCCGGAAATGACTCAATTTGAAAATTTATTCATATCTATCAATCAACCACATCCTAATCCAACTGAACCAGTGCCGAGGTAGTGGACTACTTTTAATTTCAAAATAGGTCATTATCAGGTTTTTTCACGGCCCTTCGGAACGCCCTTGCCGGCCCGCTCGGCAAGCACACGCTCCACGGTGTCCACAATGGCCTGGGTTTGGGGATCGACCTCGATATTCACGTAATCACCCACCTTGCGGGTACCGATATTGGTGCGGTTCAGGGTCTCCGGGATCAGATTGACATCGAACACCGCATCGTTCACCTCGCCAATGGTGAGGCTAATACCGTCGACACCCACATAACCCTTCGCAAAGAGATACTTGGACAGGTCTTTTGGGACCCGGAACCGGACCTGGTAATTATTGGGGGTCTGCTCGATGCGGACAACCTCCGCCATGCAAATAATATGCCCCGACATGGCGTGCCCGCCGATCTCCTCGCCGAACCGGGCCGCCCGTTCGATATTCACCCGATCGTCGACGGCCAATTCCCCGAGATTCGTCACCCGCAGGGTCTCCTGCATCAGATCGAAGGAAACAAGGTTACCCGTTACCCTCGTCACCGTCAGGCAGCACCCGTTATGGGCCACGGAGCCCCCGGGTTTGAGCCCGTCGAGCTGGTCCGACGGCAGCTCGAGCGTGTGGACACGAAAGCGTTCCTTCTCGTCGATGGCGACCACCGCCGCGGTGCCTTGTACAATACCTGTGAACATAATGATTTTACTCTGCGATAGTCTTGCGCCGTGCCATTATCGCCCCATTGCGTGGGACGTAAGGACGTGGATTGGGGTAAGAGGGGCTGTGGGCGTGGCGAATCCCGACAGGCATATGCCCAACGACGGTATTCCGAACCTTCGACAAAACAAACGGTGACCCTATCGAGGCATGTAACGTTACCCACTCGTCCCGGCTCATTCTCCCGGTTTTTATGCGTTTCAATATTTTAATTCCCGGAACAACCGATTACGAAACCGATTGCCACATCCCCACCTTTCCCACGCCTATCAATGAGTTGCAAACCATACTTTGTACTACAAAAACGTCAGATCCGAAGAAATAAGCCGAGAACAGGTTAGAAACGGTCTGAATTCGTGGTACAGTTTTTCGGTGTAAATCTTATTTACCATCAAACAGTAGACGCAAGGCAAAAATGGCTAGAACGGGCTTGATCATGCACGAGCGCGGACTGCTCGTGCATGCGAAGGGAAGCCCTCGTATGTCGCCAATTGGTAGGCAGGATCCTTCAAATCCCGATAACCATCTTGCGTAACGTAACCAACCGAGGAACGTTTGAGGAAGTCATGAACAGTGACGCACGAGAAAGTTTTGGCAAACCCCCCAGTGGGTAGAATGGCATTTACACCTAGAGAAAAATTTCCAAATGTGATCGGGGTATATTTTCCGAGAAGAATCTCTCCAGCGTTCTTGATCTTTGGAAGAACTGCCATGGGTTCTTCGACGAGCACTTCCATATGTTCAGGGGCAAAAGCATTTACAAAGTCAACGGATTCGTCAAGATTTCGAGTAATGACAATTCCTCCATAGGTAGACATCACGCTCATACAAAAGTTTTTGCGCTCAGAGGGTAGCTCGTTGATGAGCGACGGAAGACGTGCTCTTACTTCATCTGCAAGCTTAGCTGAATGGGTTACGAGCAATGCCGAGGAATCAGGTCCGTGTTCTGCCTCGATTAGAAGGTCCATGGCAGCGATATCGGGCGCAGTCGTTTCGTCACAAAGGATTATCGCCTCACTGGGCCCAGCTGGTATTCCTACATCAATTGTCCCGTACAAAAGGCGCTTAGCCGCCGAAACATAAGGATTACCAGGTCCAATTACCTTATCAACTTTTGGTATCACCTGCGTACCGTAAGCCATAGCAGCAATTGCTTGACTTCCTCCTACCTTATAGAGATCGGTAACCCCACAAACTTCCGCGGCATAAAGCGATGCGTCATCAATGGTACCCTCGGGTGTCGGTGGCGTACAGACGATAACCTTGGGAACTTTAGCGATAACCGCTGGTATACAAAGCATAAGCATCACTGACGGAAATGAGCCCTTCCCTCGTGGGACGTATAGACCAACCGAAGAAATAGGTGTTACTTTCTCACCAGCAATAATGCCCGGTGCTACCTCCATTAACCACATTTCTTCAGGCATCTGTTTTTTGTGGAAATTTCTAATGTTGCGAGCAGATATCTCTATTGCGTCTTTCAGCTTGGGCTCTAACCTATCCCTAGCGCGTTGGAAGTCATTTTTTTTCGCGGCAAGAGTTGTTGGTGTAACCAATGCTTGATCGAATTTTTTTGCATAATCTGAAAGAGCATCATCACCATGCTCACGTACACTGGCGATAATTGGGCGAACAGTATCCAGTAATCCGGTTATATCAACCTCCGCGCGAGTTAATAATTCTGAACGTTCCCGTAGCGAAAGTTTAGCTAATTCGTATACATTTATTTTCACGATATGGTTTCTCAGTGGTCAAAAATGGGTTGAACAAAAGATAAATTTTCTTGGCTCTTATCGGATTGCAAGTTGTTCCATGAGAAAGAGCCGAAGTTAAGGATACCAAGAATCTTTTACCTCGGTATTTTACGTTGTGTACGAACTCGAAAAACCCAAGATAGTCAGGGAGCAATTGTTGAGAAATACCACGATGGGGCCGTAGCCGAGAACGTAGCAAAGACCAAAATCCCTCCATGGTATTGACATGTACTTCACACAAATCCTCCCCATCCTCATCACGGGCATATTCGCCGTGGCTATGACAAACCGTCTATGACCATAGACCATATCCCGATTCCGGCAAGCGGTCGTAGATGCCATACTCATCCGTATACACCAAAATTCCAG
>CAZQHJ010000070.1:0-12032 GCA_964593225.1 uncultured Thiotrichales bacterium
GGCAACAAAATACGTCAATGGCAATTGGAAAACAGTTTCATTCGGTTGCCCTGAGGCGAGGGCTTTTCTCCCCATGGGAGACAGTAAGGAAACAGAACTCAAAAACATCATACAAGGGGCTATGTACATTAGCCCGGGGTTGCGCGAAGCGCTACCCCGGGCTTGTTATACGTAGCCCCTATCGGGGCAAAAAAATGCCAATCTGAGGATTTCAAACTGAGCCACTACCTAAATTCCAGAGCAGTCAGAATTTAGTTGGCATTTTGCAGATCGACAACCTCTTCATGGGCGCGGTGGCACTTCCTGGCGGCATCGCAGCGGCTCTTCTCCAGATGGGTAAGGTAAGCACTACTAACACCGTTTGTCACATATTTTCCGGTGAAACAGGAATCATCGAACTGCTTGATGCGTGGGTTACCTTTTCGTACCGCACTAATCAAATCATCAAGAGACTGGTAAATCAGCCGATCAGCCCCGATGGCCTTTGCCACTTGTTGCTCTGTTCGTTGATGGGCGATCAATTCGGATGTAGTCGGCATATCAATGCCGTAGACATTTTGATACCGGATCGGTGGAGCGGCGGAGGCAAAATAGACCTTACGCGCGCCGGCATCCCTGGCCATTTGAATGATCTGCCCCGATGTCGTACCTCGAACAATCGAATCGTCCACCAGTAACACATTTTTTCCTTTGAGCTCGATTCCGATGGCATTTAACTTGTGATGCACCGAATCCCGACGTTGTTGATGGGGCATGATGAACGTGCGGCCAATATAACGATTCTTGATAAAACCTTCCCCATATTTCACTCCAAGCCGGTAAGCCAAGGAGAGTGCCGCCGTGCGACTTGTATCCGGTATAGGAATAACAACGTCAATATCGTGGTCGGGAAACTCTCGAAGAAGTTTCTTTGCCAGGTGCTTTCCCATGCGAAGTCTGGCTTTGTAAACCGAGATATCGTCGATGATGGAGTCGGGCCGGGCCATGTAGACGAATTCGAAGATACAAGGCGAGTACTTAGGATTTTTAGCACATTGCCGAGCATGCAATTTGGCCGATGTATCGACGAACATGGCTTCGCCCGGTGCAATATCCCGCACGAACTCGAACCCTAACACATCCATGACCACGCTCTCTGAAGCAAAGAGATATTCGAGCCCCTGTGATGTTTCACGGCGACCGAGCGCGATAGGACGAATCCCGTTAGGATCCCGAAACGCAACCAGGCCATGTCCTATGATCATGGCAATTACTGCATATCCACCAATACACCGCTCGTGTACCTTGGACACAGCAGCAAAAACATCGTCCTGATTTACGGTGAGTTTGCCCAGTTTCAAAAGCTCGTGGGCAAAAACATTTAACAGGACTTCAGAGTCGGATTCCGTATTGATGTGGCGTCGATCTGAAGAAAAAAGTTCTTGTTTGAGATTTTCTTTGTTGACAAGGTTACCATTATGGGCGAGCGCAATACCATAAGGAGAGTTTACGTAAAATGGCTGTGCCTCAGCTGAAGAATCGAGTCCAGCAGTAGGATACCGAACATGTCCAATCCCCATGCTCCCTCGCAAGTTGTCCATGTGGCAGGCTTGAAAGACATCGCGCACGAGGCCAATATTCTTGCGCAAATAAACTTGGCAGTTCTCGCAGGTTACGATACCTGCGGCGTCTTGTCCCCGATGTTGGAGCATGGTAAGCCCATCGTATAAGAGCTGGTTAACGCTTGTTTGTGCGATGATTCCAACTATCCCACACATGTTATTTTGCTCCGCAATAATTTTGCCGCGCAAAATTACCGATACATAAGATAAGCCGCCAACTCCGGGGGCAACAGGCTGCGAATCTCCCTGGCGAGTTCATCGAAGTGCGCCAACAACAAAGATCCCTGCCACCACGGATCCCTGGGAAGGGGCGTTAAGTGTGCTAACAGAACGCAGATTGCAACGATGATAACCCCACGAATAGCCCCGAATACGACGCCCAACATACGATCGGTACCTGTGAGACCGGTTTTTTCCACCAGTCGACCAACCAAATGACTTATCAAGGCCGTCAATAACAAAGTGGCGATAACCAGGATAACAAAACTGATAGCGAGACGGGCGGAGGGAACGGAGATCCAGAGGGCAAGTTCTACGGCCAATGCATCCATAAACGTCAGTCCCAGCCAAAATGCCAGGATCCAGCCGAACAACGATAAAGCTTCACGGATGAAGCCCTGCCTGATGCTAATCACCGCAGAAATGCCAATGATCAGCAGGATGATGTAGTCCGCCCAGTTCATGAACCTATGATCGGGCTCCCTTCAATACTGTTAACAAAAATGGCTCGTTCAAAGTATGGAATGAGGATAGAAATAGGTGGGATGTATCCTATCCCTACCAGGTAGACAACCCTGGTAAGGATATATGTACACGAAAAGAAAGTTACGGTACGCAGCATTAATTCGATGCGTAAGCCGCATCGATTATTTCCTTGCCGAACTGGTCATCGAACTGATGCCAAACCGGATTCATGACATCGATCCATTTTTCCTTCTCTTTTTGCTTCAACGTGATGACTCTGGCCTTGCGGGCGTCGACGACGGACTGCTTGTCGAAGATCGCCTTTTGGATGGCAATTTGATTACCAAAGGCGATGGCTTCCTTGAGCATTTTTTCCAGTTCCTTTCGGATTGCCGGATCGAGCGCATCCCAGAAAGCGCTGCTGGTGAGCACCATGTAACCAAGATAGCCGTGATCGGATTCGGTGATGTAGTCCTGCACCTCGTAGAACTTCTTCGAGTAGATATTCGACCACGTGTTTTCTTGGCCATCGATTTGACCGGTTTTGAGGAGGTTGTATACTTCCTTAAACGGCTTTTTTACCGGTATGGCATCCAGTGCCTCGAATTGCGCTACCAACACATCCGACGACATGATGCGAAATTTCAACCCCTCGGCGTCCGCCGGCAGATACAGCGGTTTGTTAGCCGATAGCTGCTTCATGCCATTGTGCAGATAACCGAGACCGCGGATACCCAATGGCTCCATGGATTTGAGCAATGATTGTCCTTCTTCGCTCCGCTTGAACTTGTCCACGGCACCAATACCGGTGAATAGGAAAGGCAGATCGAATAATCCGAGTTTATTCGTATACTTCTTGAGCTTGGACAAGGAAGGCGCTCCCATCTGAATCTCTCCTGCCAGGAGTTTGTCCACGACTTCCTTATCGGTCACCAACTGGGAATTGGGATAAACCTCAATCTTGACTTTACCTGCGAGTTTCTCTTGCACCAAATCACGGAACTTATCAGCCATCTGTCCCTTGGGTGTGTCTTCCGCCACGACGTGAGGGAAGTTGATGACAACCGGTGCCCCCTGCACCAGGGATGCAAAGAGCATGGAAAGAGAGGCGAATAACGCAGCAATGACCATACGCATGGATATAATCCTCCTCAAAGAAGAACAAACAATCTATATTTTCGACGTGACGAATCCCCGAAAAACCCGTGGGATTTTAACCCATTTTGACTAACATAGCGTGGGGCACAAGATACAGGAAAACCAAAAGTAATGGAACCCACTGTACAAGACGCCGATAACACCCCTGTTGTTGCAGCGCTCTCCGGCGGCGTGGACTCCGCCGTATGCGCGCTTTTGCTTCGTCGGCATGGATACGACGTTCGGGGGCTTTTTATGAAAAACTGGGAAGAAGACGATAGGGACGGATACTGCGCGGCTGCCCGGGATCTTGCCGATGCCGAGCGCATTTGCGAACGGCTGGATATCACTTTGCATACGGTGAATTTCTCGACCGAATACTGGGATCAGGTCTTCCGGAATTTCCTCGCCGAACTCAAGGCGGGGCGCACCCCCAATCCCGACGTCCTTTGCAACCGGAACATCAAGTTTCGGACCTTTTTCGAGCACGCGTTGCATCTCGGTGGCAAATACATAGCAACCGGTCATTATGCCAATATTATCCGCGACAAAAATAACCGGGGGGGAAACGGATTCCGCTTGTGTAAAGGCCTGGACCCCAACAAAGACCAAAGTTACTTTTTATACACCCTGGAACAAGCGCCCCTGGCAAAAACCCTATTTCCCGTCGGCGCTTTGTCCAAATCCCAGGTCCGGCGCATGGCGCGGGATGCGCGCCTGCCTGTCCATGACAAAAAGGATAGTACGGGGATCTGTTTTATTGGGGAACGGCCTTTCAAGGCATTCCTTGCCCATTACATCAAGTCGTGTCCGGGAGACATCGAATCGGCCGAAGGGAAGGTTATCGGGCACCATGACGGCCTTCCCTTCTACACGCTGGGACAGCGACAGGGGCTTGGCATCGGTGGGCAACGGGGAACGGGGCCTGAACCCTGGTATGTCGGGGCCAAAAACATGAAACGCAATGTCCTGGTTGTGGTACAGGGCAGAAATCACCCAATGTTATACCGGCAAACGCTGGTGGCGGAACAACTCCACTGGATAGCGGGCACCACCCCCTCATTCCCATTGCATTGTCGCGCCAAGGTGCGTTATCGCCAGCCCGAACAGGCCTGTGAAGTGACCGATGCGGGGGATGGCTGCTGTCATGTCCGTTTCGACGAGCCACAGTGGGCGGTTACCCCAGGGCAATCCGTGGTTTTCTATCGCGATGATGTGTGTCTGGGGGGGGGGGTGATTCGGGTGGCCGGATGATCTTGCAAACCAAGACTCTATCACCCCGCTGCGCCGGGTGAATAAACCACAATCGACCGACATGCACGAAAAGAAAAAATGTTTCGGAGACTGTCGAAAACTTAGAACCGCTCAACCTGCCAGTTTTTCCCGCAACCGTTCGTTGAGCTGTTTGGGATTGGCCTTCCCCTTCGACGCCTTCATGACAAGGCCGACAAAAAAACCTAGCAGTTTTTCCTTCCCCGCCCGGTATTGGGCCAGCTGCTCCGGGTTTTTCGCGATCACCTCATCGATCATCCCGTCGATTTCCCCGGCATCGGTTACCTGCCGCAGTCCCTTGGCTTCGATGATGTCATCGGCGTTGCCCTCCCCCTTCCACATGGCGTCGAAGACCTGCTTGGCGAGCTTGCCCGAGAGGGTGCCGTCTGCGATTCGCCGAATCAACCCGCCCAACATTCGGGGGTCCACCGGGCTCTCGGTGATCTCCACGCCTGCCTTGTTCAAGGCACCGACAAGCTCGACCATGATCCAATTGGCCGAGAGCCTCGCCTCGCCGTTGGAGGCTCCGAGGGTGGCCTCGTAAAAATCGGCCATTTCCCGGGTGGATGTCAATAACCCCGCATCAATGGGACTCAACCCGTATTCCGACTCGAAACGGGCCTTTTTGGCGTTCGGCAATTCGGGGAGCGTGTCCCGTATATCCGCGATGAAGTCGGCATCCAGCACCACCGGCAGCAGGTCCGGGTCCGGGAAATACCGGTAGTCGTTCGCCTCCTCCTTGGTTCGCATGGGGCGTGTCTCGTTTTTGTCGGGGTTATAGAGCCGCGTTTCCTGTACGACTTCCCCGCCAGCCGCCAGGATATCGATTTGCCGTTCGATCTCATACTCAATGGCGTGTTCCACGAAGCGGAAGGAATTGAGGTTTTTCAGCTCCGTGCGGGTGCCCAGCTTTTCCGCGCCCTTGGGCCTGATGGAGATGTTGGCGTCGCACCGAAACGAACCCTCCTGCATGTTCCCATCGCAGATCCCCAGATAGCGGACCAGGGCGTGTATCTTACGCATATAGGCCACCGCCTCCCGGGCCGAACGCATATCCGGCTCCGAGACGATCTCGATCAGCGGGGTCCCGGCGCGATTCAGATCGATCCCGGTCATCCCATGGAAATCCTCGTGCAGGGATTTGCCCGCATCCTCCTCCAGGTGCGCCCGGGTGATGCCAATGGTCCCGGATTTCGTCCCGGCCCCCTCCTCTTCCCATTGGATATCGAGATGCCCGCCATGGACGATGGGCAGTTCGTACTGGCTAATCTGGTATCCCTTGGGGAGATCGGGATAGAAATAATTCTTGCGGGCGAACACCGACCGGGACGCGATGGTCGAGTTCGTCGCCAGACCGAATTTCACCGCCATGCGCACGGCCTCCCGATTCACGACCGGCAGTACACCGGGCAGGCCAAGATCGACAGCGCAGGCCTGGGTATTCGGTTCTACGCCATATCGGGTGGCGGCCCCGGAAAAGATCTTGCTGGTGGTGGCAAGTTGCGCGTGGATTTCAAGGCCGATAACAGGTTCCCAGTTCATAATTTTGCTCCGCAAAACCCTATGGCCCCGTTTTGCGGGGTGACATTCGAAAGTGATTGAGCCCTAGTGGTCTGTCCATGAGATAAATTAGGATGCCGGATTAAGCCAGCTTTTCTACTTCGGCATGTAAACAAACTCCAGTATCCTAAATTATCAGATTGACGAACCACTAGGGCGTGTCCGAATAATCAGGTTTTCCGCATTTCTCTCTATGCCCTCTGTGGTTGGTATCAAGCACTTTTGTTGTCACAGAAGACACGAAATTCATAGAGAGACTATGGATAAGGTATCGAATTCGGAATGTATCACCGGGCTACAAGGATACATTATCGGCATCGCACACAATATAGGAAACATCACTCGATACGTTACCGACATCACACGTGATGCCGATGACGCATCGAGTGATGTTATCCAAGTTTCGCGAAATGTAGGCGACACCACGCGCGATGTCGATACGGTATCCGGCTATATCGCCGGCATGTCGCGTGACGCCGGCAAAGTATCCGGTGATGTGGTCGGCATGTCGCGTGATGTTCAAAACATGCTACGCAACGTCAATCGATTGTCGAAACATGATGCCCACCCCATGAGAAACCTCGGACCTTTCCCAACGCCGCCGGACGCAATCGGGCCGCCGCCTCGTGACGATCGGGGATTTTTAGACACGCTCTTAAAGTGTATCCGGCGAGTGGAATAAGGCGAGTGGGAATAAGCAGGCGTTGCAATGGGATTATCCGGTTATGTGGGCCCTTTCCGTCTCCAGCAGGGCAATGTGTTCTTCCTCTTCCGCCGCCAGTTCCCGGTAGGTCTCCCGCTGTTCCCCCGGTGACGATTCCTCGGCGCGGGCGTTGAAGTAATCGCGCGTGCGGCGCTCCATCTCGATGGCCTTGTCATAGATCCAGACCGGATGATCCTTCTCCTGGAAGTCGATTCCCTGGAAAAGCCAATGGGCCATGGTTTCGTTCCGTTCGCCCGAGGGCGCGCGCAACTCCGGGTCCAGGTGAACGTGGTATTTTCCTTCCAACTCGTCCAGATGATCCTGTTCCTTCAGGTACAGGTCCTCGATGGTCTCCCGCAAGGCCTCGTCGCCGGTCCGCGCAAGAGCAAGGCGGTAAAAGTGATACATGTCGAGCTCGTACTGCATGGCTTCCTTGACGATGGCGACCGTCTCCGGTCGATCGCCGTGGTATCCCTCGATCACTTCGTTCTCTCCACCGCACAGGAAGCAACGCCCGTAGGGCGCCACGAATCCCGTAGAGAGCTTTCCGCAATCGCGGCACTTCCAGGTGTATTTGATATCCGCGCAGCAGATAGCGTCCTCATCGAGGAACTGGTGGCATTTCGGGCATTTGGATGCCATAGTGAACTTCTCCTAACTAATTTTGCCTCGCAAAATTATATGGCCCCATTTGCGGGGCAAAGAATGGGTTACCTTGGTTCTATAAAAGCGCTATTTGGCCCTGCGCGCGGCGTCGAGGGCGAGATAAAGCAAAAAACCGACGCTGCCCAGCAGAACAACAACGGCCATAAGAGTTCTCATATCTATTTCCATTATCACAACTCCTCGAGACGCTGGATTTGGGCCTCTATGCGTGTGTGAATCAAGTAACCACCGAACACCACAGCGAGCAGAGCCAGGGCATCGGCGACAAGAAGCAGCCAATCGGCCGATTGGAAGTTCGAGAGAAACCACTACGAGCTTCCATTATTATCGCCGGCATTCCTGTCTCTCTGCTCAATCTCTTTTAATTTGTTCTCGGGCAGCGTGTTATACATGACTTGAACTTGTTTCGGATGGGTAATCATTTGATTGCAAATCAGATTGACCAAGTTGAACAGTTGGAGCGCGGTGTCTCTGTTATCGTCCAAATCGATTTCGCCAGGATGGACAGCCTCATTGCCGACAACCCTAACGACATCCAACGCCTGTTGAACAAGCGGATTCAGCCCTTTCGCGACAAGATTGGCAATATCTTTGTTTATATTTTTTCCGGTTTCCCCGAGCTCTTTGCACAGGTATTGGATGCTTAGCCGGAGCAGCGCAGCGGCGCCTCTCGGAGAGGAGGTAACGATTTCCCTTGCCTCTTCGAACAGCCTTTTGATGTGCGAAGGCAGATCCTGGTTCGGTTGAATTTCTATCTTGATGCTGGGGTATATAAGCCGATCATGAACCCATATGGCAATCTCTTCGCAGTTATAACACTTGGAAATATTCAAATTCTCCAGCAGGTGAGAAGAGCAAATTTCTCCGTGAATTATCTTGACAATTCCGTTCTCTTTTTCCATAAAGATCTTTCCAGACATCATTCTGTCTACCCATCCAATCAGATAGACTTTCTCTTCCGAGGGGCTTTCCCTCCCGATTTGTTCCTTTACGCTTGAATCGGGAATAAAAGGTGTTCTTCTCTCCTCCGGATACGGACCTGAAAATATCCTGCTCCAATACTGGGTTGTATAAGCATCGCAGTGCGGACAGCTGAAGGCTGTTTTATTGATGGCCGGAACGGTATCCGTGCTTTCACTCATGCTTTTACCTCCGACTTTTTACCGACTCCCACGCGCCGACGTGGGAGCCAGTGGAGTTCATGTCACGTCTCGAACAGATCGGCGTGAGTCCCGGTGCGCTCGAAGCGTACCGTATCGCCGTCGATGTAGTAGACGAGGACCCAATCGGATTCGATGTGGGCGTCTCGGCAGCCGATCCAGTTCCCCCTGAGCGGATGGTCCTTGTATCCCGCAGGTAGACGCTCATCGGCAAGCAGCAACCGCATGAGCGTCTTTAGCTTTTCCATGTCCTTGCCGCGCTTCCCGGCTCGCTTTACATCGCGCCGGAATTGCCCGGAATACTCCGGAGCGCGCATCAAATACCAAGGTCTCTGAACATCTCGTCGGCATTGGGTGGGCGATATACCTCTTCATTGCGCGCGCTTTTGCGCAAGGTCTCGCGCGTCAAGCGGTTCGGCTCCTCCACGGAGAACGGAAAGGCCTTTTCGGAGGCAACGCGGCCCAGAAAGAGACGAATGGCATCGGATAGAGAGAGCCCCATGCCAGCCAAGACCTCCATTGCCTGGGTCTTGGTTTCCGCATCGACGCGGGTATGTACGACAGTGTTGGTATCCATGACTCTTCCGCTTGTTGGTTGCGATCCACGCGCAGCTTACCCGCATTCTACATCGATCCGGCCCGTTGGCCTTATCACCCTTCACTCTTCAAACCTCACCCTTCCCCAATCCCCATATACTTCAGCATCCCCTTTGCTGCCTTGCGACCGGCGCCCATGGCGAGGATGACCGTGGCCGATCCGGTGACGATGTCCCCACCGGCGAAGACGCCCGGGGCGGAGGTCATGGCCGTCTCCTCGTCCACGTCGATATACCCCCAGCGGTTGGTACCGAGTCCGGGCGTGCTTTGGGCGATGACGGGATTGGCCGAGGTGCCCAGGGCATAGATGACCATATCCACATCCAGGACATGTTCGGTGCCCGGTGCCGGCACGGGCCGCCGCCGGCCCGAGTCATCGGGTTCGCCGAGGGTCATCCGGATGACCTCCATGCCGGTGACCCAGCCATCTTCTTTGCCGAGGATGCGCACCGGATTGGTCAACCAGTGGCATTCGACGCCTTCCTCGATGGCGTGATGCAATTCCTCGGCGCGGGCGGGGGATTCCTTGATGGTCCGGCGATAGACCAGATTGACGGATTCGGCCCCCATCCGGAGCGCCACCCGGCACGCATCCATGGCCGTGTTGCCGGCGCCGATGACCGCGACCCGTTTTCCCATGCCGACGGGGGTATCGTAGAGGGGTTGCTGGAATCCCTGCATGAGATTGACGCGGGTCAGGAACTCATTGGCCGATACAACGCCGTTGAACGCCTCCCCCTCGATGCCCATGAACTTGGGGCTACCCGCGCCGGTCCCCACGAACACGGCATCATAGCCCATGTCGGTCATCAGCTGGGGGACGGTGAAGAGTTTGCCGATGAGGGTGTCCAGCTCGAATTTGACGCCCAGGGCGGCCAGGGCCTCCACCTCGATATCAATGGTGTCGTTGGGGAGGCGGAACTCAGGGATGCCGTACTTCAGGACCCCCCCGGCCACGTGCAGGGCCTCATAGACCGTGACATCGACACCCGCCTTGACAAGGTCGCCGGCACAGGCGAGTCCCGCCGGACCCGCTCCCACGACGGCGGCCTTCTTGCCACTTTGCTCGATCTCGGAGGGATCATCCCAGCCCCGACCGACGGCGAAGTCGGCGATAAACCGCTCCAGGCGACCGATGGCGACGGGTTCTATCTTCTTGCCGATGACGCAATTGGCCTCGCACTGGACCTCCTGGGGACACACGCGCCCGCAAACGGCCGGCAGCGCGTTGGCGCTCTTGAGGACACGATAGGATTCCCTGAAATCCCGTTTGACGATTGCATCGATGAAGGCCGGTATGTTGATCTCCACGGGGCATCCGGGGATGCAATGGGGTTTTTTGCAGATGATGCAGCGCTCGGCCTCCTCGAGGGCCATCTCCATGGTGTAGCCAATGGCGACCTCGTCGAAGTTCCGGACCCGTTCGGACGCCTCCTGCACCGGCATATCCATCTTGGTGGGGGCGATGTTCTGGACTTTTTTCGGTTTCTTGGGCGTATCCGAGGGTGGCGGCGGGTCGGGGATCGGGGCAAGCGCCACATCCGGGCGCGAGCGCGAAGGGATCTCGGCGGGATTCTCGCCACCGCGTCCGAGGGAGGTCAGTCGCTCCCGCTCGCGCCGATAGCGATCCATGGCCTCGTGTTCTTCCTGTTCGAAGCGTTTTTGCCGCAGCATGAGCTCATCGAAATTGACCTTATGCCCGTCGAAGTCGGGGCCATCCACGCAGGCGAACTTCATCTCGTCGCCGAGGGTGACCCGGCAGGAGCCGCACATGCCGGTGCCATCGACCATGATGGAGTTGAGGCTAACGATGGTGCGAATGCCATGGGGGCGGGTGAGTTCTGCGCAGGCCTTCATCATGGGAATAGGGCCGATGGCGATGATCTCCTCGATGTCGTCGTGGTCCTCGATGACCTGGTTCAGGACCGTGGTAACCAGACCTTTGGCGCCGAAGGAGCCATCGTCGGTGGCCACCAGAAACTCATCCGACTGGCTACGGAATTTATCGGCCCAAAACATCAGTTCCTTGTTGCGGAAGCCGACAATGGAGATGGTGTGCGTGCCCAGTTCCTTGTGGCGCCGCAGCTGGGGGTAAACGGGCGCGACGCCCAGCCCCCCGCCCACGAGCACCGCCTTGGCGCGCCTTTCCAGATGGGAGGCCACCCCCAGGGGACCGATGAAGTCCAGCACGGCGTCGCTGGCTTTGAGATCCATCATCTGAAAGGTCGTCTTTCCCACCGCCTGGATAACCACCGTTACGGTGCCCCGCGCCCGGTCATAATCGGCGACCGTGAGCGGTATGCGTTCTCCCGTCTTGTTCATCCGAACCATCAGAAAGTGACCGGGCAGACAGGCGTTGGCGACGTGGGGGGCCTCTACCTCCCAAAGGTAGGTCGTAGGACCGAATTGCTCACGTTTTATGATGGGATACATGGTGTGTTGTTGCCAGAATGGTTGGGGACGCAGTTAAAGTTACGTTATGACCGCTGAGGGGAAGGCATTCGGGATCTCGGAAATGAGGGGCTCCAACCGAAACGGGTCGATGAGGCCGGGTTAACCCGTTTAGGGGCTGAATACGTTCAGCACCATAATAGAAGCCCTGGATTCAACTTGTAAGTGCAACTCATCAGTTCGGAATAGAGGGCAAGCCGC
>CAZQHJ010000071.1:0-12026 GCA_964593225.1 uncultured Thiotrichales bacterium
CTTATGTGTTATTCCTGCTTTTGTGCATACTTCCGAGATGACACAGTATTTCTAATACTCCCCGGATGACCTTGACGATTCGTTCCGACTCGTAGATCGGATAGACGGGAATAGGCTTAGGTCACCAACGGGCTTTTCGTAGGGGGGAGGATACCGATAAGGACGTTCCCCTGCTTCGTTGAAAATAAACATGAAGCGGGGAATCTTAAAGGCCCATCAGCAAAAAGTCGATCCCAATTTTCCCTCTCGCCCCCCACTTCCAGGGGGGAATCGATAGGGACTTATATACTTAACTCCATCGCATGCACAAGATCCTTATAAATCAACAAGACAATGAACAACAAGATAAATCAACAAGACAATGAACAACAAGTCTGACCTTACTTTATGCGCATATCTGATTGATGTTAAACAATATTATCGGTCAAAATGAAGCACGAGTGGGAGTTAAGTATATAAGTCCCAATCGATAAGGGGCGATCCTGGCTGCTATTGTCATATCCCGATGGCCTATGTACTGTACAGGCATCAATCCCGACTGTCATACTCGAATGCAGGCCCTTGCGAGGCTGAAAACAGTCGCCAAAAGTATAATTTTGCGGAGCAAAATGATTGGATACCATCCGAATCCGCGGCGCGCGCACCCACAACCTGAAAAACATCGACCTGGACCTACCGAGAGACCGGCTCATCGTGATCACGGGGCTCTCCGGGTCCGGGAAGTCGTCCTTGGCCTTCGACACCATCTATGCCGAGGGTCAGCGGCGCTATGTGGAATCCCTCTCGGCCTACGCCCGCCAGTTTCTCTCCATGATGGAAAAGCCCGATGTGGATCACATCGAGGGGCTCTCTCCCGCCATCTCCATCGACCAGCGTACCACCTCCCATAACCCGCGCTCCACGGTGGGCACCACCACCGAGATCCACGATTATCTGCGCCTTTTGTACGCCCGGGTCGGGGAGCCCCGTTGTCCGGAACACGGCGAGATCCTGGACGCCCAGACCGTCAGCCAGATGGCCGAACAGGTCCTGGCCCTGCCGGAGGCCACCCGCTGGATGTTGCTGGCCCCCGTCGTCGAGGGGCGCAAAGGGGAACACCAGCAGGTCCTGGAAGGGCTTCGGGCGCAGGGGTATCTGCGGGCGCGGATCGACGGCGAGGTTTTGGAGCTGGAAGAAGTCTCCGCCCTGGATCGGTCGAAGAAACACACCATTGAGGTGGTGGTGGACCGCTTCAAGGTCCGCCCGGATCTCCGGCTCCGCCTGGTAGAATCCTTCGAGAACGCCCTGGAGCTTGCCCAGGGGCGCGCCCGGGTCGCGGCCATGGCCCCTGTGGATAACCCCGCCGAGGGCGCCGCCGACGGTGGGGAGGTTCTCCCCGAGGAGCTGCTCTTCTCCGCCCGTTTCGCCTGTCCCATCTGCAACTACAGCCTGCCCGGGCTGGAGCCGCGGCTCTTCTCCTTCAATAATCCCGCCGGGGCCTGCCCGAGCTGCGATGGCCTGGGGATCAGCGCCTTCATGGATCCGGAACGGGTCGTCAGGGATCCGGTACTGAGCCTGATAGGGGGGGCGGTGGGGGATTGGGACCCGGTGAATCCCTATTATTTGGATCTGATGAAGAGCCTCGCCAAACACTACGGCTTCGATGAATACACCCCCTACCAGGAGCTGCCGGAATCCGTGCGCCAGGCGATCCTGTTCGGCAGCGGCGAGGAAGAAATACATTTTACCTATACGGGCTACCGGGGCGGGGAGGCGCGCACGGGCCTGCGTCCCTTCGAAGGGGTCATCCCCAACATGGAACGGCGTTATCGGGAGACCGAATCGGCCCAGGTTCGGGATCGGCTTGCCCGGTTCCTCAACAACCGCCCCTGTCCGGTGTGCCGGGGGACCCGGCTCAACGTCCACGCCCGGCACGTGTTCGTGGCGGACAAGTCCCTGCCGGAGGTGAGCGCCCTACCGGTGGGCGAGGCCAGCGACCTTCTCGGGGGGATTGTCCTGCCGGGGCACCGGGGCGAAATCGCCCAAAAGATCCTGAATGAGATCAACCAGCGCCTGCGATTCCTCATGGATGTGGGGCTCGACTACCTGGCCCTGGATCGCTCCGCGGACACCCTCTCCGGGGGCGAGGCGCAACGGATCCGGCTGGCCAGCCAGATCGGGGCCGGCCTGGTGGGGGTGATGTATATTCTGGATGAACCCTCCATCGGTCTCCATCAACGGGACAATGAGCGCCTCTTGAATACCCTGTTTCACCTGCGGGATATAGGCAATACCGTCATCGTGGTGGAACACGATGAGCAAACCATCCGCTTGGCGGACCACGTGGTGGACGTGGGGCCGGGGGCCGGGGTCCATGGCGGGGCCATCGTGGCCGAGGGACCGCCTCGGGCCATCCGGGCCAATCCCGATTCCCTCACCGGTCAGTACTTGATGGGCGTCCGACGGATCGCCGTTCCCGAAAACCGCCATCCCCAGGACCCCGAACGGGTCATCCGGTTGGAAGGGGCCACCGGCAACAACCTCAAATCCCTGGATGTGGCCATCCCCATCGGGCTCATGACCTGCATTACCGGGGTCTCCGGTTCCGGCAAGTCCACCCTCATCAATGACACCCTCTATCCCCTGGCCGCCCGGGAACTCAATCGCTCCCATGCCGATCCGGCGCCCTTCCGGGCCATCAGCGGCCTGTCCGGGCTGGACAAGGTGGTCGATATCGATCAAAGCCCCATCGGGCGCACGCCCCGCTCCAATCCCGCCACCTATACCGGTTTCTTCACGCCCATCCGGGAACTTTTCGCCGAAACCCCGGAGGCGCGCGCACGGGGCTACAAGCCCGGACGCTTCAGCTTCAATGTCAAAAGCGGCCGCTGCCCGGCCTGTCAGGGGGGGGGGCTGATCCGGGTGGAGATGCACTTCCTACCCGATATCTACGTGGTCTGCGACACCTGCGCCGGGAAACGCTATAACCGGGAGACGCTGGACATTCGCTACAAGGGCAAGACCATCTACGACGTACTGGAAATGACCGTGGAGGACGCCTTGGACTTCTTCTCCCCGGTGCCCGCCGTGGCCCGTAAACTGGAGACCTTGATGGATGTGGGCCTCGGCTACCTCAAGCTCGGGCAAAGCGCCGTGACCCTATCCGGCGGCGAGGCGCAACGCATCAAGCTCTCCCGCGAGCTCTCCAAACGGGCAACCGGCAATACGCTCTACATTCTGGACGAGCCTACCACGGGACTGCACTTCCACGACATCGAACAGCTCCTGGGCGTGCTCCACCGCCTGCGGGACTGGGGCAATACGGTGGTGGTCATCGAGCACAACCTGGATGTGATCAAGACCGCGGATTGGATCATCGATCTCGGTCCCGAGGGCGGCGACGGGGGCGGACGCATCGTGGCGGTGGGCGCACCGGAGCAGGTGGCTTCAATCCCGGATTCCCACACAGGGCGGTTTCTGGCGGAGGCGTTGGGATCACTTTGCTTCGCAAAATGATACGGATTCGACTACCCTTCCGTTCCTACGCCAAGAGGCTGTGAAAGTATTCGGGAAATAGGCTTGTTTTCACAAATCTTGCGTTGTAAGTTATTGTTCTTTCGTTCCCCGGACACGTAAAATCCGGCAAATTTCGAATACTTTCACAGCCTCCAAGCGCGGTTAACAAGACGAGGAGAGAACATGCAAACCATAGAATTCGAAGCGGGTATCGATAAAAACGGTGTCATTCGCTTACCCGAAATGTATCGGGACGCCTACGGCCAACAGGCGCGATTTGTCATGCGGTTACCGAATCATGAACCCACTGGGGGCAAGACGATCGATCCGATGAAATACAGCAATACGATAGATTGGCCATTCGATGGAATGGACTACCAAAAACGGCTCAGAGACGAGTGGGAATAATACAAAGATGAAGGCAGTCCTCGATACCAACATAGTCATTTATCTGCAAAAAGGATTATTGGTTGGCGACCTGCCTTTTGGGGAATATCTGATTTCCGTGATTACGGAGATGGAGCTGTTCTCTTTTCCCGATTTGAATGAGCATCAGCGAATATGGCTTCGGCGTTTTGTGGGCGCTATGGAAATCGTCGGGCTCGATGGGGCGGTCAAACGGCGGGCGATCGCGTTGCGTCGGGAGCATCGGCTGAAATTGCCTGACGCGATCATTGCCGCGACCGCCATCGGTCGCAATGCGGTTCTATATAGCAATGACCGAAGTTTCGCCGGTGTCCCCAACCTGAAGTGTCATGAGCTCGTATTGGCTGTCGGCCCATGATCGCGAAGTGCATCATGGTTCGAGCTTCGCCCGACCGTTACCGGTTTTCACGGAGCAGGTGTCCGATGGGGTCCGAACCGCGGCATTTCATCGTCTCCGAAAACCCCGGTCCGCCGGAGGCCGATAGAGGTTCGGGATCCCTATTCTGTAGACGATGTCGTCGTTTACGGAACCGGGTTCGGGGGATGGCCATCTTTGCGCGACCTGCATAAAAAGTCGGCGCGCCCGAATGGCGGGGATTCCCGCCAGCATTGAAAACCGATGGGAACCCGATATAAAGTCCCTCGGAGGGGGCATGAATCCATCGGAACCCCACAGAAGCCGGCTGACGCCGTGCCCGCTCCCATCGACTTCTACCGGCCTCAGATCGACCCGGAGCCCCATCCGATCCGATTTTATCGGATTCCGATCGACTCATGATGATCTCCGATCCACTTCTTCCGGATTCGGATCGACTTTCGTCATACTCCGATCGGCTTACGCCGTATTCCGATCCGCACGGCAGGATTCCGATCCACTTGGCGCAGATTCCGATCGACCCAAGGCCCTCTCCGATC
Source organism: uncultured Thiotrichales bacterium (assembly GCA_964593225.1). Taxonomy (GTDB): domain Bacteria; phylum Pseudomonadota; class Gammaproteobacteria; order HK1; family HK1; genus JABDQX01. Next base: position 4,837 of record CAZQHJ010000071.1, read on the forward strand.
CGCTTCTATCGGATTCCCATCGGTCTACGGACTAAACGACCGGTTCCCGAGTAAAAAAGATGAATGATGATAACAGCGCTTTTCCCAACGGTGGCCGCTGGCCGCGGTTCGATTGCCATCTCCACACCCGGGCGGACAGGGAATTCTCCTATGGCGGCGAGGATAATGATTATCATTTGAACTATGTGGAGGCGCTGGAGAAGGCGGGCATTGCCGTTGGGGTCATTGCCAACCACAACAAGTTCGACTTCGAGGAATTCAATACGCTACGGAAAGCGGCAAAAAAATGTCAAATCTTCCTGCTGCCCGGCGTCGAGCTTTCGGTCAACGATGGGGCCAACGGTATTCATACGCTGATCGTGTTTAGCGAGAAATGGTTGGAGAAGGGGCAGGACTATATATCCCCGTTGATCACCGCCATGTTTCCGGGAAAATCGCCGGATGAATATCAGAATGAGAATGGCCGCGGCGATAAAAATATTCTTCAGGTTGTCGAAGAACTGGACAAGGCCGGACGGGATTATTTGCTCATATTCGCCCACGTGGAAGATCGAAGCGGCCTTTGGAAAGAAATGGGCGGCGGGAGGCTCGGTGACTTTGCGACCGAACGGTATGCCTCGGTCAGACGAAGAACCCTGGGATTCCAAAAGGTCAAGACGCATGATGTGACTGACCGGGTATGTCGGGTAAAGGTGCAAAAATGGCTTGGCGATTGGTACCCCGCCGAGGTGGAAGGCTCCGATCCCAAGGCCATCGAAGCGATCGGAAAAGGAAACCCCTGTTACCTCAAGATCAGTCATTTCTCCTTCGAGGCCATCAAGTACGCCCTCCTGGACCATGGGAACCGCGTCGCTGCCGCCAAACCCGGACCCCACAAACACTCCCACATCCTGAGCGTCGCCTTCGACGGCGGCGTGTTGGATAAACAAACCATTCGCTTCTCCGCGGAACTCAACACGATGATCGGCATCCGGGGCAGTGGGAAATCCTCGATCCTGGAGGCGGTCCGCTATGCCCTGGATATCCCCTTCGGGGAGAAGGCACTGGACATCGAGTACAAGGATCACCTTGTGGACCATGTGCTGGGCAGCGGCGGCAAGGTAACCGTCCGGGCCGTGGATCAACACGGGCAACAGTATGAAATCCGGCGCATCAACCGGGAAAGGCCCGATGTCTACGTGGATGGCGTCCTCCAGCCCGGCATCTCCCTCCGGGAGACCGTCATCCACAAGCCCCTCTATTTCGGTCAGAAGGACCTTTCCGCCACCGGCGAGGGTTTCGAGAAGGACCTGGTGGAGAAACTGGTGGGCGAAAAGCTGACCGGGATCCGCGCCGAGATCGACGCGCAGCGCCAGCGGGTCTCCGAGCTGACCGGCCGCTGGCAAAAGCTCTCTAACACGCAAGAGAAGAAACAGGAATACGAAGACAAAAAACGGGACGCGGAATTCAGGCTGCGGTTCTTCAAAGAACACGGGGTGGAAGAGAAGTTGGAAAGACAGGCGGACTTCGATACGGACGCCAGGAAATGCGCCCAGGTCGTCGGCTTCGCCCAATCCTATCTGGCGGCCCTCCAGGAATTCATCGACCAACACGAAGATGATCTGCGCAACCGGCGGGTGTATGCCTCCAGGCAAAACCAGGGGTTCTTCGAGGAATTCTTCGCCCTGTACGATGAACTGATTGCCACTTTCGAACGGATCAAGGAGATCCTCGCGGACGGCAACCGGGTGCTGGCGGAACTGAAGGGGAAAACCGGGGAATTCACGGCGCGCAAAAAGACCCTCAAGGAGGAATTCGCCGGAATCGAACGGGCATTGTCCGAGCAGTTGCGTCAATCCGGCGCCGAGATCATCCGACCGGATGAATTTCGCGAACTCAAGAAAACCGTGGAACAGGCGGACCAGATGATCGAGGCCCTGGACAAGCAGGGCCTCCGACGGAAAAGTTTGCACGAGGAGATTCTAAAGGGAATCGCCCGGCTCAATGAACTTTGGCATGAGGAATACAAGGCCATCCGGGCCGAGTTGGAAAAGGTAAACGAGAGGAACACCTCCTTGAAGATCAAGGCCGAATTCAAGGGCGACAAGGCCGCTTTCGTGGCGTTCATGAAGGATGTCTTCCGGGGCAGCCGCATCCGGACGGCAATCCTTTCATCCCTTGCCGAGGCGTATCCCGATTTCGGGGCCGTGTATCGGGCGGGTACGGAGGCAAAAGAGAAAATCGGCCTATCGGATCAGACTTATCAGGTGTTTGCCGAATATTTCGAAAAGAATCTTCCGGCGCTGCTTACCTGGCAGCCCCGCAACCGCTTTACCATCGAGTATCGCGGCAAGGAACTCAAACACCACTCCCTGGGACAGCGGGCCTCGGCCCTGATCCTGTTCGTCCTCGGCCAGCGGGACAACGATCTTTTTATCATCGACCAGCCGGAAGATGATCTCGATAACCAGACCATCTACGAGGATGTCATCAAGCTGATCCGCCGGATCAAATCCAACACCCAGTTCCTGTTCGCCACCCACAACGCCAACTTCCCGGTGCTCGGCGACGCAGAGCAGATCATCGCCTGCGCCTATGCCGATGATCGGGTTTGGGTAACCGGCGGCAGCATCGATCACCCCGCGTTGCAACAGAGGATCGTCGATATCATGGAGGGGGGCGAAGAGGCCTTCCGGCAACGCAGAATGAGGTACGAGAGTTGGAAGCGCTAGAACTTCTGGAGATCATCAATCGGGGCGAGGACAGTAAACACCAGTTCAAGGCCAACGTTACCAACGGGACTTCTCTCGCCCGGGAGATGGTGGCCTTCAGCAATGCCGGGGGCGGTGAGCTTTTCATCGGGGTAGCCGACGACGGTAAGGTTACGGGACTTACTCGCCAGGAGATCGGGCGGCTCAATCAGCTCGTCTCCAACGCCGCCTCCCAACAGGTAGAGCCGCCCATCAACCCGAGAACCGAAAATATCTCTGTACCGGAGGGGTTGGTTATGTGTGTCACCATCCCCGCTGGCGTCAGCAGGCCCTACATGGACAAAAACGGCGTCATCTGGGTCAAAAGCGGCGCGGACAAGCGCAAAGCCACCGCCCGTGAAGAAATGCTGCGCCTCTTCCAAAGCGCCGGATCGGTGCATGGGGACGAGGTACCGACGCAGGGATTGAATATCTCCGACTTGGACCTGGACTACTTCAAGAAATTCTTACAGGAAAACTTCCCGGATAATCCGGGGCTGCCATTACCGGCCTTGCTGGAAAACATGAACTTGATGAAGGACGGCGTCTTCAATATCAGCGGTGCCCTGCTCTTCGCCGCCAATCCCAGCCGCAGGCTGCCCGTCTTCATCGTCAAGGCCATCGCCTTTCCCGGCGAGACGATCCACGAAACGGACTACCTGGACAGCCGGGACATCACCGGCAAGATCGCCGATATCTTTCACCAAAGCCTCGGCTTCGTGCTGGGAAACATTCGCCGTGTTCAGGGCGACCAGGGCGTCAATGCCCCCGGTGCGCCGGAGATCCCGCGCATCGCTCTGGAGGAGCTGATTGTGAACGCCCTGATCCACCGGGACTACTTTGTCTCCGCACCGGTCAAGCTATTCGTTTTCTCCGACCGCGTGGAGATCATCAGCCCCGGACACCTTCCCAATAACCTCACCGTGGAAAATATCAAACGGGGCAACTCCAATATTCGCAACCCGATCCTCGCTTCTTACGCCACCAGGCTTCTGCCCTATCGCGGCATCGGCAGTGGCGTCATCCGGGCCTTGAGGACGTACCCGGCCATCGACTTCGAGGACGATCGGGCGGGGAATCGATTCATCGTGACAATTCGGCGAAAAAACGATTGACGGTAACCGCTAATGGATTCACTGTTGGCCGATTTCAAGGGCATACTCCGCTGCCTGCGGGACAATACAGTGGTGGTTAATCCGTTATAGGCCACTTTCCCCTCGGAAAGGAGGCAAACCCTTTACCTGGGAGCCTGCACTAGAGTGGCTTTCGGGCGAAGCGAAATCCTCACGTCACTTTTCCATGGCATTGCTTGTATTTCTTTCCCGAACCGCAGGGACAGGGGTGGTTTCGTCCGATCTTAGGATTGGGACGAACATAGGGTGCCTTCGGGACGGGTTTTTCGTCCCGACCGTCCGACTGTTCTCCCGGCTCGCCACCGGGTAGTCGCCCTTCTTCTCCCATCTCCGGTTGCAGTCGGGCGTCCGAATGCAGGAACTGCATGGGCACGACCCGCTCCCGCTCGTGCTGCCTCGCCGCCATGGCTTCGACATCCTCTTTTGCCTGGACCTGAACCTTGGACAGGGCGCCGATGACCTCCTTTTTGACGCGTTCCAGCAAGGACTGGAACATGTGGAACGCCTCGCGCTTGTACTCCTGCTTAGGGTTTTTCTGGGCAAACGATCGCAGATAGATACCCTGACGAAGATAATCCATGGCCGCCAGATGTTCCTTCCAGGCGCCATCCAGGATCTGAAGCATGAAGGCCTTTTCGAAATGGTGCATGGTATCGAAGCCGACGAGTTCGGTCTTCGCCTGGTACTCGCGTTCGATCTCCTGGAGGATGCGACGCCGAAGGGGTTCCTCGTGGAGTGCGTTATCTTCTTCCAACCACCTTGAAATGGGTTGGCGCGTGCCGAACTCGCGGTAGACGGCCTCTTCGAGCCCCGGCATGTCCCATTGTTCGTCCAGGCTCTCGGGGGGAATGTAGTCGTCGATGAGGTTATTGAGCACATCTTCCCGGATGGTGCGGATCCTCCCCGAGATGTCTTCTTCGGCCATCAGCTCGTTGCGCAGCCCATAGATCTCCTTGCGCTGGTCGTTGGCCACATCGTCGTATTCCAACAACTGCTTGCGGATATCGAAGTTGCGCCCTTCCACCTTGCGCTGGGCATTCTCGATGGCCTTGGTGACCCAGGGGTGCTCGATGGCCTCGCCTTCCTGCATACCGAGTTTTTGCATGATGCCGGCCATCCGGTCCGAGGCGAAGATGCGCATGAGATCGTCTTCCAGGGAGAGGTAAAAGCGGCTGGAGCCCACATCCCCCTGCCGACCGGAGCGGCCCCGCAACTGGTTGTCGATACGCCGGGACTCGTGGCGCTCGGTGCCGATGATATGAAGCCCTCCCGCGTCCAAGACCACCTGGTGGCGTTGGTTCCAGTCTTCCCGCAGAGCACCGACCGAGTCGGCGTCTTTCGGGGATTTTTCCGAGAGCGATGCCTCCAGTGCGGCGAGTTCCGCCTGGAGATTGCCCCCCAATACGATGTCGGTGCCGCGTCCGGCCATGTTGGTGGCGATGGTGACGGTCCCGGGCCTTCCGGCCTGGGCGATGACCTGGGCCTCGCTGGCGTGTTGCTTGGCGTTGAGCACCTGATGGGCGATGCCCTCTTTCTTGAGCAGTCCGGACAGATACTCGGAGGTATCCACGGAGGCAGTGCCCACCAGGGCGGGCTGACCGCGTTTTTGACAATCTTTGATGTCATCGATGATGGCGGTGAATTTTTCCTGCTTCGTCAGAAAGATGAGATCGGGGAAGTCTTCGCGAATCATCTTCATGTGGGTGGGAATCACCACCACTTCCAGGCCATAGATCTGCTGGAATTCGGCGGCCTCGGTGTCGGCGGTGCCGGTCATGCCGGAGAGCTTTTCGTAGAGTCGAAAGTAGTTTTGGAAGGTAATGGAGGCCAGGGTCCGGTTTTCCTGCTGAACCGTCACCCCTTCCTTGGCCTCCACGGCCTGATGGAGCCCGTCCGACCAGCGCCGGCCCGGCATGGTGCGCCCGGTAAATTCATCGACAATAACGATTTCACCGTCCTTGACGATGTAATCCACATCGCGATGAAAGAGCGCATGGGCCCGCAGGGCGGCGTTCAGGTGATGCATCAGGATGATGTTGGTGGCGTCGTACAGACTCTCGCCGGCACCAATGAGCCCGACTTGCTCCATCAGGCTTTCCACGTTCATGTGACCGTCCTCGGTCAGGTGCACCTGGCGGGTCTTCTCGTCCACGCTGTAGTCGCCCGGACCGTCGTCTTCCGTCTCCTGACGGCTCAGTTGTGGCAACAGCCGGTTCATCTTGAGGTAGAGATCGGAGCGCTCGTCGATGGGACCGGAGATGATTAGAGGAGTACGGGCCTCGTCAATGAGGATGGAGTCGACTTCATCGACGATGGCAAAGTGCATGTCGCGCTGCATCTTGTCCGCGATACCGAAGGCCATGTTGTCCCGGAGATAGTCGAACCCGAATTCGTTGTTGGTGCCGTAGGTGACATCCGCCTTGTAGGCATCGCGCTTTTCCTCGGGGGACAGGCCAGCCGTCACCACCCCGGTGCGCAGGCCTAGGAATTCATAGAGCTTGCCCATCCATTCAGCATCCCGGTGGGCCAGATAATCGTTGACGGTGATCACATGCACGCCACGCCCGGGCAGGGCATTCAGATACACCGCCAGAGTCGCCACCAGGGTTTTGCCTTCGCCGGTGCGCATCTCGGCGATCTTGCCCTGATGGAGCACTATGCCGCCGATGAGCTGGACGTCGAAATGGGTCATGTCCAGCGTCCTCAAGCTCGCTTCGCGAACGACGGCAAAGGCCTCCGGCAATAACTGATTCAAAGACTCGCCATCTTTGTAGCGTTGGCGAAACAGGTCCGTTTTCTCCCGAAGCTCGGCATCGGTGAGCGCATGCATTTCCTCGCCGAGGGCGTTGATTTTAGAGATCGTTCGGTACATGCGTTTGATCAGCCGGTCATTCCGGCTACCGATAATTTTTTTGATGAATTGGCCAATCATGAATCATGTTACTCCGCAAAATCACAGGCAGCCCCGGTTCCAGGGCGAAGGGTTCGATCTCCGGTTTTGCCGGGCGATGTCGCATACCCTGTTGAAGGATTTATACTTTTAACGCTCATATCTTGGGGCTTCCGACAGAACAATCTCCGATAGTATCGGAGGTATGTAATATCACCTGGATTCAACTCGTAAGTGCAACTCATAGTGTTCGGAATAGAGGGCAACCTGCCCTAACATTATGGCCTTTCGTTCCGACAAGAATGAGCGGCACCAATAAATACATACAAGCAGTTTACCCAAGAGCAACGATATCAGATATCGGCCCTAATGAAAGCAGGTCATACCCAGGGCAACCGAATGAAAGTATTTTTATATTGACAAATCTGGCAAATGGAG
>CAZQHJ010000072.1:0-11945 GCA_964593225.1 uncultured Thiotrichales bacterium
GCGGCTTGCCTCTTTACCAACACTGTAAGGTTGCACTTACGAGTTGAATCCAAGAGACTATAAAAACTCCACAGCCCAAGACAATAGCGGAAACTCAAGATCGTCATGACCTGCATCAACAGGCTGTACAATGTGTGGATGCCGAGATCGATTTTGTGGACGAAACGTATAAAATCCTGCGTGGACGGTACGCGGTTTCTCTACGCGAAGATTTCTGCGGTACGGCAAACACAGCTTGTGAGTGGCTACGCAAACGCCCTACCAACCACGCCATCGGGGTAGATATCGACGCAGAAGTAGAAAACTGGGGCCGAGAACACAACATAACAAGACTTCCCCCTGATACCCGGCAATGGATATTGCTGCGAACCGCCGATGTGCATACTGCAGAACAGCGCCTGTGAACATAATCCTCGCCATGAATTTCAGCTATTGGCTCTTTACCGATCGCAAAATCCTCAGAAGCTGTTTGGAAATTCGCATCGTAGCGAGGCGGTGCCCCGATTGTGGCTCCCGCAAGGCGCGATGGGGGCGAAAATAAGGATTGTAGTGGACTACCCGACGCAATTTTCGCCCCCGTCGCAACGCGGCAGGACGCAATTCGGGCCCCGCCGCGGTAGATTGCGAATTTCCAAACAGCTTCTCAGAGAATATTTTCGGCACGTGCGCAACGGCCTGTCTGATGATGGAATATTTTTCCTGGGCGCGTATGGGGGCTATGATTGCTGTAAAGTGACCCAGGATCGTAACGAATGTGATGGTTCTACCTATATTTGGGATCAGGCAGCCTACAATATCCATTTCGAATTCCCCGATGGTTCCCGTCTTAATTCGGCCTTCCGCTACGATTAGCATTTATGGACGCTGCCCGAGATCCGGGAAATCCTAATTGAAGCAGGTTTAGAACGGACCTCGTGTATTGGCAGGAGATCAACGAGGAAACTGGGGAGGGCAATGGAGTGTTTACCCTGAAAACCCAAGGAGAACCTGATCCTGCGTGGATCGTCTATCATTACCGCAGAAAAATAATTTTACCGTGCAAAATTATATAGCCTGCGCTCCGCGAGGCGAACAATCGAAAAACTTCGAGGCTGTAAAAAATCTCCTCAGAGCCCCTGGAGTAAGTTAGTTCGGGGATTCTTTCACAGCCTTTTAAGCGTGTTTGAAAATCCTTAGCTCATAGCAAGATGGTATCCCGATTATGTGTCAAGCCAAAGACGCGAAAGACAAAGGATCAAGGAGTGTAGTTAGGCTATAGACCCGATTTCGTACCTTTTGCAGCGCGGCGGCGGGCGCCGCCGCGTAGTTATAGACTGGAGATTTCTCAGACACCTTCTTAGGTTGCTACTGCCCACCCCCCAACTGATGGACGAAAACCGTCAACTTCTTAATAGTGGTTTCGCCCAGACGATCTTTGAAGGATGGCATCTCCGCATTCCGGGTATGCGAATCACGACCGGGATCGTTCACCCCGTGTAAAATCGTATAATAGGCGCTTTCCACGCCACCCGGCATAAAGCGCCAGATAGCATCCGTCAGGTTGGCCGACCCCATGAACTGCTGGCCTTTTGCATCCATGCCGTGACATCCAATGCACCCTTTCCCCATAAACATGTTTTTACCATCGGGGTCATTTTTACCTTCACTCAAACCGTTAACATAATGTGCTAGGGTATCGATCTCTTCTCTGGATAACGAACCACCACCTTTGGCAGGCATAATTCCCTTCCGACCCAGGGTAATACTTTCCTGTATTTTTTCAAGCTGGCCGCCATAAAGCCAATCGTCATCGGCAAGCACGGGGAATCCCACGTTCCCCTGCCCACCTCTTCCGTGACAGGCCGCACAATGATCGCCAAAGGGTACTTTCGCGGAGGCCTTCGTATAGTTAGATAATTCCACGTTCGCAAGGATTTCTTCAGTGCTCAGATCCGATAACCGTTCCTCGTACTGGGCTCGTATTGCATCCACTTGATCCACGCCTTCTTTATATTCCTTGATCGACGTCCACCCAAGCACGCCTTTGGTAAAACCGGTAATTCCCGGCCAAGTGGGGTAGAGAAGACTATAGCCAACAACAAAAAGAAAGCTTGCTATAAAGGCTATCATCCACCAGCGTGGTGGTGGGTTCGTCAACTCGCGTATTGTGTCGTCCCAAATATGCCCGGTATTGTTTTCTCCAGGGAAAGGATTTTTGTCAGCCATCATTTGCCTCCGATCTCGATTTTCCTGTCCTCTGATATCGGGATGTCACGATGCACTTCCAACTTCTCCCGATTCTTCGGACGCAAGACGTATACGTATAGCCCAACCATGAGGAGAAACGCCATAACCGTGGTAATCATGCCAAACCAGTCGGCTGTGGTCATTGCCCCCCAGTCGGTATGGAAATATTCTTTGAGGCTATTCACGATAGTCCTTGCCTTTTTCGATTCTCGCCATAGTCCCCAGCACTTGCAGATAAGCCGTTACCGCATCCAATTCCGTTTTTTCACTCACTTCACCCGGGGCTGCCTTGATATCTTCATCAGTGTACGGAATGCCCAATGTTCTCATAGCTACCATGCGAGCCTGAATGGCGGCCCCATCCAGCAACGTCCTCTCCAGCCAGGGATAGTTGGGCATGACAGACTCGGGAACCATGGAACGCGGCGCGCGTAGATGCTGCTCTTGCCATTGATCGGAGTACTTACCGCCCACCCGCGCCAGATCCGGTCCGGTCCGCTTGGAACCCCACTGGAAGGGGTGGTCATATAGGGATTCCGAGGCGAGCGAGTAGTGGCCGTAGCGCTCTTTCTCATCCCGGAAAGGGCGAATCATCTGAGAATGACACAGATAACACCCTTCTCGCTGGAAGACATCCCGCCCGGCCAGCTCCAGTGGTTTGTAAGGGCGCACACCATCACCCGGTTTCCAATCGTCAAGTGTCTGACCATCCTTTCGTTGCCAGACGATCTCTGGAGATTGGTTGTGCTCGAAAGTAGAGTCGAGATAAAAAAGAGGAACAATCTCCACAATGCCACCGACGCTGAGCACAAGACCCAACACGATAACAAGCGGGACAATTTTGCGTTCCAGCTTATCCTGAAAACGCGTGGAATAGATTTTATCTGCCATTGAAGCTTACCTCCCCTCTCAGCTGGCTATGGCCTGGGCGCGTGCGGTGAGCAACGATCCTTCCAGGGCGGACTTACGAACCGTCATCAACACGTTATAAAGCATGACGATGACCCCAAGCAGGAAGGTGGCACCACCGATAGCGCGCATTGCGTAATACGGATGCATGGCCGCCACGCTTTCTGCGAAGGTGTATGCCAACGTTCCATAATCATCATAGGCGCGCCACATTAGGCCCTGCATAATCCCCGATACCCACATGGCGATGATATAAATAACCGCGCCGATGGTCGCCAGCCAGAAATGTACATTGACAAGCGTAGTGGAGTAGATTTCCGTATACCACAAACGCCCTATCAGGTGGTAGATGCCACCGAGCCCAACCAGTGCCACCCAACCGAGCGCCCCGGAATGGACATGACCGATCGTCCAGTCGGTAAAGTGAGATAAGGAGTTCACTGTCTTGATCGCCATAAGCGGCCCTTCGAAGGTCGACATGGCATAGAAGGCAAGCGCCATGATGAGGAAGCGTAACACGTAATCCGTGCGCAGCTTGTCCCACGCGCCGGATAACGTCATCACACCATTAATCGCGCCACCCCATGAGGGAATAATCATGGCGATGGAAACGGCCGCGCCAAGAGATCCGGTCCAGTCCGGCAAAGCCGTATATTGCAGGTGGTGAGCGCCGAGCCATACGTAACCGAAGGTCAGCGACCAGAAGTGCAGTACCGACAGCCGGTAAGAATAAACCGGCCTTTCCGCCTGTTTCGGCACGAAGTAGTACATAATGCCCAGAAAACCGGCCGTTAGATAGAACCCCACGGCATTGTGGCCCCACCACCACTGTATCATGGCATCCTGAACCCCGGAAAAGATGGAGTAGGACTTGAACACGTGAACGGGAACGACCAGGCTGTTTACCACGTGCAGATAGGTGATCATCACCAGCATCGCCAGGAAGAACCAGTTGGACACATAGATATGCGAGCTTTTCCGATTGGCTATCGTCATCACGAAATTGAGCAGGAAAGAGAGCCACACCACTGCAATGAGAATATCGATGGGCCATTCCAGCTCCGCGTATTCCTTGGATTGTGTGATGCCGAATGGCAATGTGAGTATGGCCAGGATAATAATCAGGTTCCAACCCCAGAAGGTAAACCAGCCCATTCGCCTGCTCCACAATGGCACCCCGCAGGTGCGTTGTACACTATAGAGGCCGGTCGCCATCAACGCGCAACCGCCAAAGGCGAAAATGACCGCATTCGTATGTAGCGGGCGCAGACGCCCGAAAGTGAGAGCAGGCAAATCGAAATTCAGGGCCGGCCACGCCAATTCGGAAGCGATATACACACCAACCGATGCCCCTACCACCAGGTACACCACCGCCATAACCGAAAACCATCGTATAACACCAAGGTCATACTTCTTTTCCAATGCCGCTGCTTCTATCATCAGGGTTTTCCCCTCTGTATAAAATTTGCTTAAAATCCAAAAGACTACCAGGAAATTAACCGGTTGGAAATTTCATAATCTATTGATTTATAATATTTTCCCTGGATTCCATCCAAACTCCGGAACACCACCAGGGGGTGTAATGTTGCTTTGCACAATACCTCCATATACCTGGAAATGTATTCGGAATTTTCTGTTCTTCCTATGGTTAGGTCATACCTAACTTGACTTGAGTCATAATTCTGACACAATCGTGAATACACATTCTAAGTCTATTCCGTATGCGACTTGTATTTTAAACCCATCTGCCTTCAGCTGGTTATGGGCATGAAAAAATTCTGTTGAAATGGCGACATCATTCAAAAATCAGCAGGCTACAGAAGAAATCGCGCATGGAATTATTTGCATAGTTAAGGAAGTAGTGTACGGTGGAAGCACTGGTTAAGGTCAATAGTCTTTACAAATACTTCGGCGCCATCAAGGCCGTCGATAATGTCTCTTTCCGCGTCAATCAGAGCGAAGTGTTGGGCTTCCTTGGTCCGAATGGGGCCGGGAAAACCACCACTATGCGTATCATCACAGGCTTCATGGCACCCGAAGCGGGTTCGGTCGTGCTGGGAGGCGATGACATTGCCCATGCACCGGTCGCGGCAAAACGGCGCGTTGGCTACCTTCCGGAAGGGGCACCGTTGTACAGTGATATGACCCCGGCGGGATTTCTGGATTTCGTGGCCGGAATTCGTGGCCTACGGGGAAAGGAAAAAAACCTGCGTATCGCGGATACCGTGGAAAAGACCAACATCCGATCGGTGCTCGATCAACCCGTCGAAACCCTGTCCAAGGGATTCAAACGCCGAGTCGGTCTTGCCCAGGCCATTCTCCATGACCCGGAGATCTTGATACTGGACGAACCCACCGATGGCCTGGACCCCAATCAGAAGCATGAAGTCAGAACCCTTATCCAGGGGATGGCTGTCGAAAAGGCCATTATTCTCTCTACGCATATCCTTGAAGAGGTCGATTCCGTATGCAGCCGGGCGATAGTAATCGCCGACGGTAAATTGGTCGGTGACGGTACGCCGATCGAGTTGCGGGCAAGATCGCGCTGGCATAATGCGGTTACCCTATCCGTGCGTGGCGACAATGGGAAAGGGATACAGGCGGCGCTTTCCAACCTGCCTGGGGTGCAATCCGTGGATTTGGTCGGTAGGAAGGATGGCGCGACGCAGCTGGTGCTGTATGCCGAACGCGGCCAGTCCATCGCAACCATCGTAAACCAGGCCATCTCGGAGTGGGATTGGAAGGTGGAAGAGCTGTATGTGGAACAAGGCCGGCTCGATGATGTCTTCCGCGCCATGACAAATCAATCGTAACCACGCCGGGCAAAGCTCGGCATGGTTACGATTGATCCCGAAAACACTGATCTAGCGAGGCTTCGCCTCAAACCAAAGAAGCATGATTCCGTATTGGTAAAGCGCTCTTAAAATTTGATCCATTTGTAAAGCCGAGCGGGAAATAAACAAATTAATAATGATGCGGTCATTATCATGATATCCGATATTATTGGAATTATCGGTGTTTCATTTTTGTTTGTTGTTTACATATTAAGGAGAGTTTCTTTTCTATTCGTTTCCGAATTTTCCCTGTCCGGTTAATAATAGTGTTTTCTCTGTCGCACAACTGAAAAAGGCGTCTGTGGGCGAAGACAACCGGCCGAAAGACATGATCGGTATCGTCGGCGCTTTCTTTTTGTATTAGTCGATTCGTTTCGGAACATGTTATGAATAACATTTGGGTGATATTCAAACGGGAATTCATGGGCTATTTCACAACACCCATCGCCTATGTATTCATCGTCATCTTCGTTTTCCTGAGCGGCATATTCGCCTTCTATCTCGGCGATTTCTTCGACCGGGGGCAGGCGGACCTGGAAGCATTCTTTGCCTTCCATCCGTGGTTGTATCTGCTCCTGATACCCGCATTGGCTATGCGACTGTGGGCCGAGGAACGCCGCGAAGCGACCATCGAATTGCTCTTTACCCTGCCGATCACCATGGGACAGGCCGTGCTCGGAAAATTCCTTGCCGCCTGGGCGTTTACCAGTATTGCCCTGGCGCTGACCTTTCCCATGTGGGGGACGGTCAATTATCTCGGAGACCCGGATAATGGGGTCATTCTGGCCGGCTATATCGGTAGCCTGTTGATGGCGGGAGCGTTCCTTGCCATCGGTTCCTGCATGTCCGCATTGACGCGAAATCAGGTGATCGCCTTCATTCTCGGCGCGGTGGTCGGTATCGCCTTCGTACTGAGCGGTTTTCCTCTGGTGCTCGATTTCTTCAGCGGCTGGGCCCCCGAGATCCTGGTCCGAGCAATCGGCTCCTTCAGTTTTCTCTCCCACTTCGAAGCCATCAGCAAGGGCGTCATCGATCTTCGCGATATCGTGTATTTCATCTCATTGATTGCATTTTGGCTGTTTGCCAATGCCGTCCTCATCGAGCTTAAAAAAGCCGAATAATCGGAGAACAATGATCTCATGAATCCTTCTTACGATGTTGCCGTCCTGGGCGCCACCGGCGCGGTGGGCGAGACCATGATCAACATCCTGGCGGAACGCGACTTTCCCGTCGGCACCCTGTATCCGTTGGCCAGTCACCGCTCGGTGGGGAAACGGGTGGAATTTCAAGGCCAATACCTACGGGTGCAGGACGTGGCGGGGTTCGATTTTTCCGCCGTGCAGATAGGACTCTTTTCCGCGGGCGCCGGGATATCCGCCCAATACGCGCCCCGGGCAGTCGAGCAAGGTTGCACCGTTGTCGATAACACCTCCCAATTTCGTCGCGATGAGGATATTCCCCTGGTGGTCCCGGAGGTCAACCCCGATGAGATCGCGCGATATGCCAACCGTGGCATCATCGCAAACCCCAACTGTTCCACCATCCAGATGGTGGTGGCATTGAAACCCATTTACGACGCCGTGGGCATCGAACGAATCAATGTCTGCACCTACCAGGCGGTTTCCGGGACGGGAAAAGAGGCAATAGAAGAACTGGCCATGCAAACGGCCGCGCTATTGAATGGCAAGCCGATCACGAACGCGGTTTACCCCAAGCAAATCGCCTTCAATGCCCTGCCCCACATCGATGTCTTCATGGATAACGGTTATACCCGGGAAGAGATGAAGATGATATGGGAAACCGGAAAGATTCTGGGGGATGAAACCCTCCGGGTAAATCCAACCACGGTGCGGATTCCGATCTTCTATGGTCATTCGGAAGCCGTTCATATAGAAACCCGCCGGAAGATCACGGGCAGCGAGGCGCGCGCGCTTTTGGAACAAGCGCCGGGGGTCGTTGTTCTGGACGAACAACATGATGGGGGTTACCCTACGGCGGTCACCGAATCGGCGGGTACCGATGCGGTCTATGTCGGGCGGATTCGGGAAGATATCTCTCACCCCAGAGGGTTGGATCTTTGGGTTGTCTCGGACAACATCCGAAAAGGCGCCGCCTTGAACAGTATTCAAATCGCCGAGATCCTGATAAGGGACCATATAGTTTCCGCTTCGAATTGATATCATCCCTCGAAGTCGCTCCTTGACCGCTACATCAATGAAAATCTTTCTTCCTCCGTCTCGTAAAACGGGATCCTATTCCCCCGCGTCGCAAATACGTCCCTCGACAACCGGCAACAACCTACCGGTTTTCATGAAAACCCTCATCGAAGGCAGTTGCGGCGCGCAGCCCGATGGTTTCGCGCGGGGAAGTCATCGCACGATAAAATCGATTCTCGTACTCTTATTGTTGCTTATGCCGATATCCGGCGCGTACCCGCTGGATCTCGCCGAGATCGCACTATCATCCCGCATCGGCGAACCCCTCCATGCCCGTATTCCGTTACGCGCCTTCCAACCGACCGATCCGGAAACCCTACAGGTCAAGCCGGCAGAGGCCATACATTTCTCCCGCGCCGGTCTCGATCGTTCTCCCGTTCTGGACCTTCTCGAATTCAAGATACTCCGAAATCCCGATGGCAGCGCCCATATTCAAATAACCACCGATGGCGCCGTCAATGAGCCCTTCTTGAACCTTATCCTAGAAGTCAGTTGGTCACGCGGCAGGATTCTACGGGAGTACACGCTTTTACTCGATCCGCCGGTGTATGCGGATACCGGTTCGAAGGGGGCCGCCACCATCGAGCAACCCGTGGTAACCGGAGATGCAACCCCGACCCGGGCAAAGGCAACCGGATCATCCCCGGAAAAGAGATCCCCCACCCGGGCGGTGACGGCGACAGAGGGAAACCCCGATGGCGCCGGCGCATTTCCCCAGAAAACGCCTTCCGAATATGGCCCGGTAACCACTCGGGATACCCTGTGGTCCATCGCGACGCGGTTTCGACCCGACCCCTCCGTCAGCGTCGAGCAAATGATGCTGGCCTTGCAACACCATAATCCGAGGGCATTCTCGGAAAACAACATCAATTCCTTGCAGGCCGGGGCAATACTGCGCATCCCGGATCCGGAAACGATTACGACGCTTTCCCGAACCCGTGCGCTGCGGGAGGTCGAACAACAACACACCGCTTGGGAAGACCTTCGTCAAAAATTGGCGAAAAACCCTGTCGCGGCGCCCACAGGCTCGCCGGCGCCGGACGTCGGATCCAAAACCGACCCGCCCGATCCCAAACAGTCCGGGCGGGTCGAGATCCTAAGCGCTGGAACCGCGGAGGAAGGCGTTGCTCGGACGGGGGAAGCGATCCCCGGCAAAGAGGACCTGGCGGAATTACGCGCCGAGATTTCCCTGGTAAAAGAAGAAATGGGCGCCAAGAGCCGGGAAAATCGGGAATTGAAGATACGGCTTGCGGAAGCGGAGAACTTAATCCGGGAATTCGGACACCTCATAGAAATACAAAGTGATGAGATCAACGCATTAAAGGCAAAACTGGCCCGGACCCGTTCCCTGGCCTCCGGCCCATCGACCGAGTCGCCGGACGCCGGGCCGGGCTTGGAAGAGGCGCCGTCGATAGAAGCGGCAACCCCGATAACGGCTCGGACGACACCAAAGGAAGGCGCACGAATTCCAGACGAGGGACCCGGGACCCGGGCGCCGGAACCGGAACAATCCGTGGTCGCTTCCCCCTCGGTGCGTGAAGTTCCCGAACTTGTCATGGAAGAACAACCCGCCTCGGAACCCGAGGTCTCACCCGCGCAACCGGATGGCGTCGAATCCCCCGGCCTCGGTGGGGAACCGGAACGGAAATCGGCAACGGCACCCATAGAATCCGAGTCTGCCGTGGGAATCCCCCTCCCTCCGACAGAGCAGGTCATGGATTACATCCGTGACAACCTCATCATCATTGCCGCCGTATTGGGCGGGATCCTCCTCGTCATCTTCGTGGTGATGGCATCGTGGCTGCGGGACCGTTCCATGGAAAAAGCATCCACCGAAGGCGGGGCGGTTGCCGGCAGACTCGCGATTTCTCAGGCCCCCGAAGACGATACGGCCGTGGAACCCCAGGCGGATCGTCCGCCGGAGCCCCAGCCCGATGCCGGAGACGATCCCCGGGAAACGGGCGCCACGGATGGGGAAACGCCGCCGACGCGGGAAGAGGCATCGGTCCAACCGGAAGCCATCGGAAAAACCGAAGTCGAAGAATCGAGGACTCCAGAAGGGGGAAAAAAGGCGGACAAACCACTAACGGGCGAATCCACGCCGCCTCCGCCCGTACCCGACGATTCCCCGAACATCTTGGACGACCAAGTGACCTTGGACATGGGTTTTGGCGACGACGGCGATGATGTGTCCACCGTGGAACCCGATGGGGCGAAAAAGGTTCCCGGCAAGAAAGATATCGCCCAAAAAGCCCTCTCCGGCGAAGATATTGCCGACTTGGACATGGGGACAACCGACCTGAACGCCATTTCCAACATCGCCCCCGCCAATGTCGCCCCCAAAAAAGCCGCCCCCGAACAACCCGACGACATGACGCCCCCTACCCCTGAATGGGCGCTCAACTTTGCAGGTCCCGACCTTCAAGAGATATCGCCAGCCGAGACCGACGATACCAAGACGATAACCGGCGAAAATATGGACTTCAATTTCGGTTTCGACCTGGACATGGACGCTTCCCCCGGCACCGGATCCCGAATCGGCGGAGACGATAATATCCCTCTGTTCGACTTCCCGCCCGTGGACGCGTCCAGCGGTATCGATGAGATGCAGACCAAGTTGGATCTGGCGCAAGCCTACATCGATATGGGCGATACGGAAGGGGCTCGGGTTATCCTCGAAAAAGTCCTGGCGGACGGTGAGGAAAACCACAAAACCCTCGCGAAGGAACTATTGGAGAAATTCGGCTGAGAATCGCCCTCGGGATCGAATACGATGGCAGCGGTTTCTCCGGTTGGGAGACCCAGAAAAACGCCAGGACCGTACAGTTCTCGGTGGAAGAGGCCTTATCCGGGATTGCCGATTCTCCCGTTCATACCGTTTGCGCCGGACGGACCGACGCCGGCGTTCACGCCCGCGGTCAGGTGGTGCATTTCGAAACGGACGCCATTCGGCCACGGCATGCCTGGATCATCGGGACCAACACAAACCTGCCCCGGGCGATCAGCGTACTTTGGGCAAAGCCCGTTCCCGATGAATTCCACGCCCGGTTCTCGGCCCGTAGCCGCCATTATCGATACCGAATCCTAAACCGCCCGGTTCGTCCCGCCCTTTACAGAAAGCACATTACTTGGGAACGCAGACCGCTCGCCGTAGACCGCATGCAGGCCGGGGCCGATTATCTCATCGGCGAACACGATTTTTCCGCCTTCCGGGCCGCCGCTTGCCAGGCCACTAACCCCATACGCGCCATACACACCCTGCAGGTCACCCGTCACGGAGAGCATATCCTCATCGATGTTATCGCCAACGCCTTCCTCTATCACATGGTCCGCAATATCGCCGGGGTATTGATGGCCATCGGGACCGGGAAACAGCCCCCGGAATGGGCGGCCCGGGTGCTGGCGACGCGGGATCGCACGAAAGGGGCGGTCACCGCGCCGGCGGAAGGATTGTATTTGGTCGGCGTTGACTATCCGGAACACTTCCGGATACCGCGGGGGGCTATTTAGGCTCTGTTGACATTTGGCGCTTGTTGGATTCCGGGTTGATATTCCGCGACCGCGACTATGGCTGGTTTCGCCGATTCCATGCCCCGAAGGGGCTACGTAATGTAGCCCAGGGTTGCGGCGCAGCCGCTACCCTGGGTATCGGGTAGTGCGAGGTCAACCCCAATGGGGTTGCGTCGTCATTTCGAGGAAGCCTTTTCAAACCGCGAATTCAAGTCGCAAGTGCAACAGTTGGATCGATGTTGAAAAATAG
>CAZQHJ010000073.1:0-11861 GCA_964593225.1 uncultured Thiotrichales bacterium
CCCCCTGCCCCTGCGGGGCATGAAACCCTGAAAATTTCAAACTGAGACACGACCGAAAATCACATACCCTTTTTCCGTTTGGAGCGCCGTGATATGGTTAGGAATATTCCTCGAACACGCACATTTACGGATGGAGAAACCATGACAACCGGAGTAAAACCATGAAAAGACCCGACTGGGTACCCGAAGAAGCCGGTTCCGAATTCACCACCACGGTCATGAAGGGCGTGGACGGCGGGCACGACGGACTCCCCGCCGACGCCTTCATCGGTCACGCCGAGCCCCCCCCCAGAACCACCCCCGGCCCCAAGCGCCGCAACCTATCCGTGGAGGAGTACGTGGAGGGCGTCCTCGGTGGCGAGCGCAATGTCTTGGCGCGGACCATCACCCTGGTGGAGAGTAACGCCCCGGCCCACATGATCATGGCCCAGGAGGTGCTGCGCCGGCTCCTGCCCCACACCGGCCACTCCATCCGGGTCGGGATCACCGGCGTGCCGGGCGTTGGCAAGAGCACCACCATCGAGACCCTGGGGCTCTATCTGTTGAAGAAGGGACACAAGGTTGCCGTGCTGGCGGTGGACCCTAGCAGCAAGGTCACCGGCGGCAGTATCCTCGGCGACAAGACTCGAATGGAAGAGCTCTCCCGGAACCCTCGGGCCTTCATCCGCCCCTCCCCCTCCAGTGGCACCCTGGGCGGAGTGACCCGCAAGAGCCGCGAGACCATCCTGGTGTGCGAGGCGGCAGGCTTCGACGTCACCCTGGTGGAGACGGTGGGCGTGGGCCAGAGCGAGACCACGGTCCGGCAGATGGTGGACTTTTTCCTGCTGTTGATGTTGGCGGGCGCGGGGGACGAGCTCCAGGGGATCAAAAAGGGCATCATGGAACTGGCCGACGCTCTGATCATCAATAAGGCCGACGGGGACAACAAACCCCGGGCGCGGGCCGCGGAACTGGAATACAACCGGGCGCTGACCTATCTCGCCCCGGCCACCGAGGGCTGGCGGACCCGCGCCTACACCAGCTCCGCCACCACCGGCGAAGGCGTCGCCGAGATGTGGGGGGTGGTCGAAGCATTCCGACAGCAGACCGAGGCCTCCGGGGTCCTGGAAAAGCGCCGGCGCGAACAGACCATGGCCTGGGTGTACGCCATGGTGGAAGAATATCTCCAGAGCAGTTTTTACCACCACACCGGGGTATCGGTCATGCGGGGGGCCATCGAACGGGCGGTCATCGACGGGCGGATGCCGCCCACGGTGGCCGCGAAGCGATTGATCGAGACGTTCGAGTCATAATAAGTTCCCGTCATGGACCTCAGTCATAAACCTCAGCCATAAATTCGAGTCATAAGTTCGACTCATTAAAGGAGGAGCCGATAGCATGACCGCCATCACCTTCGACACTCACCAGTTCATCCGGACTCTGGAAGACTCCGGGATCCCCAACGCCCATGCCGAGGCCATATCCCGCGCCTTCAAAAACGCGCAACACGAGGCGGAGGTGGCCACCAAGACCGACATCGAACGGCTCCATTCCGAAATGCGGGAGATGGAACTGCGCCTCACCCTCCGCATCGGGGCCATGATGGCTGCCGCCATCGCCGTCATCGCCGCCCTGGACACCTTCCTGTAGGCCGGGGCACCGGAATCACGCGAGTGCGCGGGGAACAGGGGCCGTTCCACGGGTTGCCCAATGGAAAAGACCCATCCCGCGCCGCGCAACCGAATCAAAAAATAAGCGGACTATATAGAGCCGCTCTTCGAGCGGCGTATTTGTCAAGCCGGCTGGAGAGCGGCGCGCTCCCAGCGTCCGCCCTTTGTTGAAATTATCGCGAGAAATAAGCCCTATGGAAGCCGGACTGGGCGCGCAGATCGAAAGGGCTGCATAAAAAATCGCACGCCCTTGGCGCGCGTACTTTCTCCCTTTCAGGGCCCCGGGGAACCCAAAGCCGCCCTCCGCCAAGGGGCGGATAACCGAAAAGTGAACCTATGATCTACCGAGAAACCGGACAATATAAATCCAGTTACGAAGCCGACCAGCAGATCTTCCCCATCCGGCTGGATCGGATCGCCTTTGCCCTGACCCTCCTCGCGGCCTTTCTCATCGTCCCTTTCGCCATCAACGATTACTGGGAAAAGATGGTCTTTTTGCCGTTCCTGATATTCTCCCTGGCGGCCATCGGACTCAATATCCTCACCGGTTACTGCGGCCAGCTCTCCCTGGGCAGCGGCGGTTTCATGGCCGTCGGGGCCTATTCGGCCTATAAGTTGATGACGGCCTTCCCGGAATTGTCCATCCTCGTGGTGATACCCTTTTCCGGTCTCATGGCGGCGGGGGTAGGAATGCTGTTCGGCCTGCCATCCCTGCGCATCAAGGGCTTTTATCTGGCGGTGGCCACCCTGGCGGCCCAGTTCTTTCTGATTTGGCTGTTCAATAAGGTGCCCTGGTTTTACAACTATTCGGCCACCGGACAGATCACGGTCCCCGCTCGGGATGTCTTCGGCCTCACCATCACCGGTCCCAATGCCGAGCCCTGGGCGACCTATCTCTTTTGTTTGATCATCGTGGCGGTTCTCGCCTTTGCGGCCAAGAATATGGTCCGTTCCAAAACCGGGCGCAGTTGGATGGCCATTCGGGATATGGATATTGCGGCGGAGATCATCGGGGTCTCGCCCCTGGCCACCAAGCTTTCGGCCTTTGCCGTGAGCTCTTTTTACATCGGCGTGGCGGGAGCGTTGTATTTCATGGTCTGGTTCGGGGCGGTGGAGCCCAATGAGGCCTTCGGGATCAACCAGAGCTTTTTCCTGCTGTTCGTGATCATCATCGGGGGCCTGGGGTCCATGTTGGGTTCGTTCCTGGGCGCGGCCTTCATGGTGTTGATGCCCATTGCCTTGAAAAACGCCATGGTGGGCGGACTCGGGATGGATACGGGGCTCGCCAAGCATATCGAGGTGATGCTCATTGGGGTATTGATCATCTTTTTTCTCATCGTCGAACCCCATGGCCTGGCCCGGCTGTGGACCATCGTGAAGGAAAAACTGCGGACGTGGCCATTTCCGTATTGAGGGCGCGTCCGGGAAATCCCCGGTCTACGATTACCGCATTCGAGTCGGTGGATACCCCGGCCTCGCCAATCCGCAAAACACCATGACCCGAACAAGCGGGTCGTGTCTCAGTTTGAAATTTTCAGGGTTTCATGCCCCGCAGGGGCAGGGGGAACGCCAACCGGAAATTTCGGACCGGGACTACCCGATTCGAGGTTCGAGCTTCGGAATTCGAGGCGTTTGGCGTATGATGGAGGCTCGGATGTCGTCGAATCCGCGTCAACACCCCATAGGACCCGATGCCCGCCCGTTGCCCTGGGCGCCCCACGGACGGGGACCCTATCCGGTCGTGGGAAACCCGAGCTCGGAGTCGGTAAACCGAAGCTCGGATCCGGTAGATCCAAACTCGGATTCGCAAAACCGAATCCGGTCGAGGCGTGGGGCATTTCGGGGCGTGTCTAAAATACGTAGCCCCTTTTGGGGCATGAAACCCTGAAAATTTCAAACCGAGACACTACCCAAAGTGTATGTAGATTGCACGCACGGGCCTTCGGTTCGTGCCATACGTTTGAACCGCTCTATTGCCGGAATCAGTGATTTGTCGGCATATTGGCAAAGCGCCTGTGATTTTACCGGAGGACGGTCGAGGCTGCTTCACGAAACCCGGCGGGGTCGATTCATATACACATTATCAATGATGTTCATCCCGGCGTGGCCGGAAGCATCCATCCAGTAGGGGAAAAAGCATGGGATTCGGTGGTATTGGCATTTGGCAGTTACTGATCGTTTTGTTGATCATCATATTGCTCTTCGGGACAAAAAAATTACGCCATATCGGGACGGATTTGGGGGGTGCCATCAAGAGCTTTCGTTCCTCCCTGAGGGAGGGTAGCCGTCCGGGAGAGGAGAATGAGGCCGAGAAGGAAAAGCTCGAAAATACGCTCGGTAATACGATCGAGGATGGCATTCTCAAAGAGGGCATGGCGGAGGGCGTGGCGGGGAAGAAGCAGCAAGCTGTATAAATCCCCGCCAGTCATACTTCGAACGGACCATGGGGCGGGATTATCCGATCCATGGGTCGTGACTCGGTTCGGGATTTTCGGAGTTTCGTGCCTTGAGGGGCTGTTAGAGCCCCTTCGTGGGGAAAAGAGCGCTAACCGAAGATTTCAAACTAAGCCACCGGGCCGATACCATAGCCCACGATAGCCATCAAGATTAAAGAGGATGTGATCCGAAGTGCGATTTCTCGAGAGGCACCGGTTATCGAACGCAGTCGCTATCGGAAGCGCGCAAAGAGGATCGATTCCGACAGCGAACTCGGAATGAAAATCGCATTTCGGATCACACCCGATTAAAGAGAGGAATCTTACCCAATGGACGAGAACGCCAAATTCGAAATACTACGCAAATCGCCGATTACCGCCAATATGACCGATAAAGAGTGCCGGGTGCTGGCGACAATCCCCGCCTCTCGCACATTGACCAACGATGAGGAACTGCTCTCGGAGGGACACATCGACAACAGCCTGCACATCATCGTGGACGGCATGCTGGCGGTGACCAAGGACACGGGTGGCGGTGATTGGATCACGCTGCATATCCTGAGGGCCGGTGATCTGGCGGGTGAACTGGGTTTCATCGACGGCCGCCCCCATAGCGCGACTTTGCGATCGGTGGGGGAAACAACCGTTTTTACCTTCGAGCGCGAGCAATTCGAAACCATACTGGAGGCCAACCCTTGGGTCGTATACCGGTTGATGCAATCTATTGTGCAGGCCATTCACGAGATACTGCGTCGCATGAATAATCAGCACGTGGAGTTGACCAATTACATCACCAAACAGCATGGCAGGTATTAGAGCGTGTCTAAAATAACATGAGAATCGGTCACGGCTATGACGCCCATCGTTTCACCGCCGGGCGCCCCCTGGTCCTCGGGGGGGTAACCATCCCGCACGAGCAGGGCCTACTTGCCCACTCGGATGGAGATGTGCTGATCCACGCCCTGTGCGATGCGCTCCTGGGGGCCGCCGGGCTCGGCGACATCGGTCTGCACTTCCCGGATTCGAGCCCGGAGTTCAAGGGTATCGATAGCCGGGTCCTGCTGCGCAGGGTCATGGATGGGCTGAGAGAGTCCTCGCTGCAGGTATCCAATGCGGACATCACGGTGATTGCCCAAGCCCCAAGGCTCCGGCCTTTTATTGCCGATATGTGCGATAATCTGGCCTCGGATCTCGGGATCAGTACCCTTCGTCTCAATATCAAGGCGACTACAACGGAACAGATGGGGTTTACAGGGCGCGGCGAGGGGATCGCGGTCCACGCGGTGGCATTACTGGAGGAAGCGGAATCGTGATGCAGGCTGGAGAACTACCGTTGCGCGGTCCTTTTACCGCGAATGACATCCAAGAAGAGGATCGCTTCGAGCTGTCCAACGGTCACCGCATTTATTGCGCGCCGGCGGGGGGAAATCATGCCCACCGCAACCTAAGTGGTGGTTCGTTGCTGGACAGCGACCCGGATGTGCAATGGAGTGGCGTGGATGCGGGATTTTCACCGGAACCGGGCACGATGCGCGCGCCGGATGTGTCCGTGGCCCCACCACCTGCCAAAAAAGGCGGTTGGATTTCGGGGGTTCCTCCCTTGGCGGTGGAATACGCCGATCAGGGACAAAACGAAACGGATCTACAGATAAAGATCAGGGAGCTGCTCTCGGCGGGCACCCGTTACGTGTGGGTCGTCCGCTTGACCGGCCTACACTGCGTGGAGGTGTATACGCCAAACAAACCCATGCGCCTGCTGTCCATGACCGATACTCTGGAAGCGCCCGGTATTTTGCGCAACCGGCTACCCGTGCGCGCCCTATTCGATCGGGAAGCGGCCCATGGGGTCATTCTAAGGAATCTCCTGCAACGGGAAGGATATGACGATCTGGATGCGGTGCGGATGGAGGGTAAAATCGAAGGCGGACTGGAGGCGCAAATGAATGCGCTTTTCAGTATTCTGGCCGCACGGGGTCTCCAGGTGGACGCCAAAACCCGCATGCGCATTGGCAACTGCTGTAACGCCGGGCAACTCGATGCGTGGCTGCGCAAGGCAGCCGTGGCGGAGCGGGTCGAGGATGTTTTCCGAGAGCGCGTCTGAATACCCATCCAAGGAAGTCAGTGCTGCGCACGGCAACTTTCTTCGATTATGATCCTTTCGATAATTAACGGATTGTTGCCGGTTGTTGAACAACGTGTTCGCGACGTGGGGTACTAGCGTGGACGGCAAGACCATAAGGGGCATACGTCTTGGCAGCGCCAGGGCCGGGATTCGACAACACACGGGAATGCCCCATCTCGAGGGGGCGCACGCCAGCGAGCCGGACGCCGGTAAAATGGACAATCGGGAAGACCTGACGCTCATCGAGATGGCGGAAGGGACCCGTACCGCCGCCGTATTTACCCGCAATGCGTTTCGCGCAGCCCCCGTACACGTGGCACGCCGACACCTGGATACCAGGAATCCCCGTTTCCTGCTCATCAATTCCGGGAACGCCAACGCCGGAACCGGCGACCGGGGGTTGGTGGACGCCATGACTTCCTGCAAGATAGTGGCCGGATATGCCGATTGCCCGCCGGAGGCGGTACTCCCCTTCTCCACCGGTGTTATCGGGGAAACGCTCCCCATGGCGTGTATCCGCCGGGGAATCGCCGACGCCTACCGGGATCTCGGCGCCGACGGTTGGACTCGGGCCGCCCGGGCGATCATGACCACGGACACTGTGCCAAAATGGGTCTCCCGAACCGTCGATACCGCGGCAGGTCCCCTGACCATCACCGGCATTGCCAAGGGGTCCGGCATGATTCGGCCGGACATGGCCACCATGCTCGCCTTCGTGGCAACGGACGCCCCGGTTGCCCCCGCCCCCCTGCGCCACGCCCTGACCCGGGCCGTGGATCGATCCTTTCACCGCGTGACGGTGGATGGAGACACCTCCACCAACGATGCCTGCGTGCTCATGGCGACCGGCATGGCCCATATCCCCGTCATCGACGACATCCGGACGGATGCCTGGGACGCATTCCGGCAGGGTGTCACGGATGTCTGCGAGGCGTTGGCGAAGGCCCTGATCCGAGACGGCGAGGGCGCAACCAAATTCATTACCATCGAGGTGCAAGGGGGAAAGAGCCAAGCGGAATGTGACCGGGTTGCCTTTGCCGTGGCCCATTCGCCACTCGTTAAAACCGCTTTTTTCGCCGCCGATCCCAATTGGGGCCGAATCCTGGCCGCCGTGGGACGGGCGGGGCTCTCGGATCTCGACATTGGCAAGGTCCGAATCACTCTGGTGCCACAGGCCACCGATACATCGTTCGACAACCGACAACGACCCATCGATTCTCGGGGAGACCATCCGCCCCGTGCAGCACCGGACGATGTGTGCATCGTGGCATCGGGCATGCGGGCCCAGGCGTATACGGAAGAGCAAGGTCAACGTGTGATGCAGGCCCCGGATATCACGGTTCGCATCGCGCTTGGACGGGGTATGGAAAATACGCTGGTGTGGACCTGTGATCTCTCCCACGAATATGTGCGTATCAATGCCGAGTATCGAACATGATTTCGCACGGTGAAATCCTGTATCCGATGACGTGGACCCCATGCATGACCGATCCGATGGGGAAACCGACCCGTGGTCGCCAACACCCCATAACGGGGCTCCCGAAGATAGCACCCGATTTCCCGCTGTCGGTGGAAAGAGGCGCCAGCCCGGCGGAGTAAAACCATCATGTCCAGATACCTCAACCCCTATACGGATTTCGGTTTCAAAAAGCTGTTCGGAGAGGAAGGCAGCAAGGATTTATTGGTGGATTTTCTGAATCAGTTGCTGCCGGCCCGTCACCAGGTTGCCCAATTACACTTCCGGAACACCGAACAGTTGCCGGACATGCCCCAGGAAAGAAAGGCAATCTTCGATATTTCCTGCGTGAGCCTGGAGGGTGAGCACTTTATCGTGGAAATGCAAAAGGCCAAACTGCATTTTTTCAAGGATCGTTCCCTGTTCTACGCCACCTTTCCACTCCGAGAGCAAGCAAAAAAGGGGGAATGGTCATTTCATCTGACACCGGTCTACTTCATCGCCATTCTCGGCTTCGAGTACGACGAGGCCGAGGAACGGCGCAGGCTCCTGCGTGAGGTGGCCCTGCGCGATCAGGATGGCGCGCTGTTTTCCGACAAGCTGCATTTCAGGTTTCTGCAGATGCCACTGTTTCGCAAGCAGGAACATGAACTGGAGAACCATTTCGATAAGTGGCTCTACTTTTTGAAGAATCTGGAGAACCTCGATGAGATTCCGGGGATCCTCGATGAGCCTGTATTTCAGAAGGCCTTTCAGATAGCGGAGCTTGCCAACCTCAGCCCGGATCAACACACAGCCTATGAACAGGGCCTGCTGGACTACTGGACGACAAAGGCGGCATTCGATACGGCCAGAGCGGAAGGCAGGGAAAAGGGCAGGGAAGAAGGGATAAAGGCGGGCAAAGAGGAAGGAAAAAAGGAAATCGCCGCTGCTTTGAAGCAAAAGGGGTTGCCCCTGGAACAAATTGTCGAAATAACCGGTCTGACGGCGAATATGATCGGGGATTTGTCGTGATCGGCGACGTCAGCAGCGCACTCGCGGAGACCATCACCACCGCCGCCACGGCAGGCGCGAGCGCCGCACCCTTCCAAATCATTGGTGGGAATAGCAAGCATTTCCTGGGCCGGACACCCACTGGGCGGCCACTGCCGGTGGCCGAGCACCGGGGCATCGTCAGCTATGAGCCAAAGGAGCTTGTCATCACCGCCCGCTGCGGCACGCCGCTCGCGGAGATCGAGACAACCTTGGCAGAACGCGGTCAGATGTTGCCCTTCGAGCCGCCCCATTTCGGACCTTCCGCCACCCTGGGCGGGACCATTGCCACCGGCCTTTCCGGTCCGCGCCGCCCCTACGCCGGATCGGCTCGGGATTTCGTGCTGGGCGTTCGCCTCATCAACGGGCGCGGGGAAGTGCTGCGCTTCGGCGGCGAGGTCATGAAAAATGTAGCGGGGTACGATATCTCGCGACTGGTGACTGGGGCCATGGGCACACTGGGGCTCCTGCTGGAAACCAGCCTGAAGGTCGTTCCCCTGCCCGATGAGGAAATCACCCTGGTCCGGGAACATGGGCCGGAGGAAGCCATCGCGCTCATGAATACCTGGGCCGCTCGTCCATTGCCCCTATCCGGCGCCTGTTTCCAGGGCGGGCGGTTGTATCTGCGCCTGTCCGGCGCCGCCAGCGCCGTGCACGCCGCCCGGGAACGGCTGGGCGGTGAATCGGTCGCGGATGGGGCGCGGTTCTGGTCCGACCTTCGGGAGCAACGTCACGCCTTTTTCGCCGGGAATCACACCCCCCTGTGGCGTCTTTCCGTCCCCCCCGCAACCCCGCCCATGTCGTGGCTGGCGGGGAAATGGCTGTTGGAATGGGGTGGCGGGCAACGTTGGTTGCGGACGGGTTTACCGGCGGGGGATCTCCCGGCCGACGAGATCCGCAGGGCGGCCCGTGCCGCCGGTGGACATGCGACCCTGTTTCGCGGCGGGGATCGCAAGGCAGAGGTCTTCCATCCCCCGGACCCGATACTCGCCGGTCTCCATCGACGGTTAAAAGAGGCCTTCGATCCCCGAGGGCTTTTTAATCCCGGACGGTTGTATTCCGACCTGTGAAAGAGCGTGTCTGAAAAATCCCCGGTCTACTGGGTTGGCCCCCGATTGCGGCTCGCTACGACCGGGAATTTTTAGACACGCTCTAAGAGCACATTCCAATGTAGCCGTTCGGACTTAAATCCCACAGTGACCGGTCTGGACACACGCTTGATTTTTTCAAAGGAGATATCCATGGGAACACCTTCCACCATGCTCGAACTCGGCACCACCGCGCCGGATTTTTCGTTACCGGATACCAACGGCAAACAGGTATCCCTACAGGACTTCCAGGACGCCCCCGGGCTCCTGGTCGTCTTTTTATGCAACCATTGCCCTTATGTGCACCACATCCGCGAGGCGCTTGCGGCGTTTGCCCGGGACTATCAGCCCAAGGGGCTCGGTATCGTGGCCATCAACGCCAATGATGTGGCCAACTATCCCGACGACAGCCCGGACAAGATGGTCCAAGAGGTGTCGAATTTCGGTTATACGTTCCCGTATCTCTTCGATGAAAGCCAGGCGGTCGCCAGGGCCTACCGAGCGGCCTGCACGCCGGACTTTTTCCTGTTCGATGGGGATCGGAAACTGGTCTATCGGGGTCAGTTCGACGACAGTCGGCCTCGGAATGATCGCCCGGTGACGGGACGCGATCTGCGCGGAGCAGTGGACGCCCTACTCGCCGGGCAACCCATCGGGCCGGAACAAAAGCCGAGTCTCGGTTGCAACATCAAGTGGAAGGCGGGCAATGAGCCCGAGTGGTGGGCGTGAAGACGCGTCTCCAATAGGCGCCCCGCCGCCCCATCGGGCCTGCGACGCCTTCACGACCCCTCGCCAAGAATCACCGGCGAAAAATCACCATCGCATCCCCATAACTATAAAACCGGAAGCGCCTTCGGACCGCATACCGGTAGGCCGCCATCACCCGCTCGCGACCGGCGAAGGCGGCGACCAGCATCAGCAGGGTGGACCCCGGCAGGTGGAAGTTCGTGATCAGGGCGTCCACGCACCGGAAACGGTAGCCGGGGTAGATAAAGAGATCGGTCTCGCCCTGAAAGGGGCGCAGTTCCCCCGCCCGCCACGCGGTCTCCAGCACGCGCACGCTGGTGGTGCCCACGGCCACGATGCGCCCGCCCGCCCGGCGGGTCCGGTGGATGCGCTCGCAGGCCGCCGCCGAAACCTCCAGATATTCGGCGTGCATCTTGTGCCCCTCGATTCTGTCCACGCGCACCGGCGAGAAGGTCCCCGCGCCCACATGCAGGGTCACGAAAGCCAATTCCACGCCTTTCGATCGCAACGCCGTCAACAGGGCCTCGTCGAAGTGCAGACCCGCGGTGGGGGCCGCCACCGCGCCCTCCCGCCTCGCATAGACGGTTTGATAGCGTTCTTCGTCATGGGTCCCGGCGGATCGGCAAATGTAGGGCGGGAGCGGGACGGCGCCGAACGCCCGCAGCAATGGCTTGATCGCCGGGTCGCCGGTGCTCTCCAGGATAAAGAAATCCCCTGCCCGTCCACGAACCGTCAGCGTCGCACCCGTTGCTTCGCCGGGGCCGGATGCGCCACGGGCGGGCGCTGTCGCGGGGGGAGATGTTTCGGGGCGCAGGATCTCGATGGCCATCCCCGGGCGGGGCGGTTTACTGGCCCGCACCTGGGCGAGGAGGCGCCGCTCGTCCATGACGCGCTCCACCAGGATCTCCACCTTGCCGCCCGTGGCCTTCCTGCCGAAGAGGCGCGCCGGGATCACCCGGGTATCGTTGAACACCAGGAGATCCCCCGGGGACAAGAAACCGGCGATCGCCGAGAATCGGGTTTCCTGTAGTTCCCCGGTATCGGCGTCCAGGGCCAGGAGTCGGCTGCCCGTGCGTTCCTCGCTGGGGAACTGAGCGATGAGCTCGGTGGGGAGGTGGTAGTCGAAGTCGGAGACGCGCATGGGGGGCTTCTGGAACACGACTACCCCACGACACGAATACGCCGCTCGACAACCGACAATGACCGATTGATTCTCATAAAAACCATCATCGCCGGATTTCCGATCGTTTTTCCCTCTTAAGGTATTCTTCAGGGGAGATACTAGTGGTCTATCAATCTAATAACTTTGGATAAAGATGTTTTAGCTTGATA
>CAZQHJ010000074.1:0-11826 GCA_964593225.1 uncultured Thiotrichales bacterium
AAAAGCTGGCTTAATCCGGCATCCTAATTTATCTCATGGACAGACCACTAGTGCTACGCACCGCTTAGGCCAAATGCCAGGTATCCCCCGGAACAATGACGGTTGTTCCAAACAATACCTGAACAGGCAGGTGCGCAAAGATCAGTATCGCAAACAGCACAAGGGCGTCGTAGGCAATAGCGCCGATTGAAATTGGCCATCGCTTTGTTGCATCTTCACGTGAGTTTCGGATCACCCGAATTGTTCCCGAACCACGAGGCTGTGAAAGTATTGGAGAACGCCCAAAGGCAGGTCGTTTTTTACCTTAAGAACCCGTGCGAGGGATTTTTTGCATACTCATATTTTTCTAGATAAAGAGAAAAATTCCCTCTTTTCGAAGCGTATTGAATTTTTAATGCATTTTCCAACCGCTGGACGCAATAACCCTGTATAAAATCTTTTCGGTGTAGGGTTCCATTGCGGTGTTTGTCCTGGATGACGTGCTGATAGATCCACTCATGGCTGACAGTTGGGAGGTTTTGCTCTTTGAGCCAAAGGCTGATTTGTTCCGGGCTCCAATCCTCACGTAGCAACTTGTTCATAAGATTCCGGGCCGGAGTAATGCGGGTACTATTTTTGGCTTCTCGACGATTACAGACCGGTATCGTTACCTCTCATTCTTGTCGGAATGAGAGGCTTTGATGATAATGCTTCGGATGAGTTGCACTTACGAGTTGGATCCAGGTTTCAATTACAGGCGTCAATAATCCACGAACTGGAAAAATGCCTCGTCTTCTCGGATCATGCCGAGATCCCGGCGGGCGCGGGTTTCTATGGATGTAAGACCCTCTTTGAGATCAGCGACATCCGCCTGTAGGCGTCGGTTTCTTTCCTTGAGGGTAAGATTTTGCTGCTCCTGAAACGCGATCGTCTCCCCCAATTGTCGGGTATGGGGAAAACCGTCCTGGTCGAACCAGAGATTGTATTGTAGGTAAGTGAATACTATTAACAGCGATGAAAAAAGTATCTTCATGGTCCAGCAATCCGAAAGGCGATAAAAAATCCCCGGCTCGCCAGTGCCTCGTTCCAACCTATTTTAAGGGTTCTGCAAAGCGAAAAAAGCCGGATGCAAGGTACGCAAACGCAGACATAGCGAACTATCCCAAGATTGCGTAATGCGGCGCGGCAGACGGTTGCTTTTCGCCTTGCCCGAAGAGAGCCGCCCAAACGTACCAAGGCGATGACAACCCTTGCCAATAATTTACTATTGCCTACGGGCTTATAACCTTACCTTGGCGCGCCCGACCGGCTCCAAACTCCTAAGATTAAGCTGGAACGAGGCACTAGACAGACCGAGGATTTTTATCGTTTATATTCCGGCTGCGCCAGAATCTATTCGTAGCCGCCTATTTCGATATGTTGTAGAACGCCTTGAGGCCGGGATAGCTGGATTGTCCCTTGGGCAACAAGTACTCTTCGATACGGATGAGCTGGTTGTATTTAGCGATCCTGTCGGAACGGGACATGGAGCCGGTCTTGATTTGGCCTGCGCTGGTGGCGACAGCGATATCGGCGATAGTGGTGTCTTCGGTCTCACCGGAACGGTGGGAGATGACGTTAGTGTAGCCGGCGGCCTTAGCCATCTGGATGGCCTTGAGGGTCTCGGTCAGGGTGCCGATCTGGTTCACCTTGATGAGGATGGAGTTGGCGATGCCCTTCTCGATGCCTTCGGCAAGGATGGCGGGGTTGGTCACGAAGAGATCGTCGCCTACCAGCTGGACCTTCTTGCCGATCTTGTCGGTCAGTGCCTTCCAGCCGCCCCAGTCGCTCTCGTCCATGCCGTCCTCGATGGAGATGATGGGATATTTGTCCACCCAGGCCTCCAGGTAGGAGGCAAATCCTTCGGAATCCAGGATCTTACCTTCGGATTCGATGTTGTATTTGCCATCCTTGTAGAACTCGGAGCTAGCGCAATCCAGGGCAATGTAGATCTCCTTGCCCGGCTTGTAACCGGCG
Organism: uncultured Thiotrichales bacterium; assembly: GCA_964593225.1. Classification (GTDB taxonomy): domain Bacteria; phylum Pseudomonadota; class Gammaproteobacteria; order HK1; family HK1; genus JABDQX01. The sequence goes on from CAZQHJ010000074.1 coordinate 1,996, forward strand.
TTCTCGCACGCTTCCATAATGACTTCGATGGCCGACTCGTTGGAGGGAAGGTTCGGCGCGAAACCACCTTCGTCACCCACGGCGGTGTTCATGCCACCTTTTTGCAATACCTTGCGAAGGGCATGGAAGACCTCGGCGCCATAGCGCAGGGCCTCTTTCAAGGTGGGGGCGCCCACGGGCATGATCATGAATTCCTGGAGATCCACGTTGTTGTCGGCGTGGGCCCCGCCGTTGATGATGTTCATCATGGGCACAGGCATTTGGAAGGGGCCGACTCCGCCCAAGTAACGATAGAGGGGCACGCCCTGGGCGATGGCCGCGGCCTTGGCGGTGGCCATGGAGACCGCCAGGAGCGCATTGGCGCCCAGCTTGCCTTTGTTATCGGTGCCGTCGAGTTCGATCATCTTGTTGTCGATCTCGATCTGACTGGCCGGATCCATGCCGATGAGGGCCGGCTTGATGACCTTGTGGACATTGTCCACGGCCTTGGCGACGCCCTTGCCGCCGAAGCGGTTCTTGTCGCCGTCCCGAAGCTCCACGGCTTCGCGCGAACCGGTGGAGGCGCCGGAGGGAACGGCCGCCTGACCCATGGCGCCGGAATCGAGTATGACGTCGGCCTCCACGGTGGGATTGCCCCGTGAATCGATGACTTCGCGAGCCTTGATATCGGTGATTTTTGCCACTGTCGATCTCCTTACAGAATTGAAAATTGAAATATCGGGAATTGAAAGCCGGAAATTCTAAAGATTGGAAATTCCGTAACCGTTCAACACATTTCGTGGGAACGGGAAAATCCAATCCGGCAATCTGGAATCAGTCTGTTATCGTCGGAATCCTGAACAATCCGTGTCAAGCCCCCGCCGGCGGGCCGATCCACACGAAGGGATTGAAGGCCACTTCCCACAGATGTCCATCCGGATCGGAGAAGTAGCCATGGAATCCACCCCAGTCGGCCTTCCGGGCCGGCTTAACGATAGTCGCGCCGGCTGCCTCGGCTTCAAGCAGGACTTCTTTCACCTTCTCCTCGCCGGTTACGTTGTACGCCAACGTCACGCCTGAAAAACCGCTACCTTTGGCGCTGACTCCCGCGTCCTTGGCCAGGGACTCCCGCCCGAACACGGAAAGCCACGTCCCGTCCAGGTCGAAAAAGGCGATGGGGCCATCAAAATGCTTGCGACGCAGGCCCAACCCTTTCTCATAAAACTTGATGGACCTTTCCAGGTTGGCCACGCCCAGGCAGATCATGCTAATGCGGGATTCCATTTCGACTCCTAAGGGAATATGAAACCAAACGGTTATGATTTGCTCTCGCGACGAACGTCCGGTTCGAACAGGCCCTCGGCTATTCTTGCACGATTTCGCCCGGCGAGATCATAGAAATTTTAATACCGCGATTACCAGGGATGCGGAGCCGATGGTTATCCCGAACGACCAGTGCATGAACCGGTCGATGCGTTTGTTCATTTCCTCGAAACGGCGGTTATTCTCCGCGCCCATGGCGTCGAAGCGCCGATTATTTTCCTCGCTCATGGCCTCGAAGCGCTTATCTATCGCGTCGAACCGTTTCTCCATGAGATCGAAGCCCTGCTTCATCAGTTCCCGCTGGTGCCTCAATTCTTCCTCGACCCGTATCATCCGCTCTCGCAGTTCGGACTCGCGGGCGGCAGAAAAATGGGCGAATCTTTCTTCGACGACCCTCTCTTCGACAATCCATTGGGCGATATGGGCGCGCACATATCCGCCGACCTCTTCCAGCGTCAGTTGTTGTAGACTAGGCTCTGTTGACATTTGATTTCAGGATTTGTTCAACCCATTGATATACAATGATTTCTCGCAAATTGACGTTTTTGTATAGCAAATTGAAAAATAAGGGATTCTCGCCAAATATCAACAGAGCCTAGTGCCTCGTTCTCGCCTCGGTGTCGATTTTCGTCCATTCGTTGTCCCAACGGGGAGTTCGTAGTTTGAGGTGAGTGCTTCGGCGTGAGCTCCAATATGGATGTGTCGGGAAATGTTCGTGTTGGGGTTTGCTTTGGTCACCCCAATCTACGGCCCACTACAACAATTCGAAGCTTGTTGTTCAATATTCACATATCTTGAAAAAATTATTTAATACTCTGTGATTTCACCACATCGTCGATATCTTTCAGCATCGCCAACAACGGCGCCATCTCCCCCAAAGGCCACGCATTGGGACCATCGCTCAATGCCCTCTCCGGCTCCGGGTGGGTTTCCATGAAAATGCCTGCCACCCCTGCGGCCACGGCGGCCCTGGCCAGTACCGGCGCGAACTCCCGCTCGCCCCCCGAGTGGGCACCCTGCCCACCGGGCAGTTGCACCGAGTGGGTAGCATCGAAGACCACCGGGCAACCGGTCTTTGCCAGGACCGCTAGGCTGCGCATATCGGAAACCAAGTAATTGTACCCGAAGGACGTCCCGCGCTCACAGACCATTATCCGACTGTTACCGGTTTTTTTCGCCTTCTCCACGACATGCATCATGTCCCAGGGGGCGAGGAACTGCCCTTTCTTGATGTTGACGGGTTTGCCTTGCCGGGCCACGGCCCGGATGAAATCGGTTTGCCGGCACAGAAAGGCCGGGGTCTGCAGGATATCGACCACCTCGGCCACCTCATCCAGGGGCGTGTATTCATGGACATCGGTCAGCACCGGCACCCCGAGCTCCGCTCGGACCCTCGCCAGGATCCGAAGTCCTTCTTCGATCCCCGGCCCCCGGAAGCTTTCCGCCGAGCTGCGATTGGCCTTGTCGAAGGAGGACTTGTAGACAAACGGGATCCCGAGCCGGTGGGTGATGGCTTTCAGTTCCGATGCGGTTTCCAGGGCTAGCGCTTCTGTTTCGATGACGCAGGGACCGGCGATGAGGAAGAAGGGATGGGAAGGGCCGATGGGGAAGTCGAGGAGGTTCATTTCGGACATATTTTAAAAAATCGTTGAGTATTGTCGTTATTCGCGCCCGGAAAACATCCGATATTCGGAACAACGACGCGGGGTCGGGATCCCCTTGCCGGGATTGAGTAATCCTTGCGGGTCGAAGGCGTCCTTCACGGCCCGAAACTGGGCGAGCTCTTCGGGCGAGAATTGCACGCACATTTGGCCCAGTTTCTCGACGCCGACGCCATGCTCCCCGGTGATAGTCCCACCGACGGCGACGCAGAGTTCCAGTATTTCGGCCCCGAACGCCTCCGCCCGGGCGAGTTCATCCGGTCGGTTAGCGTCATACATGATGAGGGGGTGAAGATTGCCGTCGCCGGCGTGGAATACATTGGCCACGGGCAGGCCGTGTTTCCGGGAGAGTTGGCCGATGTGGGACAGGACCTCCGGCAAACGACGCCGGGGGATGGTGCCGTCCATGCAATAGTAATCGGCGGCGATGCGTCCCATGGCCGGGAAGGCGGATTTGCGCCCGCGCCAAAGGCGCTCGCGCTCGGCCTCGTCCCGGGCGAGCCGGACTTCGGTGGCGCCATGACGGATCAGCAAGGCGCGCACGGCGTCGACCTGTTGGGTGACCGACTGGGGGTCGCCGTCGATATCGCACAGCAGGACGGCGGCGGCCTCCACGGGATAGCCGGCATGGACATAGTCCTCGATGGCCACGATGGCCGGGTTATCCATCATCTCGAGGCCGGCGGGGATGATGCCCGCGGCGATGATCTCGCCCACGGCGAGACCGGCCTTCTCCACGTCATCGAAGGCGGCCAGGAGGAGCCGGACGGATTCGGGCACCGGCAGCAGGCGGACCGTCGCCGCCACCACCACACCTAGCATGCCCTCGGAGCCTATCATCAAGGCCAACAGGTCGAATCCGGGGGAATCCGGGGCGTCACCGCCGATCTCGACGAGCTCGCCCTGGACGGTCACCACCTGGAGCTCGAGCACGTTGTGCACGGTCAGGCCATACTTCAGACAATGCACGCCCCCGGCGTTCTCGGCGATGTTACCCCCCACCGTGCAGGCGAGCTGGGAGGAAGGGTCGGGGGCATAGTAAAGGCCGTGGTGGGCCGCCGCTTCGGAGATGGCGAGGTTACGGACCCCGGCCTGGACCTGGGCGGTGCGGTTGAGGGGATCGATGTGGCCGATGGTGGTCAGGCGCGCGAGGCTCAGCAACACCCCCGTTTCATGGGGCAATGCCCCGGCGCACACCCCGGTGCCGGCCCCCCGGGCGACCACCGGCACGCCCCGTTCGTGGCAAAGGCCCATGATGGCCCGGACCTCCTCCACGGTACGGGGCAATACAACCACCCTGGGCAGTTGCCGGTAGGCCGATAGGGCGTCGCATTCGTAGGGACGGGTCGCCTCTTCCCGGGTAATGATGGCATCAAAAGGCAATAATTTGCCCAGGGCCTTCATGAACCCCGTTCCCATCGGGGACGGGGTTTTAGCGGTGGTGGCCGCGGCGTTGAAAGGATTGGGACGCATGGATGGAACCTGTGGTTGTGTGTAAAACTCGTCCCGCGCACCGCGCATTCCTTCGATGATGATCTTGCGATAACCAATAGGTTGTTGCCGGTTGTCGAGCGGCGGATTCATGGTGCGGGGTAGTGGCGCAGAGCGTTGGAATTTTAGAGCGTAATCCCCCACCTCTTCCACCCCAAAAAACCCGGGAGTGACAAAATGACAAACCTCAGCACGGCGTCATTCCATACTCCGATCGATCCGCTGGGCGCCATCGGCAGAGTTCCGAAGTCCGTTGTCGAAGTTCCGAGCTTCGCCGTTGATACTCGGAACCCCATCGTTGGATACTGGAATCCCGACTCCGGTACAAGTTAAGGTCGATCGTTACCCTATTATAGCCTCAAATTCAGCCTATTGTTCCTCATAAGACTATCGTCTCCTGTCATTTTCGGTTCCTTTTTCAGACCGTATTCTTCGGCCAGTTCGAAAAACTCATCCGTCAACTCCGGCGCGTCGCCGGAATCAACCCAACCAGTGGATGTTCCTGCTGTCCTTGTCCTCTCGGCGTAAGACACACCGCATGACGGGAAACAGATCGGCGGGTTGAGGGAAAGGTTGAGATTTATGGATTTCCTGGCGGATGATTGTCGTGATTTCCATGATGGCTTTGTGATCGCCCATGCTGGGAGTCCTCGTGTCGGTGTGGGAAATCCCGCCGCCATCGTTCTACAATGGACGCGGCTATCCGGTAGGTAGATACTCTCCGGTATGGGCGAAGAGGGCAGGGAGCCAATCTACGTGCAGGCTCTTGGCCTAAGAAGCGGACGGCTTCCCTGGGACTTTACAGTAGTCTATCTCTTCATGACATTTCAAGTGACTATCTTCCTTATGGAAATTACGAGACAGCATTGAGATTTATCATACAAGGAGCGGGCCATGCCCGCGATTGGGCTATTGTTTTCCCAACCCGACAAAGCCGGAACCAAAAAGGTTCATGAGAATTTCTTCGTCATTTTTTTCAAAATTCCGTCATTAAGAAACTACTAAATCCTGAAAATAGAAAAGGACGTGGGGAACGTCGGAGAGAAGATAAGGCCATTGGTTTGGGACTTATATACTTAACTCCCACTCGCGCTTCATTTTGACCAATAATATTGTTTAATATTAATCGGATATGCGCATAAAATAAGGTCAGACTTGTTGTTCATCATCTTGTTGATTTATAAGGATCTTGTCCATGCGATGGAGTTAAGTATATAAGTCCCATTGGTTTTATAATCCCGGAAACGGACAAAGACGCGAGAACCATAAGGTCCTGACTTTTCACTACCCCAGTACCCATGACATGGACTTCGATACGATAAAGCGGATCGTCGAGGCGGCATTACTGGCCTCCGACCGGCCCTTGAGCGTGGAGACGCTCGCAGGGCTGTTCAGGGCGTCATCCGGGGAAGCGCCGTCGGAAGAGAATGCCGCCGACGCCGATCACTCCTTTCCGAATCGCCCGACGATAAAGGCGGCCCTGACGGCGCTTGGCGAGGAGTGCGCCTCGCGCTGCGTGGAGCTCAAGGAGCTGGCCAGCGGCTTCCGTTATCAGATCCGGACCGACTACGCGATCTACATTCAGCGTCTTTGGGCGGAACGTTCCCCCCGGTATTCCCGCGCCCTGCTGGAGACCCTGGCGATCATTGCCTATCGGCAGCCGGTGACCCGGGGGGAGATCGAGGAGATTCGCGGGGTGAGCGTCGCTTCCGCCACGTTGAAGACGCTGCGGGAACGGGAGTGGATTCGGGTGCTGGGTCATCGGGATGTCCCCGGTCGGCCGGCTATGTATGGGACGACCCGGGAGTTCTTGGATTACTTTGGCCTGCAAACCCTGGATGATATGCCGCCGTTGGGGGAGATCCGAGATACCGATCCCGATGGAGAGGGGAATTAAGAATGGCAATCACGACTCGGACGTCATTTCCAGAGACAGCGATGGAAAAGAAAGATAAAGAAGCCCTTGCGGAAGAGGCCTATCGGAAGGCGCGAGAATACGAGTTGAACTACGGGTGTTGTCCCCAATGCGTGCTCGTCACCGCGCAGGAAACCATAGGGTTGGTGGAGGATGCGACCATCAAGGCCAGCCATGGGCTGGCCGGCGGGGGCGGTCTGACGGGTCAAGGGACCTGTGGCGCCCTGGCGGGCGGGCTGATGGCGTTGAGCGCCAAGCGGGGTCGGGACCGGGATAAATTCGATGGAAAAAACCCTTTTATATCGAACTTCAAAAAGGGTCGGGAACTGGTGGAGAGGTTCGAGGAGACATTCGGCGGCGTGACCTGCGAGGCGTTGCAGCAGACGTTTACGGGCCACACCTATGATATGTGGCGCGAAGAGGGCTACAAGGCCTTCAAGGAGGCGCGCGGTGAGAAGTGTGGGCATGTTACCGGGATGGTGGCGAAATGGGTGGTGGAGATGTCATAGCAGAGTTGCCACGTACTGCAACTCCCCTATGACATGGTGTACCAAGAAGTTGATCATGACTGATTGTATACTTTCAACGGCCATATTTTGAACTTCCCGCGAAACAAGCGCTGATCGTATTGAAATATGTAACGCCATTGATGGTTAAGCATAATTTCCAATGCCATCCGGCCTTTCAACTGCTTTCGAAATTAAACAAATGACCCGTTCGAAGTATAGATCCAAAACAGATTATCGAAAGTTACCGGAAATGATGGGCTCGGGCCTTTTTTTCACCCTATTTCTTATTACCCTGTCTTTCTTTTCCGTCTATGGACGCGGGGCCGGCGCGGCGGAGGCATTCGATGGAAAGGCCCCCTTCCAGTATGACGAGGACGATGTGGATAAGGTGATGGAACTGACCCCCAATCCGGAGAATGGTAAAAAGATCTATCTGATTTGCGCGGTATGCCACGAACCGGAAGGCTGGGGTCGGGAAGACGGCTATTACCCCCAGATTGCAGGGCAACTGCGCGTCGTCCAGATCAAGCAACTCATCGATATCGGGATAGGGAACCGAGACAATCCCACCATGTTCCCCTTTGCGCTCAGGGAAATCTTACCCACCGCCCAGGATATCATCGATGTGGCCGAATACATCGAGCGATTACCCATGTCACCCACCAATGGGATCGGGCCCGGCACCGATTTGGCCCATGGGGAGAAGATCTATCGGGACAATTGCGTGGCGTGCCACGGAGAAAACGGCGAGGGTGTTTCGGAAGAACACGGGCCCCTGATCCAGGGCCAACATTACGAGTACCTGGTCCGACAATTCGAGTGGATACGGGACGGCAAACGCCGCAACGCGGACCCGGAGATGGTGAAACAGATTAAAAGCTTCACGGATCACGATATCCGGGCACAGATGGATTATGTATCCCGTCTGCGTCCCCCCCCCGAGAAGGTGGCCCCGCCCGGCTGGCGAAATCCGGATTTTCCCAAGTATTGGCGGGACGATTCCCGGTAATCGGTGTTATTTGCCTTCCCCGGCTGCCTTCAACAAGCGGATCACCCCTTTATGACGTTTGCGCTTGGCAATATGGAGGGCCGTATCGCCGGGGTTATTCCTCGGGGTGGGATCGGCCCCGTTTTCCAATAACAGATTCACGATATCCACATCCCCCACCGATGCCGCCTCCATCAAGGCCGTATAGCCGTCACTGTCGTAGGCGTTGACATTCGCCCCCTGGGTCACGAGCAACTTGGCGACCGGTTCGTGGCGGCGACCGGCGGCGGTGATCAATGGCGTGGCGCCGTACCCATCCCGGGCCTCCATATCCGCGCCCGAGCGCAACAGTACCCGCGCGACGTGGATATGTCCCCGGTCGGCGGCCAATATCAATGCCGTGGCCCCCAATGTGTTGCGCGATTCCAACTCGGCCCCCGCATCGATGAGGCGCTCCACAGTGTCGGCATGCCCCTTGAGCGCCGCGTGCATCAGGGCAGTCTTGCCGTTTTTGTCCGATGCCGTTACATCCGCGCCCTTGAAGAGCAATTGCTCCACCATCTGCGTAATGCCATACCGGGCCGCAACCATCAGGGAGTCCCAACCCGCGCGGGTGCGGTGATGGATGTTCGCGCCACGTTCCAGAAGAAGCGCCGTTATCAGGAATTGTCCGTTTTCAGCGGCGAAGGTCAGGGGCGTTGCCCCTGCCACGGTCCTGGCATTGACGTTGGCACCTCGGTTCAACAGAAGGGCAACGATTCCCGGATGCCCCCCTTCCACCGCAATCATGAGCGGGCCCTTGCCAAACTCATTATCGGCATCGATGTCGATACCCTCGCTGTCCAGTAGGCGTTGGATGGTTTCCACGTCACCCACGGAGACGGCGAGTCGAAGCCGTTTATTCGGATCATCGTCGTCGGCAAGAACAGCTATCGGGGCCAGCCCAATCATCGATCCCAGCAGCAATACCGACCATGCCCGTACCATATTTATCCCTCTCGAATAACCATCCTTAAGTTTTGCGAAGCGGAATTGTATTTCCCATCATCGGGATCGGCGCCTGGGTTTTTCATTCCCCGTAGGCAACCTTACAGACCTTTATCCGACATCCGGTTCATCCGGCAGATGATGTACAATCCCCTGGTGACAATCGATACAGCTCTTGTCCTGGTCCACGGCCAACCCATGTTTTCTGCGCGCGGAACGGTCCTGTTCGCTGAGGTCCATCTTTTCGAATGAGTGGCAAGCAAGACATTCCCGTGAACCTGTCGCCCGCATTCTATCCCACACCCGGTTGGCCATATCCCAACGATGTTCGTCCAGTTTTTCCCGGGTATCGATGGTGCCCAGAAACTCATGTAGGACGTCCTTGTAGGCCAATAGCTTGGCGCCTATTTTCGGCCAAAATTCCTTTGGCACGTGGCAATCGGAGCAGGTCGCCGATACGCCGGAGGCATTTTTATAATGTAAGGATTCCCGGTACTCCTGGAATACCATCCCCATGGAGTGACAGGAAATACAAAATTCCTCCTGATCGGACAGTTTCAGTGCGTAACCGAATGTACCCGCAAAGGTGATTCCCGCCGCAAACACCACACCGAAGACGATGACCTTTTTTAGGATGGCATGACCTTTTTCGGTGTCCGAGTTCGCCATTTTTATATCCTCCGCCAATGACTGACACCCGCAATTAGCGATATCGATATTCCACCGGTGTACAACTTATCTCCCGTAGGCGACCGATTTCAGAGATAACGCCATTTCCCAATGGTTTCTTAGACGGCAAATTTCAAGAAGAGCCGACGGGCGACGGGGGCGATTTTTCCCTCCTGTTTCCGACAAGCACTTCTACCGCTGGATTCATGTCTTTTTCAAACCGGAACAGCGGGAATTTGTTGCCTTCGTAGAGGAGCAGGGCAACCGAATGAAAGTATTTTTATATTGACAAATCTGGCAAATGGAGGT
>CAZQHJ010000075.1:0-11790 GCA_964593225.1 uncultured Thiotrichales bacterium
GAAACGTTCAGGACAAGGCGAAGATACGAGGAATAGCCGTAGGCGGTTAAGTGTTCTGACGTTGACCTTGCAAGATGAATGTCTTGTCCTATTTCGGAGTCTAAGTATACAAATCCCAAAAATAAGATGGAACGAGGCACTGGCGGGGATACGGGCCAATGGGGTGCTGCTGTCGGTCTACGGGGCGGCGGGTTTTATCTGGGGGATTGCGGCCTGGGCATCCATCGGCCGGGTGGGTGGGGTCGGTCTCCCCGCAAAGCTTTTACGAGGCCAACCTGGACGCCAACACGGCGGTGCTGATCGGCGAGACTCCCTGTTCGGCGGGCGGGGTTCGGTCTCCGGGCGCTGTTCGGGGCGCTCATCGTGGGGGTGTTCAGTTCGGGGCTGGAGATGGCGGGACTGGATGTGCTGTGGCAGTGCTTCGCCCTGGGCTGCTTGATTATCCTGGCCGTCGCCCTGGATCAGTGGATCAGGAAGGCCTCGAAATGAGGGCGGGCGCGAGGGGAAAGACGCCCATTCTGACGCCCCGGAACCTCAGCAAGCGCTATGGCCGCGTGGTGCCCTCGACGGGGCTGATTTTGATCTCTATCCCGGCGAGGTGCCGGGGGTTATCGGCGACAATGAGGCGGGGAAATCCACGCTCATCAAGGCGATCTCCGGGGCCGTTATCCCGGATGCGGGAGAGATTCGGCTGGCGGGAGAAACTGACCGCGCTGAGGGTGATGACCCTCCAAACCCCGGGTCAGGCGGATGACATAAGCCGAACCCGGGGCTTGAGGCAAGCCGAGGGCTCGCCTACCTGCGACAAGCGGAAAGCACTCGAGGCCGCCCCGCGGGCGGGGGGCGTCGCGCCTATCATCGGGTGGGAGAGGCCGGATCGCCGCCAGCCGAATGCGCGCGCCCCTGGTAGATAACGCCGGATAGATAACCCTGGATAGATAACAACGTTTATGAGAGTATAAACCGATATTGAGAACCCCTCGGACAAAATTCGGATGAACCAATCCCTGAAGACATCCCTTGCTACCCTTTCCACCCCCCTCCTCTTCGTCGCGCTGATTGCGTTGCTGTGGGCCGGGCTTACCCGGGACCCGCGCCTGGTGCCGTCCCCTCTGGTGGGGAAACCCCTGCCGGCCTTCGAACTCCCCCGGCTCCGGGACCCGGCCACCACCATGACCCCCGCCGACTTTTCGGGCAAGGCGTCGCTGCTGAATGTCTGGGCGACCTGGTGCGTCTCCTGCAAACGGGAGCACGGCTTTTTGATGGCCCTGGCGAGACAGGGGGACATCCCCATCTACGGCCTCAACTATAAGGACAACGCCGCCGACGCCATGGCGTGGCTGGATCGGTTGGGGGACCCCTACGTGGCGAATATTTATGACCCGAAAGGCCGGTTGGGGCTGGATCTGGGCGTCTACGGGACGCCGGAGACCTTTGTCATCGACGCCAAGGGTACAATCGCCTATAAACATGTGGGTCCCCTGACCGAGGCCGTCTGGGAGAAGAACATCCAGCCGCTCCTTTCCCCATGATGGGCGACGACCCGGGGCCGACCCGGGGCCTCGATACGCGCGCCGACGCACGCGCGCGCCGACATCCCTCCCCGCGCCCCGGCGCCCCCGGGCGAAACCCGTTTCCGTTACCGACCGATTTCACAAGAAGGCTATTTTTATGACCGACTTGATCCTACATTTTCAAAAACCCACGGACTGGGCCGATACCGTTTCTATCCATTACTGGAACACCCATCCCCAGGCGGGAGGCAGCGCGTGGCCGGGGGTGCCCATGACCGCGGAGGGTGATGGCTGGTTCACGTACCGATTCCCGGGCGTGACAGGGGCGAATGTGGTCTTCCACGACAACCAGGGGCGGCAAACGGGGGATCTGACCCGGGACCGGACCGGTTGGTTGACGGCGGAGGGGGCGTGGCACGACCGGCGGCCGGACGCGGGGGCGGCTAAACGCGAGGGGGCGAAGGGCGCGCCCGAATCGGCTAAAAAAGGGTCGGCCCAAAAGCCGCCGCCGGCCCCGAAGAAGACGGCGACCCCGACGGGGAAGGACTTCCGGGAGGAGACCATCTATTTTCTCATCACCACCCGCTTCCATGACGGGGATCCCGCCAACAACTTCTTCTGCCGCGATCGCATCCGGTTCAATCCCGAGACCGGCGAGCCGGAAGACCCCCACTGGCGGGGGGACTTCAAGGGCCTCATCCAGCGGTTGGACTACATCAAGGACTTGGGCTTTACCGCCATCTGGATCACCCCACCGGTGGAGAACCGCAGCGGCCTGGATTACCACGGCTATCATGCCTATGACTGGACCCGTATCGATCCCAGGCTGGAGTCTCCCGGGGCCACCTACCGGGACCTCATCGACGAGATGCACAAGCGGGGCATGAAGCTCATCCAGGACGTGGTGATCAACCACTCCTGTCAGTACGGCATCCGGGGCAAGGTCCACATCGACCATCTGCCCATCAAGTACTACGTGGCCCAGGGGAAGGAACAGGGGCAGGAGAACCATGGCCCCTATCAGGGGAATCTGGGCAATTACGCCTGGCCGAACCGGGACGACATCGATAACCCGGTGGCCCCGGACTGGTACCGGGAGCGCCACGGGCGGGACCCGGAAGGGAAGGAGCCCCTGACAGACCCGAAGACCGGCGAGACGGTGCCCAAATCCGGCTACAATCCGGGGCGCTTTTTCGGCATCGACGCCAATGAGCTGGATCCTGCCTGGTACATGCAGGACGGCTTTATCTGCGGCGGGGACTGGGAGAGCGCGGCGGTGCAGACCAAGCACATCGCCGGGGACTGCATCAATCTGGCCCTGGAAAACGCAAATGTGCGCCAATACCTGAACGACGCCATCGGTGGTTACCTGGACATGGGCGTGGATGCCATCCGCGTGGATACGGTGAAGCATGTCCCCCGGGATACGCTGCTGACCTACGTGAACGCCTGGAAAGCCCACAAGCCGGGGACCTTCGTGTTCGGGGAGAACCTGGTGAAGGGTCTGGGCTGGGGGGATCTCGGCGGCGGCGACAACGGGCCTTCCTTTATCCGCCCGTGGTGGTACACGCGCCTCGGCCACGACCCCCAGGACCCGAACTCGGGGGGGGATTCGGGTTTTGCGGTGCTGGACTTCGGCCTCTTTTCCACCTTCCGGGACAATGTCTCCCGGGGCAGCTACGCCCAGATCGGCCAGGTCTTCGGGATGGATTGGATCTACGGGGACCCCACCACCCTGGTGACCTTCCTGCAAAACCACGACATCGGACCGGACAACGATTTCATGTTCCGGTACAAGGGCGAGCAATGGATGGCGGCGGCCACCTATAACCTCCTCTGGACGGCCCGGGGCATCCCTTGCCTCTATTACGGGGAGGAGATCGAATTCATGAAGGGCGCGCCCCAGGATGTCATGGGGGAGAAGGACACCCTGGAATCCACGGGCCGGGCCTATTTCGGGGACCACCTGGCCGACGAGCGAATCGGCGCCACCCAAAGCCATCCCCTATACCGACACATCCAGCGCCTCAACGCCATTCGCCGCGCCATCCCGGCCCTCCAGAAGGCGCCCATGAGCCATGTGAACGAGTGGGGCAGCGGCATGAGCTTCGTGCGCGATTACAATAATGGCGAGAGCGTCGCCGTGGTGGGGCTCGCCATGGGGGGCGATCAGGGGATTTCCGTCGGGGGCATCAGGAACGGCCTCTATCGGGACGCGGTGACCGGAAACGAGATCGCCGTGGGCGATGGGACCATCGGCTTTCACGTGAAGGGGAATTCGGCGGGGATCTATGTGCTGGAAGGTCCCGGCAGGATCGGCGAGGATGGGGTGTATCTTCGGTGAAGAGTGAAGTTTGAAGTTTGAAAGGAAAAACTTACGCAAAGGCCTAATGCCCCGTTCCATCCGAATTTACAGGTTAACCGATAAAGAGACTTTTGCACGAAGTGTAAAGGTCCCAAGTGGATGCAAAACGCAAAAAAAGGACAGAATCATGATGAGACAAACGGCATTCCATGAAACGGCAGGGCCGGGCCTTCCGCGTTCCCGTGCGGGGGTGCTCGCCGGGGGGAGGAGAAGAATAATCACGCCGCCCTTGCGCCCAAGGACGGAGGAAGAGGAGCGGATGATAACGGAGGGCCTGCTCCAGGCCATGCGGGCCTGCCAGCTTTCGGCCAAGCGCAACGGAATAGACAAACTCACCGACGAAGAGTTCGAGCAGCTGGTATATGGAGATTAGGTCGAGGTTGGTCATCGATACCAATGTTTATATATCGGCCCTTCTGAAAACCGACGGAAATCCGGCAAGGCTTGTTACCCATGCATCACCTTACCCGAAGCGTTTTGCCGCGCTGGCCTTGAGATCCATATACTTCACCGGAATCAATCCGTGCCCGATCATGTCCACCGCCGCGCCACACTGTTCCGGGACGATATAACCGAGCAAGGGCTCGTGTTGGCCGTCGTACTGGCCGCCATTGGGTTCCATATCCAGAAACAGCACCTCGTTATACACGGCCCTGAATCCTTCCACCCGTATCCTGACAGGACCGCACACGGTCCCCCTCCTGGACGACTTCCCGGGTGGCGGTTTGAGATCCACGCGCTCTTCCGTATTGAAAGGCCCGAATTGCGCTTTCCAGGCCAGGGGAAGCGTCAGATGGCTCGCCCCCGTATCCACCGGCACATCGATCTTTTTCGATTTCCCCGCCGAGGTAAGATTCTCGACATCCACGGTGGTGACAATTCTTCCCATATTTCCATCCTCATTCTCCATGGACTTTACGGGAGGCGTTGGAAATTCTCCCGAAGCTCGTCATTCGTAATCCGTCATTCCCAATTCGTAATTCTCTCACAACACCGCCATCACCGTATTACTCGCCTCCCCATCGCCGGCCTTATTGATGGCCCGCACGCGAAACTCGAACTCCTTCCCGCGCTCCTGGTTCGCCAGGGTAATCTCCAGACCCACCGCCGTCCCCACATCCAGCCAGGGGGCCTGTTGCGTAAAGCGCTCCAGGCGCTGGGCCTTATAGGCCGCCACGCCCCCGCCATCGGAGGGGGCCCGCCATCGCAGGGCGATGGTCCCCTCGCCCTGGCGCGCGATCTCGAGGCTCCGGGCCTGCCCCGGCACCTGCAGGGGGGTCTTGGCTTTTCGCCCGCCCCAGCCGAGGAGTTTGAGTTTCGCATCATCGAAGTTTACCGTATTCTCCGCATAGCGCAGCTCCGTCTTCATGGCCTCGCCGAAGACGCGCAGCGCGGTCTTCTTTTCGTTCACCGCCGCCTCCAGGGCGGCCATGGCGGCCTGTTCGGCATTCCTGGTGGCCAGATAATCCTCCAGCTTTCCGGCAAGGGCCTCGGTGGTGATGGGCGGGGCCGGATAGACATCCGTGTTATCCTCGAGACCGGCCACGATCTTCTCGCCCAGGGCGAGGATGTCGGATTCCTTGGTGGGGAAAGCGGCCATGATGGATAACCTCCGGGAATCTTGATGAAAAATGGTGTAATTCAGGGATGGCGCGCCGGATTTCAGGCATCGAATGGAGAAAACAAGGCCTTGAATGCTGAATTCAAGGCCTGAAGTTTACAAATCGAGGCATTGATTTCATCATTCAAGGCATCGAATCGGAAAAACAAGGCCTGGAATTACCGATTCGAGACCTGGAATGCCGGATTCAAGGCCGGAAATCGATGAAAAATTCAGGTTTCGATCCGATCCAGGCAAGGAACCGTTCGAACAAGGCCGCCCGCGATCCGCGCCATGGGAGGATTATCGCCGGTGATGGGATGGATGGCAAGAAAAGAGGAAACATTTCTTGGCCATCCCTGGCAACCGGGTCCCGGCAATCCCTGGCGGGATGACGGGAGTGGTTGATCCAAGGGGTATACTTTTAAAGTTTCGGAAAAACAAAAATTCCGGAAGAACCGGTGCCGGAATCTGAGCCCATCCCGCTTCGGATCCGGCGCGAAGCGCTAACATGTTCACGACTGAATTCCGGACTTTCCGCAAAACAAGCATTGTTCTCTTTGCCCCAAGGGGGCTGTGTAATATAGCCCAGGGTTGGCGCGAAGCGCCTACCCTGGGTAATGGGACAACACAAATACAACCCCAACGGGGTTGCGTCATGGTTCCCATGGCTTCCTTTACGCAACCCCGTTGGGGTTGGATCTTTGTGCATTCCCTTCCCAGGGTAGCGGCTTCGCCGCAACCCTGGGCTTTGCATACGTAGCCCCCTTGGGGCAAGGATAACGTTAACCGAAGATTTCAAACCGAGACGCTACGGGGCGATTCATGTAGGGGCGATTAATCAATCGCCCCTACGGTGGTAAAAACATGTCCCACAAACAGGCAAAACCATGAACAAACTCCCCATCCCCGTCCGGAAGACCCTGTGGGTCTTTTATCTCCTGACGCTGCCCCTGCTTCGGGGCCTCTATGGGCTCCCTTGGTTCCTCTATACCCTCTCCGGGCTCAGACACATCGTGGAACTCATCTGGATCAAGCGGCCCAATGCCCCGGATTACCAAAAACCGCCCACCTTCGTCCTCTGGGTGGTGGGCATCTACGTGGGACTGTACGGCATCGCCGCCACCAACCATGAAGCGGCCCTGGACCGAGTGGAAAACCGCATGGGGGCCCTGGCCTCCCAGCTCGCCACCGGCGACGGCGAGGCATTCAAGAAGCTGATCAGTCAGATCCCCCGTATCCAGTGGATGAGAACGCCCCTGGAGCCCGATCTCATGTGGCCATTCCGGGGAAATTCCGTGTTTACCTCCCTCTTTGTGCGGGAACCGAACCCGGAGATCCTCCAATGGACCCGGGAGACCCTAAGGACCTGGAAGGGAAAACTTGCGGGGGTGAATCTTAAGTTTGCAAACCTTTCCGGGGCGGAGCTGACGGGAGCAGACCTTTCCGGGGCGCGGCTTGGGGAGATTGAAAACTGGAAAGCGACCGTATCCATCCGGAAGGCCAATATCCTTGGCATCAAAAACGCCCCCGAAGGCTTCCGGGAATGGGCGCTGGAAAAGGGCGCGGTGGAGATGGCGCCGGCGGCGTGGAAGGCGTTCGTGGAGAAGGGTTACGAATGAAGGTAACTGCCTACCCGCGTGTTCGCGGCAGGCTTATCCGAGATTTTCTTTGCCCTCCCTGGCCCCTGGGTCCCGCCAATCCCTGGCGGGATGACGTGGTTGCTGAATTTCCACGGGAGCGCCTTGATTTACCACTCCCGTCATCCCGGCAGGGAATGCCGGGACCCGGCAGCCAGGGAGGGCAACAAACAAATTGCCCGGGCTCCAGGGCCACGGATGGTAACCAAACGATCTCTCTTCCATCAATTCCGGATATGGTAGGCAGTTACGAATTTAAGAATTAGGAATCGGGGAGGAGGGGAGGGGGCGATCCCGGACCACCCGAAGCCAATTGGTAGAGAACTGAACAGCTCTGCCCCTACCGCTCTTTGTTTTTCCGATACGGTTAAAATAGACTGCGCCCATGCCGCATATAATGCCCATCGAAAACGAGACAACCCCTTGCCTACCGTCAACACCCCCTACTATCTCATCTCCGAGCGCGGCATTGCCCGCAATCTCGCGCTCATCGACTCCCTGCGTCGCGACGGCGGGGCCAAATGCCTGCTGGCGTTGAAATGCTTTTCCACCTGGTCCACCTTCGATCTCATCCGGCAATCCATGGACGGGACCACCAGCAGTTCCCTGTTCGAGGCAAGATTGGGCCATGAGGAATTTGGCAAGGAAACCCATGCCTACAGCGTGGCCTACGCGGAAGAGGACGTGGACGAGCTGGCGGGTTTTGCCAGCAAGATCATCTTCAATTCCGCCGCGCAGCTTACGTCTTTCCATGCCCGGTGCGGTGGGGCGGGCATTGGCCTGCGCATCAATCCCGGCGTCAGTTGCTCCCATTGCGAAAGCCCGGAGCTGGCCGATCCCGCCCGGCGCTATTCCCGTCTCGGGGAATCGAATCCCGATGCCGTCATGGATGTGCTGCCCTTGATCCGGGGCGTCATGTTCCACTTCAACTGTGAAAACGACGACTTCGAGGCCTTCCATCGGTCGTTGAAGGGGATTGCGGCGAAATACGAATCGGTTCTGCGCAAGGTGGATTGGGTCAGCCTGGGCGGGGGGATCTATTTCTCCCAGCCGGGCTATCCGGTGGACGCCCTGGCGCGCAGACTCAAGTCATTTGCCGAGGAATTCAAGGTTCAGGTCTATCTGGAGCCGGGGGAGGCGGTGGTTTCCAACAGCACCGTGCTGGTGACCCGGGTGCTGGATGTGATACACAACGAGAGGGATATCGCCATCGTGGACAGTTCCATCGAGTGCCATATGCCGGATCTGTTGATCTACCGCGACCAGGCCGCGGGCATCGCGAACATCGGTACGGGCAAGTATCGGTATATGATCGCGGGGAAGTCCTGTCTGGCGGGAGATATCTTCGGGACGTTTCATCTCCATCGGAAACTTAAACCGGGGGACGAGATCCACATGGCCGATGCCGGCGGCTATACCATGGTGAAGGCGAACTGGTTCAATGGGCTGCGGCGTCCCGCTATCGTTATCGAGAGACTGAACGGGGATGTGGAACTCATCAGGGATTTCGGCTACGCCGATTTCAAGGGGGCACTAGGAGCCTGTCGGGCCTAGGGCATTCAACACGTTTGTCCGAACAACCAAACAAGGGGGTTATATCAGTGAATACCTTGATTATCGGGGCAGGTACGGTGGGTTCCGTTGTCGCGCACAAGTGTGCACAGAATAACGATATCCTGGGCAATATCCATCTCGCCTCCCGAACCCCGTCCGCATGCGAGGCCATTATCGAAAGCATTCGCCGGAAGGGGAGCCTGAAAGACGGGCGGGGCGCTTTTCATTCAGGACGAATAGACGCCACCCATACCGCCGATGTCATCGAACTCATCGAAAAGACCCGGTCGGATATGGTCATCTGTGTCGCCGCCCCTTATTGCAACATGCCCGTGCTGGATGCCTGCATCGAAACCGGCGCTACCTATATCGACACGGCCGTCCACCAGGCTGAGGATTTTCCCATCGAGCCCTTTCCCTGGTACGGAAACTATGAATGGAAGCGACGGGAGAGATGCAAGGAGCAGGGGATAACCGCAATCCTGGGTGTCGGATTCGATCCGGGCGTCGTCAACGCCTACTGCGCCTATGCGCAAAAACATTATTTCAACCGATTGATCTCCGTCGATATCATGGATATCAACGCCGGGAATCACGGAAAATTCTTCGCGACGAATTTCGACCCGGAAACCAATCTGCAAGAGGTTGTCGAGCCGGTCGGGTATTGGGAAAACCGCGAGTGGAAGAAAACAACCCATCATTCGGTATCGAGGACATTCGATTTCCCCCATCTGGGGGAACACAAGCTGTATCTGATGGGACACGATGAAGTGCACTCCCTCCCCCTCCTCATGGATATCGATACCGTTAGATTCTGGATGGGATTCAGCGATCACTATATCAACTGTCTCACGGTACTGGAGAATATCGGGCTACTGAGTTTCGAGCCGGTCACAACCAAAGAAGGCGTGGAAGTCATTCCCATCAAGGTTCTCAAGGCGTGCCTACCGGCCCAGACCGACCTTGCCCATGGCTACAGCGGCGAGACCTGCATTGGCAACCTGATCCGGGGCATCGGCGAGGGCGAAGAAAAGGAGATCTTCATCTATAACCTATGTCACCACGAGGTTTGCTACAAAGAGGTCGAGGCACACGCCATCGGCTATACTGCCGGTGTCCCACCGGTTGCGGCGGCAATTCTGGTGGTTCAGGGACACTGGGATTGCAAGGAGATGAAAAACGTGGAAGAACTTGATCCGGATCCGTTCATCGATTTGCTTGATCTGATGGGATTGAAAACCGAAGTCATACGCTATTCCGGTTGCACACGAGAGGAAAACAGCCCGACTCCATAAAGATGTAGCCTTGCAAAAGTTCGGATTGTGCATCCCGGCAGGGCAAAAATAGACGAAAAAGGCGGGTATCATGCTGAGAAGGGTTGAAATAGTATGGGGAAGCTGTTGAAAAAATTGCAGCTGGAAGGTTTCAATAACCTGACTAAGACACTGAGTTTCAATATTTACGATATATGTTACGCTCGCACACCACAACACCGGCGCGAGTACATCGAATACATCGACGAGGTCTATAACGCCCGGCGCCTAACCGGTATCTTGGAACAGATATCCGAAATCATTGGGGCTACTATCCTTAACACCGCTCATCAAGACTACTATCCCCAGGGAGCAAGCGCGACGATGTTGATCGCGGACTCTCCCAACCCTGGTGATCCCGCGGAAAAATCAGCGGCGGTATACCAAGACGCCCTGGTAGCACATTTGAACAAGAGCCACATTACCGTTCACACCTATCCCGAAAGTCATCCGGAAAACGGTATTGCGACCTTTCGGGCCGATATCGATGTGGCAACCTGTGGGGAAATCTCGCCGCTGCGAGCGCTAAACGTGCTCCTGCAAAGTTTCGACTCGGATATCGTGATCATCGACTATCGAATCCGGGGATTCACTCGGGACATAAAAGGTCGCAAGCATTTTATCGATCACGATATCAATTCTGTCCGCGATTTTATCGACAGCGCCATCGAGGCGCGTTACGAATCGATAGATATCAACATGACCCATGAACACACCTATCTATCGAAAATGATCTTGAAGGAGATATCCCTGGATGACTATCTGTTCGGCGCCGGTGAAAAGGATCTGGAGGAAAGGGAACGGAAGAAAATACGCAGACAACTGCAACGGGAAATGGAAGAGATCTTTTTCGGACGAAACTCGGCCTGCACGTAATTTGTAGTAGTTCAGACTCAATCTGACAGTTACCGGTTTTGATGGTGAAAGTGCTCACCACCTATCAGAACATGCAAATTTATTTATACACTTTCAGTTGAGGAGCAAATGGAGGCAGTTGTAAAGAGTTTTGCCCTATGCGAATCAAGATGCGTAACCCTCTCTCAAACCGGGATAACGCAGAGCAATATGCTTTTCGGACAGACCAGTGATTGGTCCCCTGCATGTTGAAGGCTTTTTTTCGAGAGCGGTTTTGTTGTCAATGGCGTCATCACGCCCGACGCGCGCACACCAATACATAGCTAACACCATGACAAGAATCAGGTTATGTATGCGGTTGGCATCTTCGATGCGAGTGTCTTCCGGACCGAAACCACGGGATTTGAAATCGGAAAACATAGGCCAGATACACCGGCGAGAAGAATAGGCGATAATCCAGGGTTCCTTGTGCCCCGGTTCATGCAAAATGCCTATGTTGATCATAATCTCGCTTTGGAATAATGACACATTGGCCTCGTAGCGTTCTTGATAACCCTGTGCGAGGGTACCGGTAGTGAGCAAATCTCCTTGGCCAAGGTCAGTGAGAAAATTGCTTTCAAGGCGTACGCGATATTTGCCGCTCCGCTTTCAGCTGTCCGAATCAAGGGTAACGCGCGCTCACCAATTCGCGGAGCGATGGTTAAAACAGCAAAACGATTCCCAATATCAGTTCGGTCCATGCTTAACTGAATAACCTGGCCAAACTCAGCACTCTCACATAAAAGCTGCGTTGCAAACGGTTTGGCCATTCGAACACTGTCAAGTGACTTGGATGACAATTGTCGACGTAACTCCTGGTCGCGCAGGTCGGACCTCGTCATTTCCAGGGGTAAGTAACTCTCTGACAGGTAAGGCACCGGTTTGAGCGGTGGAGCCATAAGGCTTGGCC